>JAFCGA010000013.1 GCA_017608345.1 Candidatus Pacearchaeota archaeon | reverse complement strand
TCTAAGATTCGAAAACTTATCCAAATTTATCCCTGAAGGAAGAATTATCCTATCTCTAGCTCCAGCTTTTTCTGCAAACTTACGCATGCTTTCTCCATAAATCTGAATAACTGAGAACTTAAAGAAGAGCTTTCCAATAGTTTTAGTATATAATTTATATATCGGATCCAATAACCTTCCCATTGAGAATGAGTATCCAGGGAAAGTGTCGCAGCAAATTATTAGTTTTTTTCTGAAAAGAATCGAGAAGAATAATGCAAACAAGGAATTAAGATAGGAATAAGTCCACATATGAATAACTTTATACTTCCTAAATATTTTGAATAAATTAACAAAAAACATCGGAGTAACTGGAATCGGCCACTCAAACGGTCCGGGAAGATCGAAGGAAGAATAAGCATAAATCTTAGCTTTCTTGAGCGCTTTATCGGCATGCCATTTTGTCTCAAATTTCGAAAATAATTTCTTGGGGACAAAAATCCCGACTTCGTGCTCATCGCCGAGCTGATCAATAAGCTCAGCAATAGGCCTTCGAATCAAGAATGTTGGGTTAATGTAACAGATCTTCATAAAGAGTATGGAAGCGTTAATTATTTATTGTTTTCTGCTTTCTTTATTGCAATTTTCCTAACTAATAGCTCTATTTTCTTGCCTAATCTACGCCAGCTAATATACAAGTGAAATACTATCATCATCATAACTACGAACCCGATCATTGTAAATAAATCCATAGCACTCTGTATACTCAGAGATTCTAAAATCAAGTTCAAACTGTTTGAGAAAATTAGAAGAATAATAAATCCCAACCAGATTATTAGCCAAAACAATGCGTCAATAGTATTAAATTCCTTTCTTCGAAAATAAATATATGTAAGATACAGCATTCCAATTCCGAAAATTATTCCGATGATTTGAATATTCATTAACATCTTGGTTTTCTTTCTCTAATAGTATCTAGGAAACTACCAGAGAGAATCTTCGATTCTCTTGGCCAAGAAAATCCTTTAGATTTTCTTTGGAGACACGAGGAAAGTAAACAACTTCGTGGCTTTCAGACGTGTCTTATAATCTCCAAAGCAGCATAGCAGCTAAATGACGGAAGCCGTAAGAAGGGCTGACACCACCATGGTCTCGAGTATATATTGTCTTTATTGGTACTTCTTTAAGAGAAAGTCCGCGTTTTAATAAATTTACTAGCATCTCAGTTTCTACAAGATAATCTGTTGATTTCCAGCGAATCTTTTTATAAGTATCTACGGTGAATGCGCGGAAACCGCTCTGTTGATCATGAACTTCTGTTCCATACAAAAAACTAAATAATTTACTTATTCCGAAGTTCCATGCGCGTTTAACAAACGGCATTTGTTTGTCAAATTGCCTAACTCCAGTAACAAGATCTGAGGATTTAAGCGCTTTTATAAATTGAGGAAGCTCTTTCGGGTCATGTTGTCCGTCTGAATCTAATACAATCAGAATTTTCGCGCCTTGCCGAAGAGCATAATCGCATCCTGTTTTTAAAGCCGCGCCTTTTCCGAGATTCACAATATGCGTTAATACTACTGCTTTTGCTCTCCTTGATACTTTAGCTGTATCATCCTCTGAGCCATCATCAACAACAATAACGCTATATACATACTTCTTTGCAGCAATTATAACCTTAGAAATAGTAAGCGCTTCATTTCTAGCAGGAAGTATAGCAAAAATCTTTGCTTTAGTCTTCGTAATTCTTCCTAAAGTCTTTCTCATAGCCATAAATCGCTGTGTTATTCCACAACAGTTGTGGATCTTTTTCTATATATTCTGGTGGTGTAACTTTCCAGATCATCTTTGGTCCAACAACGCGTCCTTGATAGACTGCTAATGGAACATTATCATTATACACCTCTTCGAAGCCTTCTAGCTCCAGTCGCTTAACATATAATCTCGCAAACAAACCATCTTTCACTTTCTCAGATAAGTACAATATTGCTCCTAACTCATCTCCTTCGCTCTGGGAAGAGAAATAAGGAATAACAACTACGCAGCCGTTTAGCACAGAATCTTCTTGCTGTTCAGTACATTGACCTGCCACACACATGCACGAAATCGGAACTTGAATTGGATTTGAGCCTTCAGAAAGATAAGCTACGGGGTCCACTAGCGCGCCGCCGATCTTATTAACTGTAAATCCTACTATTGCCGAGCTGCCTTCGGCGAACACCTTGTTATTCAAAACAATATCTTTGTCCAACCCCCACTGACCACCATAAATCAACTTTGTCCCATTTCTTACTTCTTGCTGTTGCTGCAATGAAAATACTCCTATTGTCGACCTTCGATCAAAATCCTTATTCGATCCAATATAAGAAAACGCGTGATACTTACCTATCTCTTCCTCTGAATAAAGCAAATAATCCACTTCATAAGTCTTAAAGAAAGTTAAAGCATCCTCTGGCGTTTGAGCAGTCATGCCATATCGACCAAGAATAAAAAGCTCGTGCTCTCCATGTGTACCACCATCATGTGTAGACGCTCGCTCACCAATAGTCTGCGTCCAATAGCCATAATCCCACCAATGCGTCACAATTGAATCTTCCGGTGTATTATCTCTAAGCCAGATGAATGAATTTTCCCATGCACCGGGAAGACCTGAACCGGAATGCTTTGCTTGATTAGCTGTTACTGTGGCATTAGAATAAACCAAATAGCATACAAATATAATCAATAATACGCCTGCGAATTTTGCTATTTTCTCTGGTCGCTCAATAGCAAAAACTATTAGCGAAGTAATCGATACAGCAGCTAATAACGCAATTATCGGTGAGAACAAGAACAAAAATCTTGCTGCGCTTTTAGCCAAATAAGTCACAAATAAAATAAAAATAATCGGCAAGAAATATATTGGATTTATATTATCAAAGAATTCCTCGCCTTGCTTGCGATAAAAATAGAAAAAAACTCCAAGAATAGCTATTACTAAAATAATCATTAAATTAAGATAAACCTTAAGTGCATATCTCTGAAAGAAAGCTGGAACTATGAAAAGCGAGATAGGAATGCTAAACGCTGCTGTTCGTTTTAAATCTCTAAACGTAAGATACACGAGATAGACGACTGCTATTGCTCCGAAAATCAAGAATAGATTAAATGCTGAATACAAATTAGTGCTCGCAGTGATCTCTGAAATCGTATGTGCAACCCTTCCGCTCTGTTCTGCTGGCTGAGTTACTTGCGCAATGAACGCGGAGACATTGAATATATTTAGAAAAGCGTTTAATACAAAACCTAGTCCGATTGTAATCAGAAGCGATTGTATATTCTTAGGCAAATATTTAGAGAGATAATTTGAGATTTTAAGTTTAGAGAAAAAGAAATTTATCCATAATAACGCCAAACTAAGCACTGGAATAAAAACACCTGCTACAGTAATTTGAAGACCATATAATACTGAAAAGGGTATCACAAACGCTCCGACCCAGATAGAATACATTAAGCTAAATTTTTTGTCTGCTCGATTAAATATCAATGCAATTATCGCGAAGCTAGCTATTCCTAATGTTAGTAAAGTATAACCTCTCCAACTAAGCGCCATTAAACAAGTCAAAATCCCGGAAACTCCTGCGAATAAATATTTCTTCTTCAGTTTATCTTCCTTAAATGCTACTACAAACATCCAAAGCGCAGCGTACATGAACACCATCGCCATAGCTTCATGGTCTGCAAATCCCGCCAGAGTTCGATATAAGTAAGAAGAAATTACTGCTAAGAAAGCGGTAGCCACTAAACCTACTTTCTCGTTAAACAATTCTTTTACAAAAAGAAAAAAGAAAATAAATCCAATAACTCCAAAAACAGCCGGATAAATAATATGTGCATATAATTGCGTTTGTCCAAAAGACATTACTAATTTATCCCATGCTGCAAGCATATGTGCAAAAGCGTCTATCTTAATTAAGCTAGTTCCAATTCCTTGACCAATTGGTGCATGTCGCATCATATCCCTTAGGAAGGGTGCTCCACTTAGTATTTCTTTAGCATGCCTAAAACTCAAATAAGGATCCAGACCAAGTAGATATTTCCCCTGAAGCAAGTTTAAATTTCTGGTTCGAATCCATAGACCGAGAAGCAAAACACCAATTAAGCCAACATAATAAGTATACTTATCATTAAGAATTTTTGAGACTGTAGCGCCAACATCTTTAAAATTAATATTTGATAAATCAATTGCTTCGGTATTCTGCTTTGATTCTTCTTTAACTTCCGTTGGAGCTTCTTTCTTGGAAAATAAATCTCCGACATCATCTAATAAAGACATAGCTCTAAAGTTAGAGTTAATCTTTAAAAAGATTTATAAGAAATTAGCGGTTTTTGATGCTAATTTTAGTTGAAAATCTCGTGAACAGTTTATAATTCAGGAATTTCTTTTTTGAAATCAGATAAGTTGCACAATAAAGCTGATTTTCGTTAGACTGGAACAAAGGGTGATACAAAAGTTTCTAGCAATCCCGCTACCAATAACAGCCCAATTGCTAGACATATCAAACCAGAACAATCAACCATAACTTTTTTGAATTTCTCGTCCAGGAATTCATGCTTAATAACTGCTACAGAGATCATTCCGCCAGCTAGCCCGCCGACAAAATACGCTCCGATTTCAGGAATACCGTGGATCATATATCTTAAAAGTCCGAGCGAGAATGCACTGAAATATTGTACTGCTCCAACAGCACCTGCTGTTCCTGCAATAGCTGCGATTATATTTCTTGCTGTGTTTCCTATCGCTACAGCTATAACTGAAGCATTCCAAGTAAGAATGAAAATCGCGCCTGCTCCGTAAATAAATGAAAACAGAATACAGAAAGCTAGTACTTTTATGTTATTTAGCAAAACAGAAACAAGATAGCCTCCAGCAAAATCTCCGACGATTTTAGAATTTATCTGCACAATTGTATTTAGCTGAATATTAAACAAATTACTCACAAGATTTGATGGGAACGCTATAAACCAAAAAGAATAAGCCAAAACTATCCCTAAAAACATGAAGACGAAGAAGGGCATAGCTCGCTTATGATGATCTTGCTCATGGGCTCTTACAAATAATTTCTTTTCCTCAAATCTAATAAGATGAACCATTAGTGGAAGTACGGCCATTACGGTGAAGAAAACCATAGTCAGACCAGCATTATTCGGAAATATCCACATGCTAATAAACACGCCAATTGTAGCATAAAGAAAAGCTAGCGGAAGCATTTCTATTGGTTTCTTCTCTGCAAGTTTGACTGGAACTAAAGATTCGAGGACCATAAGATATAATTTAGGTCGGAGTATTTAATAATTTTGATTAAAAAAAATTAAAAAATAAAGAATTACCTGCAGATACAGATTTCTCCTACAGATGATGAACCACAATAACTGCTAGATCCGCAGCTAAAATGACCAATACATTCTGCATCTTGCTTGCGTAATTCTCCCTGTTCATTCCAGATCATTCCACTGCGAGCAGTACCTTCCCAGTAATAATTGTTATTAAATTCCGTGCAAGTCCATATATTAACCGAGCTCTTCGAACCCGGAGAGTATTCTATATAATGACCACTCGTACTTGCGCCGTAATTTGCTATTCCAACAATAATAAATACTGCTATTGCTGCGAGAAAAAGGTATTGTGTATAATTTTGCTTCTTTCTTGCCATGATACGAAAACAAAGTTGGTTTTAGTATATAAGTTTTGCGCAGAATCACTTCAGCAAAATTTCAACAATCTTAGCACACGTCGGAAGCATAGCTTCCTCGTGCCTTCAGCTACGCTGAAGGTAAGCTGGTCGCGTTACAAAAACACCGAACAACTTCCCTCGCTATCCTTATCCAATTGGAGCCAACATGTCGGAACAAAGTTCCTCGTGCCTTCGAGAGACCAAAGGAAGCGGACACAGAAAAATCCTCATTTTAATAATATTTCAACAATCTTAGCGTAAGCTGGCCGCGTTACAAAAACTCCGATTGATACGCCGACGATTGTTGTCATTGCGAAACCTTTCAATAGCCCAGCACCCATTACCCAAAGAGGAGCCATTGCAACAACCGTGGTGAAATATGCCGCAAATATAATAAAGAATGCTCTCTTCAGCCGCTCTTTCCAAGAATGAGACTGTCCGCCTCGCAGAGTTTCGTCGGTAATAATTATCTGATCATCTACGCCAGTTCCGACTGCCGCCAGAATACCCGCAATAGCAGCTAAGTCTAAATTCCAGCGAATCAAGGCTGCAAATCCAAGAATAATGATAATTTCTGATAAACCAGTTATAAATATTGGTAAAGCTAGAGATAATTTCCTATAGCGGATAAATATAACAATTCCTACTGCGATCAGGGCTACAACTAACGCCATAATCGCAGACATAAAGAAATTGTTTCCTAGCGTTGGAGAGACAATATCCATCTTTGCGATATCTAATTTAACTGGAAGCGAACCGGTTATCAGAAGAGTTTGAAACTCTTTCATATTTAGCAAAGCATTGTTGATTGCTTCTTCTTTTGTTCTTCCGGTTCCAGGGCCCTGAATTACAAAACTAGTTGAGACCTTTCCTTTAAGATCTGAAGAAATATATAATGAATCTACTAATTCCTCATCTAAATACATGTCTAATTTTTTGCTGAGATATTGATTTCCTTCGACATTTTCTACTGAGAGCTTAGAAGTAATATCTGCGTGCTTCTGTGCCGATTCAGGAGAAACATCAACTCTAAATTGGAATCTGCAAGACCATGCATCTTTAGTTTGCCCGCATCCAGAACGAGTATCAATTCCAGAACATTCCGCAGAGCGGCATACTTGTTTTATATCTTCTCCTCCGACGAAAATCGTCTCGTTGCCGATCTTAGCTTCAAATTTACCTTGCTGGGAAACTAATTTGGCTACTTCTTCACGAGAAGCTCCGGCGATCTCTACAATTACATATTGATTGCCAGCAAGATCTTTTGTAGGTCTTACGATAATATCTGTAACGCCATAAACATTCAGCCGCTTTTCTACAAGAGTTACTACGTCGCTCAATTGTTCATCTGTAATATCCTGATTCGGCTTCAGAATAACTCTAATTCCGCCGACAAGGTCCAATCCTTGTTTTAAGTTTGAAGTTGGTGCTTCTTTTGTATTCAATCCTAAAAATATTGCTCCGTCTCGTTCTTCGGCAATAATCGAGTATGTATTCTTGTCGGTGTATATTTTAACAATCGAGCCGTTCTGTAACTTAGAAATTACGCTATTATAATCTGCAGGAGTTACGATTTTGTCATCATTAATATACTCGATAAGTTCATTTGCTTGCATTCCATTTATTTCTGCGGTAGAATTTTTCTCGATTCCAGAAATAATAACTCCTTCCTGACTTAGTTTTGGCTGAATTGCCCAAACTGCTCCAATTACAAATAATATTAGAAGAATTACTCGCCAAGATGTGAATATTTGCTTAGTCTTTTCCAGCATGTTTTCTCCCTAAATACATTCTCAGAATTCCTGCATTGGTTAACCACGTGTTTAGCATATCTAACCCTAAACCAATCAATAATATCGTCGCAATTTGCTTCAGAATCATCGCTGGCGAAATAATCACAATTACAACCATTGCAGTTATAGTTGTGACTTGCATAGTTAATCCAGTTCGAATAGATGAATAAATGCGGTCTAAGACCGAACCTTCTTTGCGTTTTAGAACTCTAACAGATAGTAAGATATTCGTATCAATTGAGTAACCAATTAACATGAGGATAGCTGCGACTCCAGCAGTTGATAACTTAATATTTAATAAATTCATAAATGCCAGTACACCTAATATATTTGCTGCTGCTGCAAGAACAATTGCTGCGGAGGGGACTAGCTTTCTAAAATATATGAAAACTACAATTGCCATTAATAAGAATGCGATAAGGATTGCTTTGATTGCGGACTGGAAGAAAGTTTCTGAAAGTGCTGCAGACATTTCTTCGATTGTATAAGTGCCTTCCTCAAACTGAAATCCAGTTGCTTCAGTTATTGCTGCTTTTAGAGCTTGGGAATCTTGAGAGTCTGCTTCGACAGTGTAACCTAAGATTCCACCACCGATATTTTTTATCTGCTTCACGCGAGTACTTGATCCTAGCTCAGACTGAATAATTCTTTGTAGATCAGCAATGTCTAAATTTTCTGAAACTTGAACCGTGATTAATAGTCCGCCCTTTAGCGAAATATCTTTTTCTGTGAATTCTCCAGTGGTTAATTTAGTGTGAATTAAAACTGAAGCTGAAAGAATTAGAACCAATATCGGTATGATCATTAGCTTCTTATAGTCCTTTTCGTATATTCTTTTTAGTTTTTTAAGACCAGCATTCTCGGGTTTTTCTTCTTTATCGCTCATAAAATTAGTAACTTACTTATCGTTTTAAAGCTTGTGCCTTTGGGAAATATAGCATAGAATAGCAGAAAAATTATAAATGATTTAGCCTTGGAAGCAATATGAGCCTTATTGGATTTCATTATTCTGCGTTCTTTAAAGAAGCTCTGCTTACTGGAAAAATGAGCGGAACTGTACTAAAGGGAGAGTATAAATTTCCTATTTCTTCGAAATTATTTGTGTATCTTTCACCAGATAACGCCGAAACCAGTATCTTGGATACAAAAGTTGGAGTTGCAACAATCAAGGCTTGCAAAGTCTTGCCGGTTTCTGAATTAACAGATAAAATTGCTCAGCATTGCGCATATACGAACGAGACCGCGCTAAGAGAAGACATTAAGAAATGGTACAATTGCGGTGACTCCGATAAAGTAACTTTCGTCGAATATGAATTCGAAAAACTCGCGCAATGAAAACTGAATTTGAAGTTAAATTATTAGACATTGATGTAGAGAAAGTAAAGGAGAAATTGGAAGAATTGGGCGCTACGAAGATCGCTGAAAGGAATATGCGGCGACATGTTTATGATATCGATCCAGCTGACCAAAGCACATGGATCCGATTACGAAATAATGGAAAGAAGACTACTCTAACAATAAAAGAACTCCATGATGAAAGCATTGATGGAACAAAGGAAATTGAGGTCGATGTAGGGCATTTCGAAGATACAAATTTAATTCTAAATAAACTTGGCTTTTTCTCAAAAGGCTATCAGGAGAATAAGAGAATCAGCTACCTACTAGATAGGGTTGAAATAGAGATCGATTCCTGGCCGAAAATTCCGCCGTACGTAGAGGTTGAAGGTAAATCTATTGAGGATGTAGAAAAAGTTGTGAAATTGCTTGGCTTTGACATGTCTCAGACTTCAACGCTATGCGTAAGGGATGTTTATACAAAATATGGGATAGATATTCATAGCTTTAAGACTCTGAAGTTTGACTAGTGTCAATATCTATACGTTTGTATCCGTACTTTTCCTTAAATAATTCTATCAGTCTTTCGAACTCCTCTTGTGCAGATAGTAGAGAATTTAGATTCGATTCGTATTGCTGCTCAGGAGGACTTTCTTTCATTCGGCTTTTAAGAGTTTCCTCATCTACTCTACAAAATATGACCGCATCTGGCTGAATAATACCTTCCAAATCATGCTCTTCATAATGAGGATGTTTACCAGTTCTCTCCTCAACATAGATATTATTAGTCATTGTTGAGATATAATACCTTACGCAGATGATTATATCATACTCAGGAAGAGAAGTTTCTATTATTTCACTCAACCGTTTATTAACTTTTTTCCAATAAAATTCAAATCTTTCTTCAACAGAGCCATTGTCTGCCTTTCTCTTTTCAGCTCTAGATACTCCTTCTGGTAAGCCATCGAGATATAAGATTTTCTTATCTTTACATTCTTCAATAATCGTCCTAGCTATTGTTGATTTTCCAGAATAATCTATTCCTTCAATTACAATGAACAGGGCTCTTTTCTGCATAACTAAACAGCAGAGGAGTAAATTTAAAGAGCTTTCTACTTCTTTGCAATATTGTAAATAATAATCTTTTGTAGTTTAATCTATTCGAAGATCTCTTGAAATACCTAGCTAAGAGTGCCCATTAACAAGCTCGAGAACTTCCTTTCCATACTTCTTTAATTTCACCTTACCGAATCCATATATATCCTCAAGCTCGCCAAGGTTTGTTGGAGTCTTCTGGGCTAGCTCTTGCAAAGTTTTATTCTGTAATACAATATAAGCGGGAATCCCTTGTTCAATGCTTCGCGTTCGTCGCCAAGATTTTAGGGATTCTAGCAAATCAGCAGAATCTGAAGATGAAATAATTTTAGTTTTGAGCTTTTCTTGCGGAGCTACAGCTTCGTGGTTGATTACTTTTAGCATGCCTTCAGTTATGAAGTTGGTTGGCTTTTTGCCAGAATAAGACAGATACAATCTATTCTTTGCGCGGCTCATTGCAACATAAAATAGCCTTCGCTCTTCTTCTTCCTTATCATATTCCTGCACTTTGACCATTTCTATTACAGGATGTTCGCTGCCCTTGCACGGAAAGTTAACTCCATGACAACCAACTACAAAAACAGTGTCTGCCTCCAGACCTTTTATTGCGTGTATTGTTGCTAGAGTTACATCTCCCTCGCCAGCTACAACGCTTTTTCTCATTTCATCGCTGCGCATAATGTGTTTTATTCCTCGCTGGCTAAGAATGAGCGAGAGCTCATTTAGCTGGCGGTTAGTTCTAGCTAGCACGAAAAGCTCGTTGCGCGGCAGGTTTGATGCGAGAATCGTTTGAGCTACAAACTCATATTCTGTAGCTTCTGATTTAAAATCTAGAAGTCTAATATCCTTCTTGCCCGCTATTGAAGAATCAAGATCAGCTAAGCCCATGCAGCGAATTGACTTGTTTATCAGTTCAACTATGTGCTTTGTTGAGCGATAATTCTTTGTTAAGGTAATAATTTCGCAATCAGCATACTTGTCCTCGAACTTTAAGATATATCTTATGTTTGACCCTCGCCAGCCGTAAATTGATTGTCGCGGATCACCAACACAGAACAGATTCGCTGGATTGAAGAGGTCTATGAGCTTTATCTGTGTTGAATTAACATCTTGGTACTCATCGATTAGTACGTGCTCGAATTCTGGAATAAGTTCTTTGTGCTGCTCAAAAAGAGCTATTGCATCTAAAAGTTGATCAGCAAAATCCCGCAGACCATGCTCTTGCATATATTCATCAATAAACTTGCAGATGCTAACAATCATGTTCACGCAGCGCTCATGGTCGCCGTTCGTTGTTTCGAAGGAAGATTTAGTAAGTTCCTTATTCTTAAATTTAAAATAATCTCGCAGAAAGAAACAGTCATTCATGAAAATATTCGCTAGCTGCTCATCTGTTTTCCCTCTTCTTTGAGCTGCAGTAAAGTAAATATAGTTAGCTGCGTCCATGCTCATCTTAAGCTTAGAGAGTGCTCTGCTAATTATTCTTAGCTTATCGCCATAGTTGATCACATGTATTGGCTTGTCGTAGAGCAAATTGTTGTGCTTTCTCAGTATTTTCTCGCAAAAGGAATTGAAAGTTTCAACGCGCACAATGCTTAGCAAGGGATGTATTGATAGCCGCTTTAGCATTTCTTGCCGCGCTTTTCGAGTAAAAGTTATTGCTAATATCTTACTTGGATCAACTGAGCTATATTTTACCAAGAATTCGATTCTTTTAGTTAGAACTGTTGTCTTTCCAGAGCCAGCTCCGGCAATGCATAAAATATGCTTATTTGGGCAAATTATTGCCTTTTTCTGAGCATCATTAAATTTCGTGAGAAGTTCTCCAAAAGCTTTGAAGGATTTTTTATCTTCCTTTGTGATTTTTGTTTTGTTTTCTTTGAAGTTGAAAGCTAGCTTTCTCTTATGCAAAGTTGGATTTCTTATCTCTACTTCGCCTTTTGGGGTTAGCTCCAGCAGCTTCCAAAAGCGATTTTCATTCATCGCGGCCATTCGGATTAGATTGTTTAGCAGAAGATTGTCAATCAGCGCGTTTAGTTCCTCCTTCTCGTAAGCTAGACTTCCATAGCTAGCCTTTGTATGCAAGCGATTCTTATCGATAGACGGATTTTTCTTTCCCTGCAAAAAATTGATTAGTAAATTTCTCCCGACTCCGAAAGGTATCTCGTTTAATGCTTTTAAGATATTAAGATAATCTAATTTACTAACCATGCAATATTGCTTTGTGAGTATGTTAATAAATTTTAGGGCTTTCGAGAAGCTTTTTAAAATCTGATTAAACTGGTAATGTATGTTATTTGGAAGTAAATCACAAAAGCTAGGAATGCTTGTCGGATTTGCATTAGTTGGATTGCTAGTGTTCTTTGTTTTGAGGTTTGTGCTATAAAATGATACTCAAACTCGAACCAGCGTATATTCCAGTAGTACAACAGAAAAGTTGTTGCGTGCCTTGCTGCATTCAATGGGTATTGCTCAGAAGAAGATTACCACTGATATCGCAAGAAGAAATCGGGAAGATGCTTGACTTGCATATTTCTCCCGAATTCTCGCATTTATTCATAAATAAGTTCCTAACGACTAAGCATACTTGGGGAGGATATGGTACAAATGTTACAAACAAAACACTTAATACGATTTTTAAAAAATACAAATTACCCTTAGAGGGAGAATATATTCATATTAACGAGATCAAGACTCCTAAAGAATTTATAATTAAAAACTTGAGAGAAAATAACGATGTTCTTGTTTTATTTACTCGTACGGGGATTGGTCAGAAAGGCGGAGGTCATATGGGAACGATTATGGAATTTGATACAGCGACAGATGAAGTTCTTCTAGGAGATTCAAGCCCCAATCGTTTGAAAAAATATGTGACTAAATTAGACAAACTTATTGATGCAATGTCAAATAAATGGGACGGATCTGAGCGAGGCTTTGTGATAATTAAAGAAAAATGAAATATATTTTAATATCTCCAAAAGGCAAGAAATACCTAAAAGAAAAGTCTAAAGCGAAGTTTATGGTAGAAGACGGAGAAATAGATCTTTCTAAATTAAAAGCTGGCAAGATAAAAACACATAAGGGAGTTGAATATTCTGTTGTTAAGCCCGAACTGAAAGATCTTTTGAAGTTTGGGAAACGCGGTCCGGCAGTTGTTCTACCAAAAGATTTTGGAGCGATTGTTGCTTACACTGGAGTTGACAAGAATACTTTGTGCTTAGATGCTGGCTCTGGCTCAGGATGGCTAGCTGCCCAGTTATCGACAGTTGCAAAGATGGTGATTTCTTATGAGAAGCGCAAAGATTTCTATGAGATTGCTAAGTCTAACTTTGAGTTTCTGGGCTTGAAGAACGTTGAAATTAAGAACAAGGATGTTTCCAAGGGTTTTGATGAAGTTGAGGCGGGGTTGATTACACTAGATTTGCTAGATCCAGAGAAAGTTCCTTTTTCCAAGTCACTTAGAGCTGGCGGATATTGTGTTGCTTACTTGCCGCATTTGGAGCAAGTAGAGCAGTTTTGTTCCTCACTTAAGAAGAGCTTAATTGTCGAAAAGATCTTAGATACTCGCGAAAGAGAGTTTCAGCTAATTGGTGGAAAAGCTCAGCTTAAGAAAAGCAAGATTCGGAAGACTGCGTATCTAGTTTTCGTAAGAAAATTAGGCTAGCGAATGTTGCACGTCGACCGGTATTCGCTTTGCTTGGTTTTTGTTAGGAAAATAATATAAAATATTATAGTTTAATTCTAATATGGAATTAATCGATTTAGTTAATCCGAAAAATACGGTGGTGTTAGTTGTAGATATACAAAATGATTACTGCTCAGAAAGGGGAGCACTCGGAAAAATCGGTCTAAATATGCATCCAGTACAAGCAATCATTCCACAGATAGAAACATTTCTTAATATCGCTAGAAAGTATAAACTTCCAGTAATTTGGATTAGAGCAATAGAAGATCCCCGATATCTCAAGAAGAACATGGCATTCAAGATTCAATCCGCTCCAGACCCAATTAATATTGCTACGCCCGGAACATGGGGGTTCGAATATTATAAAATACACCCCTTACGGGGCGAACCACAAGTAATTAAGAAAGGCTATGATGCATTCTCAAGTAGTAAATTACGAATGCTATTACGATTAAGAAGAATTAAAAATGTAATAATTCTCGGAGTTTATACGGCGGTATGTGTTGATACGACTGTTCGCAGTGCACATCGAATAGGATATCATGTAGTAGTACCGAAAGACCTGGTTTCTATGCCAAAAGAAAGACTGAATCTTCACGAAGCTGCTCTTATAAATATGGATATTATTTTTGCGCATTTAATGACTTCAAAAGAAATTTCTGCTATTTGGAAAAACAAATATTAGAAAACTAAACCAAATGCTCTAACTTAATGCATGATTCTGCATCGCATACACCGATTATCGGCTGCCACATTCCGCACTCAAAGCAACCGGTGGTTGTATCTATCTCAACAATTGATTCAGACTTAGCTATTGTCCATGCATGACCGCCACCATATGCTTGAAATGCTTCGATATCCAAACAGCCTGCCATGTAAACAAACAATTCAGCTTGCTCTCCACATAGTGCTTTTTTAACTTCGAAGGTCTCATGCGGTGTCTTCTTAGCTTTTATTCGAGGCTTACCTAACGTATCATATACAATATTTCCAAAATCATATTTTATATTTTCGTGGATATAATCTGATACAGCCTTAATTTTATCTTTGAGCACTGATTTCCCTGCAGCTATTTCTATAGCTTTCTGGCAAATCGCTGAAGATTTATCAATTGTTCCTACTTTTAGAAATGATCCTGTTCCTTTAGACAACGAATTTATTAGTATTTTATATGTAGCTAATCTCTGCGTAAGTGCATCCGCTGCAGATTTCTCTTCAATAAATTTCTCTAATTTCCCCTTAAATAACACTCCGAAGAGTTGCTCATCTTCTGTTTTTTCTCTTCCAGCAAATACAACTATCAATGTCGAAACAGTAATTATCGCGATAATAGTGAGCGCGATAATAGCATAGATATGGTGGTGCTTCTTCATAGTATCTAGATTCACCAGAGATATTTAAATATTTGTTAAACTGCTCCGCGCCTGTGAATTAATATTTGCTATTCCGGAAGGAGTTAGATAATATACTTTTGGTTTCTTGCCAAAAGACAAAACAAAATTGTGTGCTTCTAAATAATTTAGCTTATTTCTAATTGTTCTTTCGGACTTATTAATATTATAAGCTGCCTTCAATTGCGCTGCAGTAACTGCAAATTCTTTCGAAGTAGCCCTACTTTCTTTCAAGAGCATTAGAACCTGTAAACTTCCTAAGCTAGGAGTTCCAGCGGAAACAGACGGGTTGGAAACGGAAACCTCAGTTGGAAGTTTCTGATTCCCTTGTAGCTTAATCATATTTTCTAAGAGGAAGATATACTTATTCTTCATCTCATGCATCTCTTTTTGTAGGTCTTGAACTTTGTCTTGTTGAGGCAGAGAGTGCTTTGCTTCTAGCTGTTTTGTAAGTAATTCCACCTTCTTTTTGAGTTTGATTAATTCTAGCTCATCCATACTCTTCAAAGAAATTCAAAATATATAACAATTTCCTAACTGAACTTTGTATTCCAATTTGACACTCCGAGATTAATTAAGCTAAGTATCATGATTTAACCCCTTGATTTCTTATGGAAGATTGGAAAGCTAAGTGACCCCTTGATTTCTTATGGAACTCTTGTGAGAATAAGTACCTTGAAAAGCTAGGAAATTGGTTCCGAATTGTAACTCAATAGAAATGAAAAGACTTTTAAGAATAACTCTAAAGATATAGATATGGCAATCGGTTATGTATTAATAAATACAGGTCCAGCTAAAGAGCACGAAGTCTATAATCAACTACTAAATGTAGAAGAAATAGTAGAACAGTATTCTCTCTATGGGGAATTTGACATTATTGCTAAAATAGAAGCAGAAGATTTCGATGGCCTGGGTAGAATCGTAGTCGATAAAGTACGAACTATCTGTGGAGTTGTGAGCACTAAAACCTTAACTGGAACTAAATTTTAAAAAATTGTAGCTAATGTTTTCTGCTCAGATATTTGATATGTAACTGAAGGGGTATTCGCTTCTTCTTCTTTTTTGTTCTGCGGTTCTTCTTTTTTCTCTTCAGAATTAGGAACAACATACTCTCCTCGATCAGCTGCCTCGCACTGCTCCTTAAACTCGCAAAACTTGCATAACCAGCTCTTAGTTTTCATCGGCGGCTCTCCGGTTTTCAAGGCCTGAGCTAATATTGTGCCATTAGCTTCCAAAAACGGTGTAATTATTCGCTTAGGGATTTCAAAGTGCTTTATGTTGGAAAGACTAAAATAAATAATAGAAATCTTATCGATCTTAGCTTGCTCTTCAGGAGACAACATTGAAAAGTATGCTTGGGACTGCAAAATATGATGCTCCTGCGGCATCTCCGGCAAGTTAGCTGTTGTTTTAAACTCGTAAAGGACTCCTTCATGAACTGCATCTATAAATCCGATTAAATCAAATAATGCAAAATTAACTTGCTTAAAAACCTCTACGTCTTCCTTTGGCATATCTGCTTGAATAAAATCATGAATTGCGTGCCCCCGCGAGAATATCCAAAATTTATCCAATGAATGAATAACTTCTTCAACCATATCAAAATAAGATTTTCTCAAACATTCTGCTGTAACTCTTGTAACTCCAAATCGTGGTTTATCCCGCTTTTTTTTGCTTCTTCGCTTTAGCGGTCCTGCTAGTAATTTTCGCATTACTGGTGGTGGATAGCATTTGCCGCATTCGAGACATTCTTCTGCAGTTTTTATATCTCCATTAGGACATCTTATCTTAGTTCCCATTAGCAAAATTCTCCCAAACCAATCTGCTTAGTTTTTTCTTCACCAAAAACAGAGTCAACTCTAGCTTTTAATAATTCAATTGTTTGTCGCAAATAATCTGTCACACCATCCAGTTTAGACAACTTAATCGAATGTTCTAAGTATTTCTTAATCGAACCCTCTGCTATTGTAAACACCAACTTTCCCTTACTACATTCAGAGCAAGTTCCAGATAATGGCGGTCGCCGATATTTAGCATTACAGTTAATGCATCTAAAACCTTGAAAAGTAAACTTTCTCAGATTACCTTTAATATCACGAATAAAATGTTTCTCAACAATTAAAGACGCTGTTCCTGGAAAGTCAACCGCCCTTATTTTTTTAGCTAAGTCCATCTGCCCTCCGACTTTTTCTAGCATAGTTGGAATTGATTTATATGCTGAAACTAGCACGCCTGCATTAATATCCGAAATACTATGTGTAAAACCCATTCCTTCGTATTGTTCAGGTTTTCCTACGCGGGATTTTATCATCTCTACTTTTAACTCCCAAGGATTTTTGAATTGTTCAGCAGCTTCGTAAAATTCAAGTGGATAATCCCAACAAGTATTAACAAAATAGCATTCATCATCAACTTCCATTGGATTCAAAACAGTTGTAAGAACTAATGGCGCATCCATACTTCTCCCTCCACGATGATCTGGCAAATATTGCCTCGAGAAATTTAGAAAACAATCCATAACAAGCAAGATACTTGTTTCTTCACCATCACAATCGCGACGCATAGCGCTATGAAAATAAGGATGTGCTAATATGCAAACAACTTTTGCGAATCCAAGAATCCTTGCGATTATGCCTGCAGAAGTATGCGGTGCTAGTCCAATTACAAGCTGACCGATTAGATCTGATTTGCTCTTAGTGTTGTAAAATGGTTTTTTCTTGTAAATATACGTTAATTCATCATCTACAAATTTGCTTGTTCGCAAAAATATTTTATCTGCACCTTCATCACCTGATTCTTCACATGCTGGCAGAATAATATCTTGTGGGAACATTTCAATTACTTGATTTGTATCAGATAGTTCATTTCCGTGAATGTCTTTATCATAACCCAATTCCTTTGCTTTTTCAATGCTTAGTCCAATTTCTTTTGGTCGAATATGCGTTATAGGCAATTCACTTAAATCATATCTTACTGTCCCATCCTTATTTACATGGAGCTTATGTTTAGATCGGAGAATTCCTTTCGCCAGATGTTCCGGAAGATGATCTTTATTCGAAGTTCCCCGCACGCCTTTTATTAGCGCTGGGAGCTTATTAATCTCCAGCATTATTCTAGCACGTCGAAATAAATTACAAATATCTACTTCGGTCTTTTCATAAGCTACTGTTTCTTTATGACATTTAGCTTTCTTTGTCTTCTTTTTACAAATCGGACATACTCGCCATTGCTCTGTTTTCTCTCCGCAGTTCTCGCAAATAGGATAAATTGTCACTGACTTGCATTTCTCACATTCAAAAATCGGAAAATCTGATACCACTTTTCCATTTTCAAGAGCGCATTGAAAGCTTCTTAGTCTTCCGCCTTCCTTTCCTACTGGAAAAAGAACGTGCGGGGAGCCTTTCATTTTTCGCAATTTAGCTTTCTCTGGCCGACCCATTCTACATCCAATAGTATAACCCGCCAAGTCTTTAATTTTATATTCTGAGATTTTATTTACAATTTCGAGAGTAGTGCTAGCTTCAGGAATTTCTTTTTTGAAATCAGATAAATTAGCTCTTAGAATATCTGCTTCGGTTTTTTCCAGGATTATCTGATCATCTTTAACTTTATGCGGACAGCCAATTAATTCCAATGCTCGCTTTGCTTCGGTAATTTCAAGAATTAATTCTCCTGCATCGGTTTGCTTGGCAGTTTTTAGCCAAGAGTAGAGCGATTTAAAATGTTCAATAGAAATCTCAGACCAGAAGAAAGTGTAATCTGGATGCAATGGAATCTTTTCGGCTAGCTTTTTTGCTGCTTCCAGAGTTGGCGTTACTGTTAATTCAAAGCCTGCTTTCGCAGCTTCCTTTAACCACCATTCATGACAATAGCCAGCGGGTATGAGCATATGGCCTTGTTCAAAAAAATCTCCATGGCTAATTAACAGGTCTCCAATAAAAAGAATCTCTTGTATTTTTAATCGGACTTTCTTAGCCTGAGCTTCTGTCTCTAGCCTAACCACTGAACCATCTTCTAACTTAACAATCGGCCCATTAATTGAATCACAAACAGTTAATGCAGTTGATTTGCCTGGCCGTTCAACTCTAAGCTGAGTCCCTGTCGCAAGATAATCATTCAAAACTTGCATCGTAACTGGCGAAATAGCCCAAGCACCATGTCCTGTTGCTCTAGTTCGCCCATATCGCAATCTAAAACCGCCTCTAGCAAGCGGATAAGTAAAAACAGGTCTTCCCGCAACCATTTCAGAAAGAAAAATATAATCTGGCTTAATTTTCTCTTCATCACCAGAATCTTTTTTCTTTGCCTTAGCATGAAGTTTTTCTTTTAGTTTTAGAAAGTCTACTAGCCAATTCCAGTGCTCTAATCCAAAATCTTTTCCCCAATTTCTTAGCTGAGCCCAAAGTTTAGCTGCTTTTAATGGAATGCCATCCGTTAGAATTAAAGCTAGCCCTCCACGAATATTATTTGTCTCAACTCTTTCCAAGTGTTTATAATTTGAAACTTCTAATTGCGAAGTAGGATCACCATTAAGCTCAACTTTAACATTGCTAATAATCATCTCCATCTCCAGCGCGGATGGGCGATATTGCTTTCTCTCTACACGATCATAATAGTCCATTGTCTCAGTATAATATCGCTTGATTTCTGTCTCAGTTGGATCATACGCTGCTATTCCTAATTCTTTACGAACATAATCAGCAATTAAAACAGACACAGATTGCGCTGTTCCGCCAGCACCACGGATAGGACCTGCGAAATAAATTGCTAAATAATCTTTTCCGTCTTTTCTTTTTTTGAATTTTAGTTCTACAACACCTTCTAGCGGTGCTGAAACAGTTCCTTGCGTAATATATGCTAAACCCGTTCTTACTCCAATAGTTATTGCGTCTAATTTTTCATCGAATTTAATATATTTATTTTGCGCAATCTCCGCAGCAATAATCAAAGCTACTCTCCAATCACCAGGACCATATTGTTTTTCTAAACCCGCAATTCTTTCTGGAATCCCCTTACCAATTATTCTCGGCTCTACTGAAGAGATAAGACCTTCTACTCGCTCTGCTGCATTAGCTGCTAAAGGAACGTCAACATAAAGCTCTGGGTCAATTCCTAGCGTTCTTGCTTCGTTTGCTAGCTTATGAATTTCTTTTGTTCTTGTGTCTAATGACTCTAAATACTTCATCATTCTCGGGCTAGCTATTATTCCCTTTAACATACTTGAGAATTTATTTAGGAACTTATAAGGAATTATAGGCTAAAGAACCTAAGAGAAAAATATAAATACGATGCGGGAATACTGTCCTAAATGGGATTTGTAGAAATAATCGCTGGAATATTTGCTGTAATTATTCTAGTAAAAATGGTGCAGTTCTTGATCTTCAAACCAAAGCAAATGATTAAGTGGATTGACAAGAAATTCAAAGACAACAGAGTAGTACCGTATTTCTTCTTAGTGCTTGCGATAGTTATTGGTTACTTTTTATTACAAACAATGAGTATTGTGCAGATTGCTGCAGCAGGATTTCTAGTAGCTTGCTTATACGGTTTCAGCTTCTTGCTTTATCCAAATGAGTACATCCAGTTTGCTAAGAAAGTTATTTCAAACCGAAAAAATTTATGGCTATTAATGGGGATTTGGACTGCATTTGCAGTTTGGGTGCTTTACGCAATTTTTGTGTAAGTACTTTTTTCTTTTTTATTTCTGAATAGCGAAAGGGTTAAATAATTCTTTTCCATATAGCAAATATTACTAAATCAGAGCTATTTGCTATCCCCTCACTCTAACGAGCTCAGGTATTGTAATTAATACTTAAAATGGTTGATAAACGCGGTCGCCGCCCAGAAAGTCAAATAAGAAATAATATGGTAGAACTACTTTTCAAAGTAGGCGAAGCTTATGGTTATGCATTATATAAACAATATTTGAAAACTTTTGGTCAGAAAGTTTCTATACGCTCAATTTATTATCACTTAAACAAGGGTGTTGAATTAGGTGAATTTGCTGTTAGTAGAGTTGAGAATATTCGCGGGAATTTTACCTGGGGCGAAGGTGTTAGGCGAGTTGTGTTTAAATTGGGTCCGAATGCTAAGGTTAGCGGAATAATTAAATGAAGATAATTTTAAGTCGTAAAGGTTTTGATTCGAGTTATGGGGGTTATCCTAGCCCAATTCTTCCAGATGGAAGAATGATTTCACTACCGATCCCTTCCAGAGATAATATCAAGTATAGCGATCTTGAATTCGAACAAGGTAAAACCTACGCGCAGTTAATGATAGAATTAGGAATTAAGGAATCTATTTCAAAAAATACTTGCCATTTAGATCCAGATATTTATCCAAATGTTATTCGGAGATATGCTGAATGGACACCCATATTTGGACAAGCAAATTCAGCCCAAGGCCATCTTAAAAACCAGAATATAAAAAAGAATGATCTATTTCTATTCTTTGGTACTTTTCAAAAAACGATTTATTCAGATGGAAAATTGAGTTATGATAAAACAGATAAGCCTAAACATATAATTTTTGGTTATCTTCAAATAAGTAGAATAGTAAACTCTACTTTCGAAATAGAAGACTGGATGAAATATCACTCTCATTGTAAGTCACAGCGAAATTGGAAGGATAATGCGGTTTATGTTGCAAGAAATACGACATCTTGGAATCCTAAGCTTTCGGGTGCAGGAACTTTCAAGTATGGGCTTCACTTAGTGCTTACAGCAAAAGATCAATTAAAATCAATATGGGACATTCCTATATTAAAAAGTAAAAAAATAAGTTATCACAACAAAAACTCCTGGAAAAATGGATTTCTTAAATCTGCTGGAAGAGGGCAAGAATTTGTAATCCAAGAAGATCAATATGTAAAGAAATGGGCGAGAGAGCTAATAGAAAAATCCATATTACTTAGCTAAGACCCTCCCACTCCTTCATTTCTAATGGAACTATTTTATTGCTGCGTTTGGTTTGTGAATGTTTCAAGTGCAATCGGAAAACCGCACGCATATATATAATTATTTACAATATTGTAAATAATATAATATAATATATAATACAACTTAACTAACGAGTAACAAAACTAAACTCAATATTAAATCTAAACTAAAATTTTAAACTTAATTAGGTTCCATAGGAAATAAACGGGACAGAGTTAAAGAGAGTAACTAATCAATAGTATCACTCATAACGGTTTTACAATATAAAGCCTTTTTAACCTTAGTTTCGTATGGAGCTAAGGAGTTGAGTTTCCGAAGGATATATCTGGAGGTCCCTTTCTTTTGGGGCTACCAGCGAACCGAAAGGTTCGATTGGATCGCAGAACTTGTTCTGTGATACCTTACACCTTTTCTTTCGGGAACCAGAGCGGAAGAGACTTCCGCTTGGCCAACCGGAACTCGTTCCGGTCTGGAGAGAAGGGGCAGATGGAACAAAAACCACTTATAGACTTTGAAGAAGAGTCTACTAAAGTTATTTCGGATAATCTCGAACAAGTCACTAGAGATTCTAGCAAAGATCCAAAGGAAACAACGGACTCAGAGGAAGCAAAATCAAAAGATGATGTTACTAAATTATTTGAAGACTTCTTAGAGAAAGAGTCTCTTTTCGTAAATAAGAAGGTTCTGCAGATCCGTTACATTCCAGATACAATCAAGCACAGGTCTAAGCAAATTGAAATACTAGCTTCTATCTTAGCTCCAGCATTGAGAAAGGAAAAGCCATCAAATCTTTTTCTTTATGGAAAAACTGGAACTGGAAAAACTCTTTGCACAACTTACGCATTAAACAAGCTAAAAAAAATAGCCGAGGCAAAGGATATTCCAATTAATATGGTTTATCTTAATTGCAAGCTAAAAAAAATAGCTGATACAGAATATAGAGTTATTGCGCAGCTAGCTAGAGAGATTGGATCGAAAGTTCCAACAACGGGTCTTCCGACAGATGAGGTGTATAATATTTTCTTAAGAAAGCTAGACGAGAATAAACAAATCATAATAATCGTGTTAGATGAAATTGATCAATTAGTAACAAAGATTGGCGATGAAATGCTTTATACTCTTACTCGAATTAATCAAGAACTTAAGCAAGCACAATTATCAATCGTCGGAATCTCAAATGACGTAAGGTTTATTGAAAATATAGACCCGCGAGTTAAATCTAGCTTGGGCGAAGAGGAAATAATCTTTCCACCATATAATGCAATCGAGCTTAGAGAAATACTACAAGCAAGAGCAAAAGAAGCATTTCGAGAAGATGTAATTACTGAAGGTGTTCTAGAAAAATGTTCAGCATATGCTGCTCGAGAACATGGTGATGCGCGAAGAGCAATCGAGCTATTGCGAGTAGCAGGTGAGCTAGCTGAACGAGAAAATTTACTGAAAATAACACCAAAGCAAATAGATTCAGCAGAAGATAAGATCGAGCGTTCTAGAATTATTGAAATAATTGAAACACAGCCAAAGCAATCTCAAATAGTTATGTATGCTATTCTTTTGTTGTTAGAGAAACAAGACGGGAAATTAGAAACCGGAGAAGTTTTCGAAAAATACAAAGAACTCTGCAAGCAGCAAGCGATTAATGTCCTAACTCAAAGAAGAATATCTGATTTAATATCTGAGCTAGACATGCTTGGATTAATCAACGCAAAAATTGTCTCAAAAGGACGCTACGGAAGAACAAGAGAAATTTACCTAACTATTTCTACAGATATGATTAATAAGATTAAAGAAACTCTAAAAAAGCAATTATATTGACGATGGAAATAGAAACAAAAAGGCAAAAAGCAATACAATTATTAATCAAGCAAGGCCAATTGCCTACTTCTGAGAATATAGCAGAGATTTTAGGTAAGTATGACGTTCCAACTATGCCCACGACAGGGCCAATAAAGAAGCCCGGAGTTGAAGTTCTGAAAAGTTATGAGTATAATCCGAGTAAAGTTACTGTTCGAGACTTTTCTAATTTCTTTAAAATTCGTTATCAAAATCTAAAGAACTTGTTGTTTAATCGAACCGAAGCAAGAGATGCGGTATCCATACATCACGCAAAAAATAGAACTGAAAAAGGAAAAGTCACGATTATTGCTATGATTACAGATATTCAAAAATTGTCTACCGGAACAGTCAAATTAGTATTAGAGGATTTATCTGGGAAAATCACCGGAATTATTTCTAAAAAGCACACAGAGGTAATTGAAGAATCGAGTTTCATAAGTTTAGATGAAGTTCTAGCTATTTCAGGTTCATGTGTTAAAGATGTATTCTTCGTAGACAGTTTTGTATATCCCGAAATACCCTCTAAACCTGTTAATTACTCAAAAGATGAAGCATATGTTGCTTTTACTTCAGATTTGCATGTCGGCTCAAATGTATTTTTACCTAAAAAGCTCCAGAAATTTATTAATTGGCTAAACGGAAAGGAAGGTAATGCTAAATTGCGGGAAATGGCTGCCAAGACAAAATACGTTTTCGTATTGGGTGATATTGTAGATGGCGTGGGAATATATCCAAATCAAAATACTGAATTAGATGTTGAGGATATTTATGATCAATATCGATTAGCATATGAGATTCTCTCACAAATTCCAGAGGATAAGCAAATTATAATGTGTGGCGGAAATCATGATGCAATGAGAATAGCAGAACCTCAGCCAGTTTTAAGCAAAAAATATGCAGCAGATTTATGGCAGATGAAAAATATAACTATGGTAAGCAATCCAGCAATAGTACGAGTGCATGGGATTGATGATTACATTGGATTAAAGGTTCTCATGTATCACGGATATAGTTTTACTTATTTCTTGGATAAGATTGAAGGTCTAAGATTAGCAGGCGGATTTGATCGACCAGATTATGTAATTAAATATTTACTAAAACGAAGGCACTTGGCGCCAGCATACGGAGCAACGCTTGCGCTGCCTATGAAAATAGATCCCTTAATGATACACGAAGTTCCAGACGTTCTAGCAACAGGGCATTTGCATAAAGCAGCACTTTCTAAATACAGAAATACAATTATGATCTCGGGGTCGTGTTGGCAAGATACTACTAGCTTTCTCGAAAAAGTAGGTATGCATCCTGATCCAGCAAAAGAATTATATAGTAGAACCTATTAATTATTACATGAAAAAGCTAGCATTCATATTACTGATTATTTTAATAATTCCGCTAGCACAAGCATCTATTTTGGATTGGAATCACAAAGTCCCAGTTTTTATTCATTCAAGTGCGCTAGAAGATCTAGAAGAATATCAATTTAGCTTTGAGATTAGCACAAAGTCATTAATTAATATCGGTAAATTAAATCGAGACTGTTCTGATTTACGGTTCACAACTGCTAGCGGTTTAGATGTTCCGCATTGGGTTAAAAATTGCAATTCTCAGAAAACTGAAATTTGGATTAGGCCACCAATGGTTAATTCCTTGGACAAAACTTTATTATATATGTATTACGGAAATCCAAACGCAGCGCCACAAGGAAACCCAGACGAAGTTTTCGAATTCTTCGATGAATTTGATAGTTTTGATGAATCAAAATGGGTTACTAATAAAGAACATCAGTTTCAAAATAGCAAAATCCGACTTTATAATTCTGAAATAATCTCTAAGCAAAAATTCTCAGAACCTATGCATATTATTTATCGGGTTGACGAACCAGATAAGACTATCGACGCTACTTTTGGATTTGCATTTCCAAATTCTTCCGCAAAATCTAATTTCAAAATAATGCGAACAATTCTTTCAGATTATCAAGCAGAGACCGCACACATATCAACAAAATTAGCTAAGGGCTCTTATACGCATGTTCAGGGAATTAGACCGTCTGCAGAGCATTATCAGGATACAGAAGTTATCCTAAAATTCATTGGCAATCAAATAGCTTATGTAGATTCCGTTGGTGATAAAGGAACCTTGATTGTTAATGTCGTGATTGATGAACCCTTTACGTTTAGCTTTTTTGCAGAAGATGAGCAAGCCGAGATAGATAGAGTATTCATTAAGAAATACTTGCCGACATATTATAATTTTGATATGACTTTTGGGCCGGAAGTAGCGAATATAAATTTACCACCGATCATAGAGTTAGTATATCCTAAGCCTGGCGAATATTCTAAGCAGACCCCCATAACTTTTACTGTTTCAGCTGAAGATCCAGAAGAACAAGCTTTGGAATATACCTGGAATTTTGGAAATGATGAGCTTTCAAAAGAAGCTTCCCCAACGTATGCTTATGCTAATGCGGGTAAATATACTGTAACGATAACTGTTAATGATGGCGCTCAAGAAGTTACAGAGTCGGTGAGCATAACAATAACTGATGATCCATACGAACCAAATTATTCTCTTATTTACTTGTTTCTAGGAATTATTATTGGTCTGCTAGTCGGTTTATATTTTCTTAAACTTAGACTTAAGCATATCTAATACAGAACGTAAATACAGCGTTTATTTCTGCTAATATATTTTTGTAATCATCAGTTAAATATACAAAGCGAAAAGTATTTCGCTAGCATATCTTAAATGCAATCCGTTAGATATATAAGTCTCTTTTGACTCGGGTACTTATGCGACATATTAATTACGGAGCATTTTTCATTGAGTCATCAATTTTTGTTGGGATTCAGCTGCTAGCATTATTTGTTGGTTTTAGATTGCTAGAAAAATTAAGACCGCTTGCAATGATGGAGACAATTTCAGTTACTGAATTTATAGTCGCTTTCCTAATTGCAACCGCAATATTGCTAATCAGTATTAAATTCATAAAGCATAGGATGGTATTCAAGCTGCTTTTTATCTTTTTGATTATTGTGGGATCAAAAATCGTATTTGAGTCGATCTTCCCAGCATTGTTTGCAGGAATATTAGCAATTCTTGTACTAGTTGCTTGGCTAATGATTCCAACTTTATTAACTCAGAATATAGCTATGTTATTTACAATTGCAGGTATATCTGCGTCAGTGGGTGTTGCTTTATCTGTGCCAGTTATTCTAATAATGCTAGCAGTTTTGTCAGTGTATGATGTTATTGCAGTCTACAAAACCGAACATATGGTTAAAATGTTCAAGACTTTGATGAATAAAGGAGTAATGCTAGCAATAGTTGTTCCATCTAAACTGCGCGGATTAACTCAAAAAATGAGTGAAGTGCAGCCCGGAAAAGGCGGAGTTATGATGCTAGGAACCGGCGATATTGCTTTTCCTGCAATGTTCGCTGTCGCAGTTCTGAAAATTAGTCTGAAGGCATCAATCGGAGTGGTTATTGGATCATGGGTTGGATTGCTAGTTATTTATGTTCTTCTCACTGCTCAGATGGAAAGAAAACCAATGCCTGCTTTGCCGCCAATTGCGTTCTTTTCGTTGATGGGCTTTTTGATTGCCACTTTGGTTTAAATGAGAATTGAGAAAAAAGTACAGCAAGAATACTTCGAAGCAATCACAGAAGGTAAGAAAAGATTCGAAGTTAGACTAGCTGATTTTAAGTCAAAGCCAGGCGATACATTAGTTCTCAAGGAACAGAAGCAAGGAACTCACGAGTTAACCGGAAGGAAAGCTGAGTTTGAAGTTTTGTATAAGTTTAATACTAAAGAAATGGAAAAATTCCATACGCGGGAAGAGATTGAAAAGTATGGTTTTGTGGTTTTAGCAGTTCGGAAGAAGTTTAAATTCAAACAGTAACTTCGCCTTGAGCTTTTGTAAAGTATTCGAAAGATAACTCATTTAATTCCTTAGCGCCGTATATAGCATAACCTTCTTCATGCCATAAGACAAATTTAAGATCTGTAGGTAATATAATTCTACTACATACTGTGCAAGAAGGTTTCCCCGACGGTTGCATCTCACCGTTCTTAGTTTTTATATGATACATTACTGCTCCTTCAAGAGTATTTGTGCTATTAGCGACAGCTACAATTGCCATTTGTTCAGCATGAATTGCAGAGCACATTTCTACTTGGCTATTATTATGAATATGTTCTCGTATGCAGGGGTTGCATAGTTCTTCAATAGTTGGCATATTGTATCCACTACCAATAATCTCACCATTTTTTACTATTACAACTCCGCGTTGGGACTTTGTACACTTTGAATTTTTAGCTTCTAATGCTGCTTGTTCAAAGAAATATCTGGCTTTTTCGATCTCCACAATGTCAGAGATATATTCCATTTAAGTCTGCATTCAGCTAGAGATTAAAAGTATTTTTAGTCTTCAGTTTTATATTCTTCATCCAGCAGTTTTCTTATAATGTCGGCTTTCTTCGGCCCTAATTTGGGAACCTTCTGCAACTTTTCATGCTTTGCGTTGAATATTTTTCTCGGAGTTTTGAACTTCTTTAACAAAGCTTTTGCCATGCCCGGTCCGACCAGCGGTAAACCTTCAACTAAGAATTGCTGCTGTTCAGCTAGCGACCAAGCTCTTCTAGAACCTCTTAGCGAGATCTCTTTTTTATTATCTATTTGTTCTCTTTTTGCAATTAGAGCTAGCATTTCAGCAGTATCTTCAAAATCTGAAGAAAACAGAATTGGAATCTGATAATCTAGCATTAGGCTAACTAAAGCTGCGCGTATTGCATTGGGAGCTACGTTTCTAACTTCAAAAATATCATCTAAATTACCTTCAATTATGTATAGCGGTTTATCAAAGTTTCTTCTGAGCTCTTTAGCTTGCACAAATAATCTTCCATCAACTAAGGAGTTAACAAAGTCTGGAACTTTCTTTAATTCTATGACAACATGATCCGAAAGAATAAAATCTCCAACTTCTAATCTCTGCGAATCTATTTTAATACCTTTTTCAAAAAGTAATTTAGTTAAAGGGTTTCTTAGCTCTCTGAAGTCTACTATTATTTTTATTTCGGGTTGTTCCATCTTACTAACATAACTTTCCCAAATTAGATTTTCAAATCTTTAACTTATGGAATTGATAATTAGTTGAGAATTCAATTTAATGCTTCCAATGTCTTTCCTAGTTTGTCAAGATTTTCTCCAATGCCTGCCCAATCTCCCTTGCTAGTTGCTTCGTTTATTGCTTCGTAATAGGCGCTTGCTTGCTTAATCAAATCTTCTTCAGGAACAAATTCTTCTGTAACGCTTGACCTTACGCCTAACAAAACCCGCAAAGCTTCTGCTAATGTTTCTTCCATAACAACTTTTTTCCCATCCGAAACAAGAACTCTTTTCAGTTCAGGCAGCTGCCCTTTTTCTGATTGGATATACAGCGGCTCGATGTAAAGAAGGCTGTCATCTATAGGGATTACTAAGAGATTTCCTCTTGTAACTCTAGAACCTCGCTGTGACCACAATGTCAATTGCTTTGAAATTTCAGAATCTTGATCTATCTTTGCTTCTATTTGTGATGGACCAAATAATAGCTTATCCTTAGGGAACCGATATAATAAAAGTGTTCCATAGTTTTCGCCATCTGACCTAGCAGCTAGCCATGAAATCATATTATCTTTCTTTATTGGCGTGAAAGGACTCATCAACACGAATTCTTCTTTTGCTTCACCCGGCAATTTAATAATTATATAATAAGGTTCTACATTGATTTGCTCGCCCGTACCATATATTTCTTTTGGAATCTGCCAAGCATCTTCTTTGTTATAGAAAACAGTAGGATCTTCCATGTGGTAAGTGCTATATACTCTGGACTGGATCTTGAACAAATCAGTTGGATATCTTATATGCTCTTTCAACACAGGGTTCATTTCGTCAAATGATTTGAACTGCTCAGGGAAAATATTTGAATATGTCTGCATCAACGGGTCTTCTTTATCAATGACATAATAAGTAACATCTCCGTTGTATGCATCAACTACAACCTTGACAGCGTTTCTTATGTAATTAATTCGTCCGAACTTCTCAGAATACGGGAAATTGCTTGAAATAGTGTATGCATCTTGAATCCAGAATAGATTTCCATCAGCAATCACCAGATAAGGATCTTCGTCTAGCATTAAGAAAGGAGTTATTGTTGCAATCCGTTCTTTGATATTTCTTTTAAATATGATTCTGCTTTCTGGTGCAACATCAGAGGATAAGATAATTTTGATGTCCTTAAAGCGAATAGCCATTAATAATTTTCTGAAAAATGAATCAAGTAGTACTCCGCCTTTTCCATCATATTTGAAGTATTCATTTTTATCACCTTTTGGGAAATCAAATTCTTCTGTTAATGTGTTTACTAAGACAAATTTATTCTCTCTTTCTCCATAATATATCCTTGGATTAGTTATTTTCAAGTTCTCTTCTTCAACAGAATATGCAGGAGGAATATCTTTCACTAAGTAATTAGGCAAGCCTTCTTCTGTAACTGTATTAACTGGGCTCATGACAAGACCAAATCCATGAGTGTAAATCATATGCGTGTTAACCCACGTTTTTGCGCCCTCAACTAATTGTTGTTGATCAAGCTCCCGGGGAGCAATCATTACTTGAGTATATTTTCCATCAATATTGTACCTGTCAATATCAATGCCAGAAAGATCATAATACAGCCTTATTTCCTGAGTTTGCTTATATGTCTGAGTTAATGGCCGCGAATCTAGCAGTCTTATGTTATCAATTGTCTCTGATGCTTGCTCTAATGTGTCTACGGATAACTTAGTAGCTGCTGGGAAATCCTTTTCTTCAACTTTATCTAATCCATAGGCAAGCTTTGTAAATTTGATGTTATGCTCGATGTACGGCTTTTCTAAGTT
>JAFCGA010000004.1 GCA_017608345.1 Candidatus Pacearchaeota archaeon | reverse complement strand
ACAGGACATTGTCTGCGACTGTCCGAAATGCAAAGAAGGGAAAATGCGTGTGCTCCATTCTCGAAAGACTCGCAAGAGATTTCTAGCCTGTAACAAATACCCTGCCTGCAAGACAACATGGCCGCTGCCGCAAAAGGGAAAGATGTATGTATTGAAGATAAAATGCAAATGCGGAACTCCGAAAGTTAGAATTTATCTTGGCGGCTCGCGCAAGTGGGAGTTATGCGTTAATCCAGATTGTCCGGAGAAAGCTGAAAAAGCTAAGGAAAAATCAGAATAAACTAAACTTCTTCTTTGGCTCTTTAACGCCTTTTATCTCGTTCTCACAAATCTGTAAGAAAACTGAAGCGCCCTCAGCAATTGATCTGTGCTTGACTAAGCTAGCTTTTCGAACACCTTCGCTGAATTTTTCAAGTTTAAGTATGCACTTAGACCAGTATTTTAACAGGTCTCCACCAACCATTTTTATTGAATTCTTTTTATCGAACTCAGAGTAGACTTGATTGGTTACGATGATAGCGACGTTCTTTTTTCTAGCTAGCTCTGAGAGCAGCCCTAGTTGATTAGCTAATTCTTTATTTGTCTCGCTCACGTCATTTCCTTTTAGATTCAATCGGTATAGCATTACAATCGAGTCGATAACAACTAACTTTGCTCCATCTTTTTCTACCAGTGCCTTTATTTCTTCGATAGCTTTTCTCTGCTCCGCAAAGGTTGTTGGCTCAAAGATTTTGACATTTTTTAGCCTCTCAGCGTGGTCTGGAAATAGTTGCTTAATCCGTTCAGTTGAAAAACCACCTTCAGTATCTACAAAAATAACTTTTTCGTTTTCAGCACAATTTAAACAAGCTAGCAGCGCAAGGTTTGTCTTCCCTGAGCCAGCTTCGCCATAGATTGTTGAGATAACTCCGTGCTCGTAGCCGCCTTTTAGAAGTTTGTCTAGGATTGAACAGCCGCTGGTAATTCTCATGCGTGTATTCTGCTGCTAGAAGTTATTAATATTGTGGTGCTTGACTTAATAGAGAAGTTTGAGAGTTTCATAACTTTTTTAAAGCCGTTTTTCCTTAAATACGGTACACGTCGGAAAGCCACGAAATCGGTTACTTTCCTCGTGTCTCAACTTCTGGTATCTCCAGAAAGAAGTTAAGATGATTAGCAAGCGGAAAAAGCAGTATATGCAAAATTATAATCAGCGGGAATACGTTAAGTCTAGAAAGGCTGCTTATATGCGCAAAAAGCGAGTATCGGCGGCCAAAGTTCGAGCTAGAGAAGTAGTTAGAGCTTTCTTGGATGTTGGTTTTGAAGATCAGGCTTTTGAATATGCAAAAGAATTTGCGCCAGAGATGCTGCTAACTGTTAAGGCTCGAAGGCCTTTGAAACAAAGAAAATAATTAAGCTAATACATCTAATTCTGCCCAGTTTAAGTCTGTTTCAAGTAGCTTACTGTGATGGCTTAAGAAATCAAAAGAAGGCTCTATACCATGTTCTATTATCTCTTTCTGTACTATGAAGCTTGCCACAGTAGAGTCTATTAATGAGCGTCGAATATAATCTGCATCAGCTTTATACTTTGGAATAAATATGCCTTTTTCTGCAAGTCGTCGGTCTAGTTCTTGTTTATCTCTAAATCCCGGACCTTCCATTGCAGTAAGACCGTGCTGTAGCGCGAAACGTGGAATTTTTGCAAAAAATGCAAATAGTGGTTCTTTCCCTAATATTTTCTCCGGAGAATTATACGCCCAGCTTGCTCCTCCCGATCCAGTTTTAAGTTTGATATGCGATTGACACAGTCCTCTGTTAGTTAATTCATCTAAGGCTACTTTTGGGAAGACAAATTCTCCGCGGAGTGGCTTTGTGTGCATTCTAAATTCTTCAGAATCATGTAACGCCCGAATATGTCGTTCTTCATAATCGTGATCGTTTAATAGTACATGAATCCCGACAGGTTTTAGGTTTTTATCTTTTGGATCTGGATCAAAGCAGCCCTCAATTACTTTCCGCGTACCGTCACCGAGAATTCTTACTGCTGGAGCAGTTCTAGTTAATACTTCATACGCTGCACTGATATCATCTACTACAACCCAATTATCAAAGTCACCAAAAAGGCTTGGATCATTTGTTCTCGCAGCTGAGCCATATAATAATATTCTGACTAAATTGTCTTTTAATTTATTTTCTAGCCAATCTACATAAGGATAGTCTCTGCTTATTATTTTATCCGTTAATTCTGCCTGTGTTGTCGAATGATTGTATTCTCTTGGACCCGTTGGGACTTCTTTAGTGAATTCTATAGCAAGTAATTTAATTTCCAATAACGCCGCATCCCATGTAGCAATATCTCTAGTTAGGCCGAATAGCAGTGGTGTCTCGCGTTCCTTAAGATGATTATATATTCTTCCAATATTATAAATTCTATTCGCAGTATGTGCTTTATTGGTTATTGTTCCTAAATTTCCCGGAGTCTTTCTCCGATTAATCACCGCAGCATCTAGAGTAGCAAATTTAGTTTCAATTTCTGCCTGTATCTGCAAAAGCATGCGCGTGTTCTCGGGTATCCAATCTGTAGCTGTATTAAATAAGTTTTCAGTCAGGCTCGCAGGCATATTATAGGTAGTCATTTTAAACGTGGAAGGCACATATATTTTAAATCCTTGAAGAACATGCTTTGTCCATGCGATAGTCATAGTATCTTCGCGGGATTTTTTTAATAAGTCATACATCTCATTACGCGTAGGAACATCATCGAGTATTTTAGATTCAATAAATGTTGAAGTATCTGAATCGTAAGGTAAGCCCGGAACTAAGCAATTGGGACCAATTGCTTGGTGTAGAATTTTCACCATGTAGATCGCAACAAAGCAAGATTAAAAAGGATTTCTTCGCTCAGTAGGAGTGATAATCGTTAAGTAAGAGCTTCCACTCTCAACCTTTTTAACCTTTTGATTACTTAGTTTGTATAGTTCACACGTCGGAAGCAAAGCTTCCTTGTGTCTTAGTTTCCTAGATACAGTCTAGGAAAGGAAACCAAGATGGCAATTCCAGAATTATCACTAAAAGTTGCAGAAGCGCAGCAAGATGATGTTAACAAAGGTATTGTTAGAATAGATTCTCAAATTATGCGGAAAATCGGTATCCAGCAAGGTGAGATCGTCGAAATTCAGGGTGAAAAAAAGACGGTTGCTATTGCTGGGAGAGCATTTCCTGCAGATATGGGTTTGGCAATAATACGTGCCGATTCGCTAACCCGACGTAATGCAAGTACATCTATTGGTGAGAAAGTATCTGTTAGAAAAGCTGAAATAAGGCCTGCTAAGCAAGTAACTATTGCTCCAATTGGTGCGAAAATTATGATTTCCGGTGGCAAGGATATCTTTAAACGTTCTCTATTGGGTCGCGCAGTCTCAAAGCGGGATATAATTTCACTGGGCGGAACGCGCAGACGTAGACAGACTATGTCGATGGGTTCGTTTGATGATATTTTCAGGATGGCTTTTGGAGAAGGGGATCTTGGAGCAAATATGGGCTCGTTTGGTTTTGGTGGATTAAAATTTCAAGTTGTAAATACAACTCCGAAGGAAGCTGTAATAATAACTGAAGACACAAAGCTAGACATAAAATCAGAACCTGTAGAATTAAAAGAGGAAGTTGTTCCAGAAGTGGCCTACGAGGACATTGGTGGTTTAGAAGAAGAAGTCAAGAAAGTTCGAGAGATAATCGAGCTTCCGCTAAAGCACCCAGAGATTTTCCAGCGATTAGGTATAAAACCCCCTAAGGGAATTCTATTATTCGGACCGCCAGGTACCGGTAAAACTCTTCTAGCAAAGGCCGTGGCTAATGAAACTCAAGCACATTTTATCCACTTAGATGCTCCAGCTATTATGAATAAATTTTATGGTGAAGCTGAAAAGAAACTCCGTCAGCTTTTTGAAGATGCTGAAAAGAATTCACCCTCGATAATTTTCATAGACGAGATCGATTCAATAGCACCTAAGCGAGAGGAGTCCTATGGTGAAGTTGAGCGCAGAGTTGTAGCTCAGTTGCTAGCTTTAATGGATGGTTTAAAGAGCAGAGAAAAAGTCATTGTTATCGCAGCTACTAATCGACCAGATGCTCTTGATCCTGCTCTTCGAAGAGGTGGAAGATTTGATCGAGAAATAGAGATTGGTATACCTAACAAGGAAGGTAGATTAGATATTCTTAAGATTCATACTCGAAATATGCCTTTAGCTAAAGACGTTAATTTGAAAGAGCTAGCTGAGATTACCCACGGATTTGTCGGAGCAGATCTAGAAGCGCTATGCAAGGAAGCTGCAATGAGCGTATTACGTAAGAACATTTCTGGTTTCAAATTTAAGGAAGAAGAAAAGATTCCAGAAGAATTCCTAGCGAAACTGACAGTTAGAAAGCGGGACTTCAAGGAAGGTCTGAAAACCGTTAGACCCTCTGCTATGCGAGAGGTGCTAGTTGAGGCTCCGAAGGTTCCTTGGGACTCCGTCGGCGGTTTAGCAAAAGCCAAGCAAGAATTAAAGGAAGCTGTTGAATGGCCGCTGAAAAACCCAGATAGTTTTAGCAGACTGGGAATCAGACCACCAAAAGGAGTTCTATTATATGGTCCCCCTGGATGCGGTAAGACACTTTTAGCTAGAGCCGTAGCTACAGAATCTAATGCTAATTTTATTTCAGTAAAAGGTCCCGAAGTCTTCTCAAAGTGGGTTGGAGAATCAGAGAAAGCTATTAGAAAGATCTTTGAGAAAGCTAGGCAAGTTTCACCAGCGATAGTATTTTTTGATGAGATAGATTCGATTGCATCTGCGCGAGGAGGAATGGATGGATCAAAAGTTAATGAGAAAGTTGTTAATCAGATTCTTTCCGAGATGGATGGTCTTGAAGAACTAACTGACGTGGTTGTAATTGCAGCTACAAATCGGCCAGAGCTAGTTGATCCAGCTCTCCTTCGCCCGGGACGGTTTGATCGGCAAGTATTAATTATGCCTCCAGATCAGAAGGCGCGGCTAGCTGTGTTTAAGGTTCATACTGATTCGATGCCGCTGACAAAAGATGTTAAATTAATGGACTTAGCTAATAAAACCGTGAACTTTTCAGGTGCAGATATTGAAGGACTTTGCCGAGAAGCAGCAATGAGAGCTCTTCGCGAAAACATGAGCGCTAAAGAGGTTAAGAAAAAGCACTTTGATGCAGCTATGAAAGAAGTTAAGTCTTCTATTTGTAATGGAGATCTAGCGAAGTATCAGGCAGCGATGAAAGCTGCTAAATGTGGCGGAGCTATTGTTCCCGAGTATATGGGTTGATCCAACCATTTCTTTCTTTTGCGAAAAGAAAGAACTAGGTGTCCAAGAAAGAAAAGCGTCTTGCTCAGCTCCTTCGGAGCTTCGAAATAGACGCTCACTGGACAGTTCGCTACAGGATTATAGCTCGCTACGCTCGGAAATAAGGCTGCTTACTGCAGCCGTCGAGTTCTCAGATTAGAAATAGGCTTTTAAGTTTTGCTTGCGTTAGTAGTACATGAAAATCAAATTAGTTTTTTTAGGAATTTTGATTACGCTGATGATTGGATTGAGTGCTGCTAGTGTTAGCGCAGATACAGATCTTACTAAATATTCGCAGCTTTGTAGTGATTTAGCATATGATCAACAAGCGTGCGAGATGAGTATATATTGCTCTCCGCATCCTGAGACAACGTGTGTACTTACTAATCTTCCTGGACCGATTGCGGAAGATCCGGGTTGTGAGTATGCCTCAACTACTACAACCACCTCGGCCTTAACTGAAGGATTAAATTTAGATATGTATGCAGTAAGTGAGCCACATGATACTATAACTTCTAGTGATCTTCCTATTTTTCTAAGCGTTAGTGGGAGCGATTGTACTGATTGTGATCTTAGGGAAGGATTGTATGCAGAGAATTCATGCGTTGGATATGAATCTGAAGCTAGGACTTTTACAATTGACGGTATCGAGTGGAGGGTAGAATCGACGTTAATAGATTATGATACGGCAATATTCGAAGTTAGTTCTGAAGGAGAAACTGAATTTACTAGACCTCTAGCAGAAGGCGAGTCTGATATTGTCCTTGACCTGCGGATTTGCTTGGATGAAATATTAGAGATGGAAGAAGGGGAATACCTGGCAGGTAGAGATTCTACTCAAGTTTGCTTAAAATATATAGCACCAGAACCTCTAGCGGAACAAGCTTGTGAGGCTAAGGGCTGCTTACTGGATGGCAACTGCGTAGCACAAGGAATGAGAGCTACTCGCGAAGATAAAAAAGCCTATTGCGGAATAGATAGCGACTGGCATAGTCAAAAAGATACGAGAAAGGATTGCGATAATAATTATGAATGCAAATCTAACTTCTGCTCAAATAGTAAATGCCATGACGTTGTGGGAATAATAAATAGAATACTAAGCTACTTTGAAAGAATTGAGTTTCCTAGACTACGTTAGTATTTTATTTCCTTTTTCTTGTATTATTAAAGTGTGCTCAGCTTGAGCAACCTTACTATTTTGATTTTTCTCTCTCAATACTTTAAATTCTTTAATAATCCCTGAAGAAAGCATCTGCTTAATCGCTAGCGGAGCCTTCAGAGCGCCGAACTTATTTATTAATTGTCTTTTGCAGAAGGGTAGAGTTTCAAATTCTTCGAAAACATATTCCAAAACATCTCGGCCAGTTCTTATGTTGCCTTCGCTGACTACTTCGTAGACTTCAGAATCCTTGCCCTCGACTACAATGCCCTCGCCAGTTGACGGAAAAGGCTCGATAGCAATTATGTCCCCTTCTTTTAGCTCGCGTTTGTCGCCATTGTCAAAGTTAGGGATTGTCGGCGAGGTGTGTACGACCCATTGATCTACGCCGTGGCCCGATAAGTTGCGAATAGTTTGAAAGCCGCGCCGAGAAATCTCTTCCTGAATGGCTTTGCCAATCTCTCTTACTTGCACGCCTGGCTTAGCAGTTTTAATCCCAATAGATAAAGCAGCATGCGCAGCCGCTATTAATTCTTCATTCCCAGCATTCTTGCCCGCCGAGATGGATATCGCAGTGTCAACTAAATAACCATCAATATGAACTCCTAAATCTACCTTAACCAAGTCTCCGCTTTTGATAACTAGCTTATCCTTAAATCTTGGGCAATAGTGAGCAGCAATCTCGTTTATTGAAATGTCGGCTGGAAAAGCTGGCTTTCCGCCTAGCTCTACAATCTTCGCATCAACTTTATCAGCAACATCAACAGCTAGCGCTCCATCTTTAACAAGCGTTTTAGCATATTCTTTGACTTTTTTAACTATGTTGCCTGCTTTGATGTACTTATCTAGAATCTCTTTTTCCATCTTATCTTAATCACTTGTGACCAAGCGAACTTTGTTCGCGTGGCCAATCGGAACTAGTTCCGATTTGGTTGAGAGAAAGCGAATTTTGATTCGCTTTAACTCCACGCAGTTAAGTCAACTTGTCCCTTTTTAACCATTTCTTTCTTCTCAATAATCTTCTTAACCGTTCTAATGTTTTTAACCTTCTGCCCGAGCTGTTCTTTAACATTAATAGCATTCTTAGAACCAATTAGCTGCGCTAATTCTGAAACATCTGCAGCTTTTAGATCTTTGATCGTCTTAAATCCTTTAGAAAACAGCTTCCTAGCTCGCCATCTACCGATTCCTCGCAATTTAACCAGAGCAAGTAATTCAGTTCTGATTCCATGCTGAACTCTAACTAGCGTTTCCCTAACTTTGTTCTGAACTTCTCGCAGCTCTAAAAGCCTAGCCAGCTCAGACGCAGAATAAAGCAGCCATTTAGCATTAGCAATCTTAACGTGAACTCCGCCCGGTCGGAGGTCGTATTTATCTAAGATAAACTCCTCTGATTTTTCGCTTATCCAATCCTCCAAAAGCAATGCAGTCTTGAAAGAATTGATAAATTCTCCAAATTCAACCTCCCACTCTTTCGGAATCCTCTCAAAAATAATATCTTCCTTTTCCGCCAGCTCCTCTTGGATCCAGTCCCCATCTCCCTTGCGGAGTCTAAGCAACGGACGCATCTCAACAGTATTTGAAATCAGATTTAAATAAGAGAAAACCTCACCTCCGCTAGTTGCTTTCTTAAAGTGCCGAATCATATGAAATGCTGAATTTGGATCTAAATAAAGTTCAGAGACTCTTTTACCCAACCGCGTCGGCTCTAGCTTTTTGCCAACAACCAGAATAAATTCGTAAAGCGCAAGCAACTTAACAACATCGGAGATCTTAACCATCAAGCCAAAATCATCTTTGTACTGATGGCCGTAGAACGTAGACTCAAAGAATTCTAACAATTCCGCTTCCGTTCGAACAAATCCAGCAGATATTAAAGATAAAATCGCAGAACGAAGCACCGGCTCAACAGCTAGCTTAGAAACAATCTCCTCTGGCTCTCCACAGATATAATGCTCATAGATGAACTTTTTTTCGCTCTCGCTTTTTGCTATGGAGATAGCTTCGCCATACTTTTCAGTCATATAATTATTCGAAGGATAGCGTATAAAAAGAATTGTTCAGAACAAAGTCACTTACTTAGCTTCTTAGACGCAGTGACCACATCGCCGAGTAAGTGCACTTCTTTTCCGTTAGCGAAAACAACAAACCGCTTTCCGTGCAGATCTTCATCTAGTCCAAGCTTGTTAATTATTGTTCGTGATAGTCCATTCGGCTGCTTTTTATGTTCAGCTAAAATACCCGAAAGTTCGCTAAATACTGGATGATACGTTCCGTTACACGATTTTGTACACACAAAGAATTTCTCAGGAGAGGTCAACATAGTTCTTGCAGATAATTCACTCTCAATTTCTACTTTTTGCGGTTTAAACGAACCGTCTTCCAGCTTAGTTAAAATAGCTACTTGCATACTACTTTGAAGTAGAATAATCTTAAAAGGGTTTCTAATTTAGCTATTTTAGCAAAATTACTTTTCTTCGCGTTAAATCACTTGCTATCTTCTCAACATCGGATTTTAATTGTGATAATTCGTTATTTCTACTTTCTTTTTGCTTTGTCCTCGCTTTAATTTTCGGCGCGAGTTCTACAACTTGAGCATAAGTTTCTCTTAACTGTTTTTCTAGCTCAGTTCGTTTAGTTTTAATTGGAGCTAACAGATCCTTCTTTTGTTGTTCTAATTTATCTAGCTTTTCTACTATTTCAGTATATTGTTTTTGCAAGTTCTTAACATAGTCTTTAGTTAGCAATTTAATGAGGGCTAGCACTTTCTCTTTTGATTTTAGATCTAATGAAATATTGTTTTCAATTATTGCAGTGCTAAGCTCATTTATTACGCTAAATATCTTTATTTCAGAATCGTCGAGCAATGTTTCTGCGAAGTCATCGATGTATTTAGCTAATCTCGATCGAGTGGACTTTGGCTCGTCGTGCTGATATTTCTTAAGAGCTTTCCTAAGAATCGTAAACTCATTTGATAGTTTATTTAGCAAGTCTTTTTTATTCTGCTGGGCGGAACTAATCTCTGCAGTTAATCCTTCTGCTTTACGACTTACACTTAATTTCCCAATTTTCTGTTCAATCTTTTCCTTGTTTTCTTCCAATACATTTAGCTTATCAGAGAATCTATCTAAATTATTACTAACTTCTTTTAGCTCACCTTCTATCTTAATCGCTTCATTGAGTTTGATCTGCAGCTTATTTGATTTAAATAAAGCAGACTTTTTGTTCAAGAGCCCATCGAGGAGGTCTACGTTTTTCTTAATATCAATGAGTTTGTTTCTTATTAGTCCAGCTTCTTTTTCAAAGCAGAACATAAACAACTCAGCTTTCTTGGGGTCGAGATTTAGCTGAATTATTGCGTCGAATGCTGTTTTCTTAAATTTGACTAATGATTCATATTTTTTGTCTGGCGAGGTAATCTTCGTAGAGATCATGTCTACTTGCCTGCAGAGAAAATCTTTGCTTGAGCGACCAGAGCTAATAATCTGGCTAGGAAATTTGCCTTTTGTATATGGTTCTTTATTTGTAAGTAGATCTGAAATATTTCCGATTTCTTTAAAGCTAGAAATAATCTCTTGTGAGATCTGTAGAGCTCTCTGCTGATCATTATCCCGCGCAGTCTTAATACTCGAGTGAACAAATTCTCCGAGTTCAGATAGCTTTATTTTCTTCTCTTCTCTCGGAGCAGGTTCTGCCGAGTTTAGAGCTTCTTTTAGTTTTTGCCTTAGCTTAGCTAGGAAACTCATAAATATCTCTCGTTGGTAAAAGATAAAAGACTATGCTTTGGGGCATTTATCTGCTCGATGCAAGTTCATAAAAAACACCAAATGCAACCAATGCTGCAGCTGGAGAGACTAAGTATAAAATATTTTCTAAGATTCCTTTGATAAATGCTCCGCCGAGAGGTAGAGCATAAAAAGTACTAAATGTTAGCACTAAGACTGCAGCGGCTAGCAAGAACATCTTAACTTCTTTGGCAGTGATATTTAGCGCTCCGATCACAAGCCCGAGGATAATTAAGAGAGCGGTGGCAATTTTGTTTCCAGGAAATACTGCACCAAGTAATAATGCTAAGATCATAGAGATGAAAAATACTCTTTGAGCAGCTACTTTCAATTTTAATTCCTTCAGAGAATTTTTATTCGGCATGTGATAGATAATTCAAGAGTTGCTTATAAGTTTTGTTGTGGATCGCAAGTTCCAGCGTCTCTTCCGTGCGATATACAATTCCGAAAACCAGAGAAAAATCCTTTGGATTTTTCTTGGCCAAGAAAAACGTTGTGCGTTTTTCTTTGGTCTGCTCTAGCAGACTTTTAGTTATGATTACCCAAAATATCCCGGAGTAGCTTGTTGTTGCGGGTGTTTTGGCGCAGATTTCTTTCTTTTGTGGTAATCAGAATATAGTTTCCAAATCTTCTTCGCTTTATCTCCGCGTAGAACCTTGACGATTATCTGGCGTGGAATCGGCGCTGTCGGTGCTTTTGAAGTATAATCGATTAGTACAATGTCACCATTTTTGATATCTTTAGCAATTTCCGCCTCTGCAGGCAACGTAAATTGGAATCCATCCCACGTCTCAATAGTTGCTAGAGTAATACTATCTGCACTAAGTACATTAGCGTCTTTCGGAGAGTAAACCTCTAGAATTCTCGCTGGATGAAAGATTCCCATATTGCGTTGTATGGATCGTTAGACTTAAATGATTAACGTATCAGAAAAATCCTTTCTTTCTTTTGGACGCCTAGTTTTCTTTCTTTGGAAAGCCAGAGAGAACGAATGTTCTCTTGGCCAAGCGGAACTAGTTCCGCTCTGGAAAGAAAAATGGCTATCCGATAGCTCTTCTGACGTCCTCTACAGTGACTGAACTTATTTCCTCGATTTCCGCTAGCTGAGCTTCAAGTGGATCAGTACCACCCTTAGATTCGTCCGTACTAAAATAAATTATCAACGCATTCATTCCGAATGCTATCGGCTCCTTTTCAGTTTTCAGAACCTTGCCGCCGAACGCCTCGATTTTAGCTGAGCAATCGCTAGCTAGCTTATCAAAGTCAGTTTCTACAACTTTTGGGAAAATCTTAAGTTTTACAAGTACCGTAGCCATATTTCTGATTAAGGACCTTCAAATTTGCATTTGTTGCAAATATAACCTACACCTCTTTTCCTGCAGTGGCTGCATCTAACGATTTCTTCCTTCCCACATTCGGGACACGGAAAAGTAGTAGAACTGCGATCGTTAGTTATTAGTCTATTACAGGATGTGCATTTCTTCTGAACCATATTACGTAAGCATTCGAAAAAGAGTTTATAAAGGTTGTGCAGAAGCTAGATCCATGCTAAACTACCTTATTCTTATTCTGCTATCAATGGCGCCAGTATCAGAGAACCGTGGCGCTATTATATATGGCCTCGCCACGGGAATTTCACCGCTAATATTCTTACCTGTTGCGATTATATTTAACATAATTGCTATTTACCCCCTTTTCTGGTTTCTGAGAAAAGCTAGAATTATCAACTTAGTACATCGAATTCTCGGCAAGAGAATAGCGAATTTAATCACAAAAAACAGAGAAAAATTCGAGATATATGAAGAATTAGCACTTCTTTTCTTCGTAGCGATCCCATTTCCCGGAACCGGAGCTTGGACTGGCTCGATATTAGCCGCAGTTCTAAAAATGAAGCCCCGTAAAGCTAAGTTAATCATAGCAATTGGAGTAGTTATCGCCGGTTGCGTAGTATTTTTAAGCGCGTATGGAGTTAAGGCAGCTATTGAAGGATTGATTAGTTTGCTGCTATAACTAGAAATCTACGGATTTTTGGAACTGCAAATCAAAGAGTTACAATGAACAAAGATAAAGCACTTTTTGAGAAAGCGTATGAAAAGCCCCGCGCAGTATGGACTTCACAAAAACCACCTACTGAACTCGTAAAATTAATTAAAGAAGGTAAGATCAAGCCGTGTAAAGTTATTGATGTTGGTTGTGGCGAGGGCCGTTACTCCGTTTACTTAGCTAAGAAAGGCTTCGATGTGCTAGGTATTGACCTTTCTGAGACTGCAATCCAACGTTCGAAAGAATACGCGAGAACGGTAAGATCTAAAGCTAAGTTTGAATCAATGGATATTGCTGATTTATCGAATCTGTCTGAAAAGTTTGATTTTGTTTTCGAATGGGCACTTCTCCATCACATTCTGCCGCCACAGCGGCAGAAATATGCGAAAGATATTAGCAGAATTTTAAAAAGTGGTGGGAAGTACTTGTCGGTCTGTTTTAATGATAACACTCCTCAATTAAGTGTAGCTTCGCAAGATGAAACTGGCAAGAAACTTAGGACAGTACCAATCGGTGGGGCGATATCTGCAGGAATTCAAATATACTTTTCTTCATTAGGAGAGCTAAAAGGATTATTTGAACCATATTTCAAAATAATTGAAGCTAAGCTGATCAAACTTCCAGCAGGAAAGGTAGAGCATAGGGGAAATTATCTATTTATGGAGAAACGATGAAAATAAAACAATCTCCTGAAGACTTCCTCGTAGAAGAACTCCCCCTTAGAAAGCCATCTGGGAAAGGGGATTACACGTGGTTTTGGCTAGAAAAAACAAACTATACAACAACTAGAGCCCTCATGCAGATTGCTAGAAATCTAAGAGTCTCGAGAACAAGATTTGGATTTTCTGGGAACAAAGATAAATATGCTCAGACAAAACAGGTGATTTCTGCTTGGAAAATAGAGCCACAACAGTTGGAGCGAATCGAGCTTAAGGATATAAATATCAAAATTATTGGCAAGGACGAAGAGCGAATTTGCTTAGGATACCACAAAGGCAATAAATTCGATATCGTAGTAAGGGGTCTTACGAAGCGCGAAGTTGATCTTGCAAAAGAAAGAGTAAAACTCAAGGATTGCATTCCTGATTATTTCGGTCCCCAAAGATTTAGCACGTCGCAGAATACACATCTAATCGGTAAGCACCTCTTGAAAGGCGAGCTAGAAGGCGCTGCAAAGGAGTTTCTTACTGGAACAGCAGATAACGAATTATCAAAGAAATATTCAAACTTTGCTAAAAAGAACTGGGGCTCATGGAAAGAAATTATTAAGCACTGCCCGGACTTCCTTGGTTTAGAGAAATCAGTTTTAAATTGGCTAATCAGAAACCCAACTGACTTTGCCGGAGCATTGCGAACAACGCCCAAACCTATCCGCCGTTTATTTATTCATGCTTATCAGTCTTGGATATTTAATATCGCTCTTTCCAAATATCTCGAGAGCAAAACAAAATGCGATAAGATAAAATTCCTAAACACAAAGCTAGCTTTCCCGAGGCAGAAAGTAGATACTTCCGACTCGAAATTCATAATTCCCGGAACTAAAATGCGAATACGAAAGGATATTTTCTCTCAGAACTTAAGCGAGCTGCTCAAAAAGGATAAGCTATCCTCCGATGATTTCCGAGTAAAACGAATGCCGAAGCTAGCTTCCGAAGGCGCTATAAGAGAGCCGTTCATCAAAATCAGTAAACTGCAGCTAGAGCTTCTGGACAAAAGCAATGTAACAAAAAACGAGAAACTTGATTTTTCCATAAAACTTAAATTCGATCTTGGCAAGGGTAGTTATGCAACTGTTGTATTAATGGCGTTATTCAAAAATGAGATTTGATAAGAAGCAAATAATCCCTGTTGCGCTAATCTTGGCTCTTGCGCTTTCAATTCGAATAGCTAAGAATTATTTTACTAATTTCCTTAGTTTGCACTCGATAATCCTTTCAACACTCACAATTATTGTTCTACTAATCGCTTATTTTGTTTTTAGAAAACTAACTACTGATAAATATTCAGCTCTATTTGCTTTAGCTATAGCCGCAGTCATGCCCTTAGAATTTGATAGCTATCTCTGGGCAATCTCAGCAATATTCTTTTTTCTTACGCTAGCTGCAGCAGTATCTCTTAGGAAAAAGAGCAATAAAATAAACAGGCTGTTAATCTATCCACTACCGATTCTGGCAGCTATAATTCACTTTTCTTCAATAATTCTCGTACCAATTTTTACCATATATATTGTTTTGCTAGCATTAGAACATGATGTACTGGAAAAGCGGGAAGTTAGATTTTTAATATTTAGCATACTTGCAAGTTTAATTCTCGGTATGTCTCTATTCGGAATGCCCAGCAAGAATACTAGCACATATGTGAGCATTGCCACTTTATTCACATTGGTTGGTACCCGACCAATACTCTTCGGAGTAGCCGGAGCATACTATGGAATTAAAAATAATATTAGTCAATCCCTAATATTCGTTAGTTCAGCCGGAGTTATGTTCTTTTTATTATCTATTAATATTCTTCCAACTCGAATAGGGTTGTTTTATTTATTTATCTCTCTTGCTGGATTATCAGGAATATTCTTCGATAGAACAATGAGTTTCTTAAAGAAAAGCCGGTTAAAGAAATTTCATAGTCTAATTCAAGTAGCACTATTTGTATTTATATTAATAACTGGACTAATTCATTGGATCTGATTATCCGCGAGAATTGCTTTTAGCTCGTCAATATTCTTTGGAGGAGAAGTTAGCAGTTTTTTATTTACAATTAGCGTATTTGGCTCTTCTACTCCGTACTTTTTCTTTAATATCGAGAGAAAGCTAGCCTCTAAATCCGAGTCAAAAGAATATATCATTACGTTCTCACTTTTCTTTAAAGTTGATAGCATAAATCCAAGTCGTTCACTTTCTTCTTGATACGGTTTGATATTTGAATAAAAGAAGATAATTATTGGAACTTTATTATCGCAGCGGTTATTGTGGTCTCTCACGTAAATAAGATGGCGTGCTTCTAGCAGAGAATAAGTCCGCTTCTGATTTAGTATTGCTTGATTTCTTTTCCCCAACCGGTTTTCCAGTATCCCTATAACGCTCCCCATATTATCCATCTCTTCAGTAAATAAATACGGATCAAACGCTTCACAGCTGTCTTCCGCAAGCTCTCTTTCTATTTCAAAGCTAAGTAGGCTGTATCTTAACCCTTCCTGGGATTGAGTAACCTCACGGTATTTATAGTGAGACATACTATATCCCGCGAAAAAAACTCCAACTAAGATTATTGTGGCTAAAACAAATGCGAGAACCATCTTTCTAAGATAAGGTACTTTTACGTCTTTATCCTCTTGATTTGCTTCGGTTTTTTTCTTCATTGTAAATCGTTGGTATCCTTTAACTTAGTGAGATGCATGGATTTTTGGTTATAATTTTAATGAGCAGCCGCTATTTTTATATGTTGGGAATACTATTGATCTACTGACTAGTGGTCCTTGACAACTTGTTCTATCTCCAGGAAACAGTTTTATCTAGGAAGGAGTACAAAAAGGCAACAACCCACCAAAATGCGAACAGAAATGAATAGAGTACTAAGAACAATGGGAGACTTATCGCGATTTGGGAGTGTTCTTTAACCTTGCTTTTAGCAAAGTATAGGTATCCGATGACAATAATAACAAATACTATTGCGAGTATTGTAATCGGACTGCTGAAAAAGCTAAATAGAAATAGACCAACTGAGTATTTATTAAAATCTATCAGACTTAGAAAATTAAAATTAATGCTGTTTAACATTAGCAATTCTTTTCTAAGGTTAATTAATGCTCTGACCACTGCGACACTTGTAAGTGCTAAAGATATAATTATTGCAGCAACGGCGATTGGTAAGACAATTGCTCCTAGCGCAGTTTTTCTGGAGAAAAGCTCCTTATACTTTGCGATATTTCGTAGCAGACCCACAAACCAACGCCGTCGTTGTATTGCAAGTTCCCTAAATTTTCTCGGAGGATGGGTATACACTATCGCCGTCATACAATTTTCAATTATATACCCTTTTGCTTGTATTCTCAGCGCCATCTCAAGATCCTCAACAAGTTCATTCTCCTTAAATCCACCATATTTATCAAAAAATGATCTCCGATATGATGAAAATGCACCGGGCGTTACGTGTATTGCATTAAGACTAGCAAACGCTTCTCTTAAGAAAACGCCCAATAGATACTCTATCTGCTGAACTCTCTCGAGGATATTGCGCGGCTTATAAATTGCAATAATTGGAGCGACAGACATTACCTTAGGTTTATCGAAATAGGCAATTTGATTTTTTACTGAATTTGGTTTGATGATACTGTCCGCATCCATTGTGAAAATGAATTCGCCATTGGATTTGCTTATTCCAAGGTTCAATGCAGAACCCTTGCCACCATTTTCTTTGTGAAATAATCGAACAAGCTTGCTCTTAAACTTCTCAGCTATTTTGTAAGTATTATCTGTACTTCCATCATCTACTACAATTATCTCAAATTTATCTCGCGGATAATCTGCGCTTAACGCAGATTTTATAGTCGCCGCAATTCCTTTTTCTTCGTTATACGCCGGAATAATTATAGACACTTTTGGAGGGTTATGCTCTGGAAATTTCGGTATCTTTTTTTCTCTTCGCCGCCGTAATCCAAGCACATAAAAAATTGCAGTAAATAATCCAATGTAAGAAGCAATGTAAATTAATAATTCCCTAAGCATAGAATTTGATAACGCTAGCGTTATTTAAAATATTATGTATATTAAATTTGTATCTGTAATGTTTTATTTTCTTCTCCGATCTTGATTCCGACCAAGTGCATTCCGAGTTTGTCAGCAGCTAGAATTAATTCAGCATAATCTTTACCTCTGACGTAGATACAATCACCAGAAGTTATTCTAGTTTCTTCTCCGATTTCTAGCATAATAACCGGTCTCTGCTCCAGCGAATCTTTACACCTGCGAATCGGCACATTTTCATCAACTGGATCAGCATCTTCAGAATATGCGCCAGTAGTAGGAATTCCGAGTGTATTTAGTAATCTAGATATCTGAAATGCAGCAATTCCAACTTTGCTTAGATCTTCTTGATTTGGATTAAATGATACGTAAGCTTTTTTTGAGTCTAGAAGTCGTTTAACTGCATCAGGGGTTACATATATGTCTGATAAATTTCTAGGATCTGCTCTGAATAACACCGGAGTTTCTTTTCCATTAATCATCGCAAAAGTTCCGAAGAAACCATCAGAAGTTTCATGAAATGTGTAGCCTTCGTATTTGAAAGCATTATCTGGTAATTTTTCTTCTTTATCTTCGCCTAAATTATATACAATTACTCCTAATATCGAGCCAGCCATGATTACGACAATAAATATTCCCATAAGTTTAGTTGTCTTTTTGCTGTCTTTCTTCCTCATAGCTGTTAGTTTAGTGCTAATGCTAAAAAAGGTTTCGCTCTAGACCCTTTCTTGTTAAGAAAGGTTCTAGGACTCCCAAAGAAAATTTTAGCTGAAGACCAGAAGCGCTAGCTTCTGGTCCGAGCTCCGCTCGGCTCCGCTTCAGAACTATTCTAAGCAAAATCTTATATATTTCTGTGGTGAAAGGATAGTATGAATAAACGCGGAGTTAGTATGGTTATTTCTTTAGTTCTTATCATAATGATGACGCTAGCAATTGCGGCGTCAGCGTTTTATTGGATAATGAAGATTCAGGGGCAGATGTATGCGGGTAGCAGTGAGGCTCAAGCGGGGATAAGAAGGCAGGTGACTGGAGAGCTAAGTATCGTTGATATTCAGTATAATGTTAATACTGATACTGCTAGAATAGTCATGGAAAATTCAGGGAGTAGATTAATAGAGCGGATCGGCTCTGTTGGAGATACAATTGTTATTTCTAAGCCAGGATTCTCTTGTGATATTTCTTTTGATTCCTCAGCTTGTGATAGTTGTCCGTTTGATTTAGAAGTTGGAGAGATTAGAAAACTAAGCTTAGATTTTATTGGTTCTGACTGTTCTAATTTACGGGAAGGATTTGAGTATAGTGCATACTTTGCTTTATCTGATAGTAGTGCTAAAACCTCGTTTGTTCCGGTTGCTATTTATGATTCCTGGACTTTAATGACTCCGCGCAATAGTCCTACGGGAAGATATACACATAAAATGGCTGCAATAGATGGAACAGATAAAGTTCTTTTATTTGGTGGTAATCCTGGTGCGTCTTACGTTAATGAGACGTGGATATATGATCACAGTGAAAATAACTGGACAAATCTATCACTCTTAGTAGCTCCTAGTCTTCGGTATGGTCATTCGATAGCTACAATTGACGGGATAGATAAAATATTGCTCTTCGGCGGATTCGATGGAAGCGGAAACTGTGATGGATCTGGTAATTCTTACTGCAACGGTACCTGGTTATATGATTTAAGTGCTAATACGTGGAATTTAATGATTCCAGCAAGCAGTCCAAGTATACGAGATTACCATGCAATGGCCACAATCGACGGAACAGATAAAATATTGCTCTTCGGCGGACAGAACCCAGGGTTTACTGAGAATGATGAGACTTGGGTTTATAATTATACAGATAATAATTGGTATAATGTAACTCCCGCAATTAGCCCAAGTGCTAGACAAGCCCATGCAATGGCCACAATCGACGGAACAGATAAAATACTCTTATTTGGCGGAAATGGTCCTGCTTCCGGATATTTAGATGAAACGTGGGTATATGATTTAAGTGACAATACATGGACTCAAGTCAATACAGCTATCCGGCCGAGAGGTAGACAAAATCATGCAATGGCTACAATCGACGGAACAGACAAAATCTTACTTTTCAGTGGACTTTCTGGAAATACTCGAGATGATGAGACCTGGCTATATGATTATAGTGGTTCTACCTGGAGTCTAAAGGTTCCGAGAGACAAACCAAAAGATAGAGAACTTCATGCTATGACTTCTATTGATGGAACAGATAAAGTTCTACTCTTCGGCGGATATACTGGGAATAAGAGTGATGAAACTTGGATCTATGTTTGATATCGGTGAAGAGCAACTCTTAAATAATTCTAGAACCTAACTAAATTATGAAGCGGGGTGTAAGTATAATTCTTGCGATGGTTTTAGTAATAATGATAGTAATTGTAGTAGCCGCCTCGACTTATTATTGGAGTATAAAGATTCAGGGAGAAGTTCAAGCAGGAGCAGAGCGATCTCAAATAGAGACACTATCTGACGTCAGTGGAGAAATTGAAGTAAAAAGTCTAAAACATAGTTCAACTCTTACAAATATTCAGCTAGTTATTCAAAATATTGGTACTAGAGAGCTCAAAGGAATCGGAGATATCGGAGATTTGCTTACAATTGCTAGCGATGTGCATTCTTGCACGCTTGGTTTTAATTCTACTTATTGCGCGGAATGCCCCTTTGACCTTGGTGTGGGTGCAGTAAAATCTATAACTATTGATTTTGATGGGTCTGCTTGTCAGGATTTAAGGCGAGGAATGCAATATAATGCTTACTTCTCATTAGGTTCAGATAGAGTATATACTTCGTTTGTAGCAGATACGAAAAGTAATCAATGGGTACAACTGAATCCACCGAATAAGCCTAGTGCCAGAATACGCCACTCAATGGCGACGATAAGTGGAATCCATAAAGTCGTTCTATTTGGGGGATGGGATGGAAGCGGTAATTGTGATGGTTCATTAAGTAGCTTCTGCAGTGGAACGTGGGTATTTGATGTAAGTGATAATAATTGGATAAATATGAATCCAGCAGTTCATCCTACTGCACGAGACCAATTCGCAAGTTCTAAGTTATATAATACAGATAAAGTATTATTATTTGGTGGTTATAATGGCACGCGGAATAATGAGACTTGGATTTATGACTATAGCGATAATGCATGGACACAAATGAATCCCGCGAGTAGTCCGAGTGCAAGAAATTACCCTGCTCTAACTGCAATATATAAAACTGATAAATTTGTATTATTCGGTGGAAATGATGGTGCGTTGGATGATGAAACTTGGATTTATGACTATAGCGATAATTTTTGGATAAATATAACTCCTGCGAGTAGTCCAATTGCGAGAGAGCGACATGCAATGGCTACAATCGATGGAACCGACAAAATCTTACTACTTGGCGGATTTGGTACTTTCCCCTGTGAGGGCTCTGGATCTAATCTTTGTGGGTTTACGTGGGTGTATGACTATAGCGATAATGCATGGACGCAAATGATCCCCCCAAGTAGTCCAAGTGCAAGATTAGATTATTCAATGGCTACAATCGATGGAGCAGATGAAAATATGCTCTTTGGGGGATGGGATGGTCCTAGTAATAGTGAGACTTGGATCTATGATTATAGTCGTAATTATTGGACTCGAAAGAGTATCCCTAAGTATCCTCTTGCAAGGTACAGCCATGCAATGGCTACAATCGACGAAACAGAGAGTATTTTATTATTTGGCGGGCAGACTGCTGCAGGTAGAACTGACGACACTTGGATTTATTCCTAAACCCTTAAATATCTTTGAATTATATTTAAACTATGAAGCGAGCTATAAGTAATGTTATTGCATTGGTTTTGATAATTATGATGACTCTAGCTATCTCCGCATCAGCTTTTTATTGGATAATGAAGATTCAAGGACAGATGCAAGGAGCCGGTGATGAAAGTCAGGATAAATTTTCAGATAGAGTAGTTGGAGAATTAAATATAGTTAATATTAATTATAATATTAATACTGACAATGTTAAAATAGTCCTTGAAAATTCTGGAGGCAGAAAGATTGAGCAGATTGGTGATGCTGGAGATACATTAGTTATCTCTTCAGGCAGCTTTTCTTGTAGTCTCCCGTTTAATTCTTCTACTTGCGATGTTTGCCCTATAGCTTTAGATGTTAATGAGATAATTACTATGAATCTATTATTTGGCGGTACTGATTGCGCTAACTTAGAAATAGGAACGGAATATTCTATTTATTTTGGATCCTCTGAAGTACATGCTCAGACTAATTTTGTTCCGATCTCAAAAACTAATGTTTGGGAAAAAAAGAATCCAGCTAATGCTCCCTCGATTAGAAGCGACCATAGTTTTGCAAATATATATCGAACAGATAAGGTCGTTCTTTTTGGTGGAGATTGTAGTAATTGTGCTGGAAGTCCTTATTACCAAGATACTTGGATGTATGATCTAAGCGAAGATAGTTGGACTCAGAAGAATGTAACCACTTCGCCATCTAATCGCTCGAAACACGCAAGTGCAATGATTTATGATAATGATAAAGTTTTAATGTTTGGTGGCTGGGACGGTACGCTAAATGCAGAAACTTGGATATATGATCTAAGCGACAACACCTGGACAAATATGCTTCCAGGAGTAAATCCCGGAGCTAGGCGAGGGCACTCTATGGCAAGGATATACAATACAGATAAAGTCTTGTTATTTGGTGGAGAGGATTTTGTTAGTGGCAATTGTGATGGCTCGGGGAGTAATTATTGCAATGGAACTTGGATATATGATCTAAGCGACAATACGTGGATCCAAGGAACTACTCCTACTTCTTTAATTGCTAGAACGGATCACGCTATGACTTTTATGTCTAGCGAGGATAAGGTTCTTTTACACGGTGGCTATGGCGCAGGAATTTATCAAGATACTTGGGTCTATGATCTTAGCGATGATACTTGGACACGAAAGCTAAGCCATGGGCCTGGACCAATTTATGAGCATGATATGGCTTCACTTTACAGTACAGATAAAATAGTTATGTTTTGCGGGAGATATACCGAGCAATTCGAAGGTGGAACCTGGATTTACGACTTAAGTGATAATACTTGGACAAAGAAATCACCCATAAATAGCCCTAGCAATAGGGATAGTCATTCTCTAACTGAAATCGGCGACTCAGAGCAAGTACTATTTTTTGGCGGCAAATATATCATCGAGGACATAAATGATACTTGGATATATTATTGACCCGGAGTAGTTTTATATATATGTATTCTCTAATTTAATTATGAAGAAAGGAGTAAGTCTTATTCTTGCGCTAATCTTAGTAATTATGATTACTATTGCTATAGCTACTGCGGCTTATTATTGGGCAATAAAAGTTCAAGGTGAGCTTCAAGCGAGCACCGAGAGATCTCATTCTCAAGTGCTAGATAAAGCTGCAGGGAATATTGAGATAAAAACAATAGAGCACAAGTTAAAGCTTGCTACTTTGGAGATCGTTATTCAGAACGCGGGAACCAGAGAATTAAAAGCTCTTGGGGACATTGGCGATTTGGTTATACTTTCCAATCAGGGCGGTTCATGTACGGCTTCGTTCAATAGCGATACGTGTGATAATTGTCCGTTTGACTTATCTGTGGGAGAAATTAAATTAATCAATCTTGATTTGGGTGGTACAGATTGCGCTAATTTAGAAAAAGGTATGAAATATGATGCCTACTTCGCATTTGGCGATGATTCTGTGTATACGGCATTTATTGCAGGTATACAATCGAATGTTTGGGAAGAGAAGATTATCGCAACTAAACCTAGCGCTAGAATGTATCATTCAATGGCTTCAATGTCTGCTGATGATAAAATAGTGTTATTTGGTGGGGATGACGCAAGCGGCAACTGCGATGGCTCAGGAAGTAGTCTATGTAATGGAACTTGGATTTATGATTTAAGTGATAATGCCTGGACCCAAGGAACTACTGCTGTTGGATTTAGTGCAAGATACCAAGGTGCTGCGGCAAATATTTACTCAACAGATAAATTACTTTTCTTCGGGGGACGAGATGGAAGCGGCAACTGCGACGGTTCAGGAAATAGTCGATGTAATGGAACTTGGATATATGACTTAAGCGACAACACCTGGACTCAAGGAACCACCGCTATCGGTCTAACTGCTAGAGGGGGATCCGCGCTTGCGACGGTTTACGGCGATGACAAAATAATTCTTTTTGGCGGCTCAGATGGAAGCGGCAACTGCGACGGTTCAGGTTCAAATAGCTGTAATGGCACGTGGATATATGACTTGAGCGACAACATCTGGACTAATATGGCTCCAAGTACAAGTCCTGGAGCTAGATATGCACATGCAATGTCAGTAATATATTCTGAGGATAAGATTTTGTTATTTGGCGGTATAGATAGTTGGGGTTATGATGCTGAGACGTGGATATATGACTTAAGTGATAATATCTGGGTCAACAAAAATCCCGCATACTCAGTTACTGAAAGGCAAGGTCATCAATTAGCTACTATATCCAATACAGATAAAATAGTAGTATTTGGCGGAGATGCTAGTGGAACTTATGCCGATGACACTTGGCTATATGATGTTAGTTCTAATGGCTGGACTGAAATAAAACTATCGAATTTACCTGACGGAAGGTATTTTCATTCAATGGCGTCTATACAGAATACCAATAAAATACTTTTATTTGGTGGTCAAGACGCAAGTAGTCGTAATGGAGAAACGTGGATTCTCTCTTAATCAATTTTATATACTACAACTTCTTTTAATTAGTCATGAGAAAAGCCCAGGCAGAAGTAGTCGGATTCGTCTTATTAACATTAATTGTAATAGCAATCGTCAGCATAAGCTTCTTCTGGGCTAAGCCGCAGATAGATAAAATTAACAACGTGGCTGAAGTTAAAAGAATAGAAAACAGAATGTTAGCTTTAAACAATGCTATTCGAGATGTAGCAAATGAGAAATCTCAGAGAACTGTTCCTTTTGACATTAAGAAGGGACAATTATATTTAGCAAATGATCGAACAATAACTTATTCCGCATATATGGACTTGCCAGATCAATTAGTAAGTAGTGAAAGAGTATTAGCAGGCAATAAAAATGAATCCGGACCTTGCATGGATTCGACACTGTTCGGAACTCTTGGAACTGATGAAGCAGGTTGTTTAATTGAGAAAGGCAGCATAGAATTAGAACTGAAATACATAAACCTTAATGACACAGCTAATAATGAGTGTCATGGTATTTTCTTAACACCAGGAGATAATGCGATGGTCGGTTCTGGGAGTCATACGGTACTTTTAACTTTCAAAGAGACAAATACCTCTGCAATCGGAAGCTGCACAACGAGTTACCGACAAATCATAACTGTAGACATGAATTAAGATGCAAAATTCTACAATACAACGCACAAAACAGAGAAATGCACAAGTAAGTGTACTTTACTTTAGCTTTCTCGCGTTATTTAGCCTAGTGTTTCTTTTTGCGATATACACGCTATCTAATCATATTCTTGAAGACAGCACTACTGAATTTAACCAGTATCATGTAAATGCAATCGCAGCTAGCATGAAAACTAAGATTCTTGAGATTCGAGCGATTGTCGAAGCAAGCAATACTACAACTAGCACATTAACTCGAAAGCTAAAGCTCCCTTCGAGATTAGGCCCGAATGAATATATAATCTATGGAAATAGCAACGATCTGGTTTTCCAAACTTTCGGATCAGATTCTGAAGTGATAACTGTGCCAGTTTACTGGTGGAACATAAGCGTCGACGGTCAGGTTCAATCCAGTGCTGGAGAATGCGAGCTGACTTATTTACCCGCGAATAATACAATAAGAATCTCCTAACAGCTATAAACCTTATAAATAAGTTAAGCATTACTATTTTTATGCGTAGAAAAGAATTTCTCAAGCAAATAAAATCGAAATTAAATAAGTTATCAGATAGTCCTAAGTTAGAAGCGCCGCCGAAAAAAGAAGAGCAACCCAAGCAGAGGGTAGTCAAGACTGCTCCACCTGTCGAAGAAAATACCACTCAGGTAGTTTCTAGAATCGCGATTCCAGCTAGTCGAGAAGGAGTAGTATCTAGTAAGATTGACTATCATGAGAAATTAAGAACTGTTGATGAAACTTATCCTTTGACTACTCTGCGTGTTAAAGATCAGCTAATTCCGCTAGCCCATGCTAGAATCAAATTCGATGCTCGGAATAATCAATTGATTTATAATCTAATTGAGCCGCAGATAAGTCCGAAACTGCAAAAACTGATTCACCGAACGCTTGAGGAACTTCATGATAGCTTAGAAATTAACTTTAATAAATTACGCGCGAAAGATGCAGTATACACTTATATTGATAAAAAAATAGAGAAAATATGGAAAGAACTCGGTGCAAGACTCACAAATCAGGAAATATTAACCGCAAAATATTATATATTTCGGCGGGTAATCGGACTTGATCAAATAGATGCGCTAGTTCATGATCCAAACATCGAGGATATTTCTTGTGACGGCGTAAATTTACCAATATTTGTGTTTCATAGAAACCCCATATATGGAGAAATCCCGACAAATGTAAAATTCACGGAGCGAGAAGACCTAGATTCCTTTGCAATTAAATTAGCTCAGAAATGCAAGCGGACTATTTCCGTTGCAGAGCCGCTAATGGATGGTAGCTTACCTGACGGATCAAGAGTTCAGATAACTTATGGCACAGACATCGCGCGTAAGGGATCTAATTTTACAATAAGAAAATTCTTCAGAACTCCGCTTACTCCTGTTGATCTTATGAACTTTGGAACTGTTGATTCGATGATACTTGCATACCTCTGGCTTGCTATTGAGAAGGAGAAATCCATCCTAATCTCTGGAACAACTGCTACAGGTAAAACGACTTTTCTAAATGTGCTAGCGATGTTCATTGACCCAAATCTGAAGATAGTTTCTATCGAAGACACCGCGGAAATTCAACTTATGAATATAAATTGGATGCCACAAGTAACGAGAGCTGGCGTAGGCCCTGGCGGATACGGTCAAGTGGATATGGATACCCTCCTTAAAGCTGCACTTAGGCAGCGTCCAGATTATCTAATTGTCGGCGAGGTTAGGGGCAGAGAAGCAAACGTACTTTTCCATGCAATGAGTACAGGACATCCGGGATTATCAACCTTGCACGCAGATACTGTTGGAGCGATTATTGATCGTCTTACTACACGACCAATAAATTTACCGTTATCCTTGCTGGAGAATCTCGATATTATTGTATTTCTTGAGAAAGTTAAGAAGGAAGGCAAGTTTATCCGACGTGTTGGCAGTGTCATTGAAATAGAGGGCTATAATAACAAAAATAAGTCACTTAATACTCACGTTGTATTCAAGAGAGACCCAGTTAAGGATACATTTATTCCTGCAGATAGTTATATACTTAAGCAGTTAGCAGAGCGGCAAGGATGGAATGATAAAGATGTACAAGATGAAATTCTAAGAAGAGTAAATATTTTAGATTGGCTAAAATCAAAAGGAAACTACCAGTTCAGCCAAGTTGCTCAGTTTATTAATATGTACTATCGTAATCCTAGGCAGCTAGCGAATTATATGGGAAAATGATATGAAGGCAGCTAAAAAAAAGAAAGACAAGGATGTAAAGAAATTCGAAGGGCAAGATATCTATTCTTTCTCAAATGCTATATTTTCTTCGGTTGCTAAAAAGCTCCCGATTTATGATAATTTCGACAAGAAGTTAAGGATAGCGCGAATAAGTACCACTGGAATTAAGTATGGCTCATTCATTATATTTTCCTCATTTCTGACTTTATTTGTAACGTTTGTTTTTCTGTTAGCTTTCGGATCAGCAATTTATGGAATCAAAGCACACCTCATATTTGTCTATCTAATGATAGCAATTTTAGTTAGCATACTTGTTGGAGTAATTATTTATTTATATCCTAATTTTATGATTAGCGACCGCCGCGCTAAATTAGACAATAGTCTTGCTTTTGCGACTTTATACTTATCCACTATTATTCGTTCAGGATTACCGCCGCAAACAATGTTTAAGATGCTATCTCGATTTAAGCATTATAACGTTGTATCTGAAGAAGCAGATAAAATCAGCAGTGATATTCATGTTCTTGGATTAGATTTGCCATCTGCACTAGAGCGAGCCATGAAACGCTCACCATCATTAAACTGGACTGAATTGCTAGCGGGTCTAAAAAACTCAATAACTGCTGGCGGAGATATTGGAAAGTACTTGGAAGAGAAATCAAAAGGATTCATCGCAGATTATAAGCGAAAACTCTCAGATTTCAGTAATATCCTCTCGCTATTTATGAATATGTATATTACTTTAGTTATAGTCGGAATAGTCTTTTTTATAATAATCTCCTCATTAATGGTAACTGTGGGTGGCATGTCCGTAGCAATGGTTAAATTTATACAATACCTCGTCATCTTTGCCGGGCTTCCTGGCTTAACTGCCCTATTCATAATATTAATTAAGAGTTTATCACCATGGTCGGAATAGATATATTCAAGAAATCATTTTGGGAAAAAGAAGTACTTGGGCTTAGAAAAAGGAAAGTATTTGTGCTACTTCTAACCCTCCCAATACCATTTATAACTGCAATAATTTCGTATGTGCTAGAAGTTAACACAACAGTAATAATTACTCTATTTGCACTGGGGCTAATTATTGTTGCTCTTCCTTATCTGATTTTTAATTTCTTAGAATTTCAGGAGATAAAGAAAGCTGAGAATAATTATCCTAATTTCTTGAGAGATATGTCGCAGTCTGTATCTGCTGGGATGACGATTCCGCAAGCAGTTGATACCTGTGCTAAGACAAAATACAATGTATTATCGAGTTATGTTGACAAATTAAATATTTGGTTATCTTGGGATGTGCCCTTCCCAAAAGCGTGGAATAGATTTACTAAAACTCTGTCTCGGAGTGCATTAATAACGCGAATAAACAATATTATTCTTGAAGCATATCACAGCGGCGGCGATATTAAAACTACTCTAGGATCGTTATCTGATAATGTTAGCATATTAAAACAATTAGAGGCTGAGAAAAAATCAATTATGCATCAGCAAATAATTGTAATGTACTTAATCTACTTTATTTTTATTGGTGTAATAATTGGTGTCTATAAAATCCTCGCTCCGATTATTTTCATCCAAAAGCTAGGTATATTTAGCGGAATATCGCTTCAGGGGATTGAAGGCGGTCAAATGACTGTCGGCTACTTTAAGAATCTGTTTTTAATTATGACTATTGTAGAGTCAATTTGCGCAGGATTGATTGCCGGAGTAATTGCAGAGGAGAAATTAATCGCCGGTGTAAAGCACATCGTAGTCATGTTTGCAGTAGGCATTTTCTTCTTCTCAATATTCATAATCCCGTCTCAGCTGAATCTGGAGGTAGCAATATATCCACCGAGCCCGAATCCCGGTGCGAAGATAAATATTGCTGGAAAAGTATTCTTTGAATCTTCAGCAGCAGTAGGCGCAACCGTGGATATACTCACTCCAACTGGCGAAACGCATAAGCTATTCACGGATAATGTTGGAGAGTTTAAAGACATAATCGAAGCTCCGATGACTGGCGGGAAATATAGTATAATAATAACTGCTACATATAAGAAAGAAACAGAGACAGTAACCGAAGATATAATTGTTAAATAGCGAGTAGTAATTGTTAAATACTAGCTCAGCAATTTATTCTTATGGCTCGGCGCAAGCAGCTCAAAACTGATCAAATTTTAGTTATTACTTTAGTATTAACTATTGCAATTATCTTATTCTCAACTGTAGGTCATATTACTGGCATGTTTGCTAAGTCGGAAGCGGAGTTTAGGCCTAGTGTGCCAGTTAGGATCGCTGTTGATCGATCTTTCGAAACTTCTGAACAGAGGTTTGGAGTAATGGCAAGTAGTAGTGCTGAAAATTGGACTATGTTCCGCTATGACTTAAATAATACAGGGTATACTAATAATACAGCTCCGAGCAATATTAGTATTCAGTTTGCTAATTTTGCTACAGGTAACGATGTGCAGTCTTCTCCTGCAGTAGCTGGCGGCTTTGTATACATTGGCAGCTGGGATAATCAAGTGTATCAACTAAATGCTTCTAATATCTCTCAAAAAATAGCCAACTTCTCCACCGGCGATGATGTGCGTTCTTCTCCAGCAGTAGCTGGAGGCTTCGTATATATCGGCAGTGATGATAATCAAGTGTATCAACTAAATGCTTCTAATATCTCTCAAAAAATAGCCAACTTCTCCACCGGCGATCGTGTGCAGTCTTCTCCAGCAGTAGCTGGAGGCTTCGTATATATCGGCAGTCGAGATGATCAAGTGTATCAACTAAATGCTTCTAATATCTCTCAAAAAATAGCCAACTTCTCCACAGGCAATAATGTACTGTCTTCTCCAGCAGTAGCTGGAGGCTTCGTATATATAGGCAGTGATGATGATCAAGTGTATCAATTAAATGCCTCTAATATTTCTCAGAAGATTGCTAATTTCTCCACAGGTAATAATGTGCATTCTTCTCCAGCAGTAGCTGGCGGCTTTGTATATATCGGCAGCTTCGATGACCAAGTTTATCAATTAAATGCCTCCAATGTTTCTCAACTGATCGCTAACTTCTCCACCGGTAGTAATGTATTTCCTTCTCCAGCAGTAGCTGGCGGCTTTGTATATATAGGCAGTGATGATGGTTATGTTTATCAGCTAGGTACAGGAATAGCAGCAGCTTCTGAATCTACGGATCCGATAGTAACCCTTCTCACCCCAGCAAACCTAGCAACAGAAACCTCCTCAACAGTTAGCTTCACTTACTCAGTAACCGACGATTCAACTGTCTCAAACTGCTCTCTAATAATCGATAACAATATCGAACAAACAGACACCTCAATCACTAAGTCAACAACCCAAACTTTCACACAAGTAGGTTTATTCGATGATATGACTTACCATTGGTACATTAATTGTACAGATCAATACGGAAACAGAGCTACTACAACCGCACAAACGCTATATGTGGACACCACACCCACTACAGTAGTCCACTCGGGCGGCAGAAGCAGCGCTACCTCCAAAATCTCAGATTCAGATGTAACAACCATCGCAGAAACTTCACAAATCTTAGGAACTGTCTCCGGCAACACACCAGTCTCCATAAATCTAAAAGATCCTGAAATAGCTGTCTCAAATGTAGAAATCACAACAAGGGAAGCTGCAAAGAACGCTATGATTACTGTAAGAAGTCTTTCAGGTAAGCCCGAAGCAGTCCAAGTTCTTGAAGGAAAAGTATACCAATACTTAAGCATATCAACTAACAATCTAGCAACAACTAACATCCAAAACGGAAAAATCACTTTCAAGGTTCCAGCTTCCTGGCTCTCCCAAAACAACGTAAATAAGGATTCAATCCTTATGTATAGATATGTAAATAATCAATGGACTGCTCTAAGAACGAGCATAGTAATTGAGGATGAAGAACACCTAACTTTCGAAGCTAACACCGAAGGCTTTAGTTACTTTGCAATAACTGGAGAAGAAGAGATAGCAGTAGCTCCAGAACTAACCCACGAGCCAGAATCAATAGTCCAGCAGACTATTCGTAAGAAGTCATTCTTCACGCCATTAAATATTGCTTTAATTCTCATCAGCTTAGCGGCAATCCTGTTCATAATCTACGGGCAAATGAGACCAAAGAAGCAAAATAAGCAAGCAAAAAAGTCTAGAAAATAATAATCTTTTTTATCTCTGAGGCTATTATTAATCTATGAAGCGTGCACAATCCTTAGTTGAATATATAATTGCTATACTTCTATTTGTGATAATCGTAATGTATCTTTTGTTCGCTTATTTCGATAGGCTTCCTGAGGAGATTTCTAGCACTAGAGAATTGGAATTATGTTCTGAAGCTGAAAGCGCAGCTCTTGCCTTTTTAGATTTTCCCGGAGATCCTAGCACGTGGGAATCTGCGGGATCGCTAAGGCGATTGGGGCTGGCTAGCTCTGACTCTTCAAGCGCAGGTGTAAATTATTCAAAGTGGCAAGCAATGACTACGAGAGGTTATTATAATATTTCCACCGCAATCGCGCTTAATCGATCATTTAATTTAGCGTATAATATTTACGCTTTTAATTTAACTACTGATCCTGTTCCGCAATATCCAAATGACAGCTCTCCAAAAGTTTTTATTGTTCGATCCTCAGACGCGATTAATATTTCTGCTGGAAGTGCAGATACTTTATCTAAACTTAAGCTGACTTTGTTTTTTCCATACGCGAATCCAGTGATTTCTAACTGTCCGGCAGGCGCTCTTGAAGCTGGAGAAGCACTTGGAATAAAAAACACAAGCGGAGGTGCAGAAGTTTCTCTTAATTGGACTTTTAGCAGCGGAGACCATGATTGCGCGTCCATTTCATCGATTAATGCTTCCTCATTAATCTATATACTTGCAGTTAATCAAATCGGATTAGACACTGGTAAAACTTATCCTTTATATTTTGGAAATCATACTGATGTATATTCCACATTTGGATCGACAGAGCATTTGTTGAGCAAGCCGCTTTGCGGAGTATCTCGGAGAAGAATTATTTATAGCAATTCGGAGGCTTTCCCCGCGGAAATTAATCTTAAAGTATGGTAAGGATGTTTGAAGATAAGACCGGGTTCGTGTATTTCATCGAGATAATTATTACTGCGATAATTGTATTGGTGTTTGTTGTTGGGTTCTTGTATTCTGATCAAGCCACAGACACAAAGAGCGAATTAACTACGCTACGTGACGAAGCGTGGAATATACTCAACAATCTCGATGCGAGTGGAGCTCTCGATAGGATAATGACTGACGGAAGGGCATTCGAAGAGCTAGACGAGCATCTTAAAGCTAGCTTACCAAACACAGTTGGCTTCGAAGTACAATACTATCGTGATTCTGATTGCTATATTATAAATTCCTCCGCAGGGTTAGTGATGGATGCAAATACTGTGGCTATGTGGAATATGGATGAAGGAGCAGACAATTCTTGTGCGGATGGAAAAGATATCTGTGATTCCTCTGGGAATGGACATAATTGTACTTTTGTTAATGGTGCTTCGTTTACAAGCTCGGGGAAATTTAACTCCGGAGCAGACTTTGATGGCGTAGATGATTGGATTAATTGCACTAATGATCCTGATTTTGATTTTGTCGGAGATCTTAGTTTTGTAGCATGGATAAGAGATAAAGGAAAGGGCGCGGTGTATTCACCGTCAATTATTTCTAAAGGCACAGGAGTATTTCCTCAAACTCCTTATTATTTTGCGCAAGGCTCATGGGCTGATCCTCAAAAGCCGCTGCTATTTTTAGGAAATGGGACAGCGAGCGGGAGTAACTTTGCGCAGAGCTCAATTGATTTTCCATATAATGAATGGCGCCATGTTGCGGGAACTGTATCTGGGACAGATATTAGAATATATGTTAATGGGATTGAGCGAGAAAATGATACCTTTGTCGGGCCACGTCTGACGAATACAGCGCCGTTTATGATTGGCAGATATAATAACGCGTCGTTGATTACACTAAATGGCACTCTTGATGAGCTCTGGGTATTTGATCGCGCTCTGACTGCAGATGAGATTTGGCGAGATTACAGCGGATTAGTTAATCAAGGTATTAATTGTCCCGCTATTACTGCAACGACTAATAATGATATTATCAGTACTACTTACACTCGCGGAAACAGCCAATGGAACGAATCATATAAATTATATTTATGGGAGAAGCTCTAAAATGGAAGTTATAAATTTTCCGCCAACGCTTTTGGACGGATTAGTTATGTTACAGACTCGCAAAAATAAAAGGGCTGATTGGGACGAATCATATAAATTATATTTATGGGAGAAATTATGAAGTCTAAAAAATCACAGTTTTTTATGGTTGCGATAATGCTTCTAGCGTTATCGATGTTTGTCCTGTTTAGCTTTTTTAGGACAACTGATACTGCTGCAGTTACGTTATTCACAAAATCGAGCTACTTGGATTTTAAAAATATTCAAAACTCAATTCAAGACCGTAATACTTGGTCGGTTGCTAATGCACAGCAATCAGATTTGTGCCCGCATCTTAAGAGCGTGTATTCTCAGCAAGGAATCGGACTAGCATGCGCTATTGTTAATTATAATGGCTTTAGAGGAAATTATTCTATTAATTTTACTTCGAATGACTTGGAATTTGAGGGCTATATCTACTAAATTATTTTAAATTGACTTGCTTAGAAAGAAGTATGCTATTATCTGGGAAGCTAGGGAGTATTCTTTCTGAGCAGAAAATTAAGGAATTCCGCCCCTGTCAATCTAAAGCAATTGACGCTGGCTTGCTAGAGCTTAAGAGTATGCTGATTTGTACTCCTACTGCTTCGGGAAAGACTTTGGTGGCTGAGCTAGCTCTGCTTAATATGATTTTCACTCGGAAAGCTAAAGTAATTTATGCTGCTCCCCTGAAATCGCTAGCGTCTGAAAAGTTTAAGGACTTTAAGAAAAAGTACGAGAAACATGGCGTGAGGGTCGCATTAAGTATTGGTGATCTAGACAGCGCAGATCCTTGGCTAGAAAAGTATGATGTAATTATTTGCTCAAATGAGAAGCTAGATAGCTTGATTCGCCACGGCGCGTCTTGGATATCTAAAGTTGGTCTTCTGATTGTTGATGAGATTCATTTGTTGAACGATCCCCGACGCGGACCGACGCTAGAGATAGTAATTACGCTATTGCGGAAGCTAATTAAAAAGCTGCAAATCGTCGCGCTCTCCGCGACAGTTGGTAACCCAGAAGAATTAAGTGATTGGCTCGGTGCGGAATTAGTAACTGATACGTGGCGTCCGGTGCAGTTATTTCAGGGTATTTTTTCTGATGAAGAAATTGATTTTTTCGAAACAAAAGAGAATCTAGCAATAAATAGAGCTATTTCTGATCCGACACTCCGGCTAGCGCTAGATACAATTAAACTCGGTAGGCAAGCGCTAATATTTTGCTCAACTAAGAGAACAGCTGAAAATACCGCAGATAAATTGAGTAGACTAATCAAGGTGGGGGCGCCTCGATTAGAGAAACTCTCCGAGAAAGCCCTGAAGGCGTTATCCAGACCAACTAAGCAATGCAATCGATTAGCTGGCTGCTTGGAAAAGGGAGTAGCTTTTCATCATGCTGGATTAGTTGCTAAACAAAAAGAGCTGATCGAAGATGCTTTTAGAAGGGAGGACATAAGGATAATTTGCTGCACTCCTACTTTGGCTATGGGTGTTAATTTGCCTGCTTTTAGAGCAATAATGAGCTCTCTGAAACGATATTCTGGCCGCTGGGGCTCGGATTGGATACCGGTTTTAGAGTATCATCAAATGACTGGCCGCGCTGGCAGGCCATAATTGTTTTATAGTTCTTCTACAGTTCACAAATATGAAACTAATTTTTATCTATGGTCCTCCTGCAATCGGAAAGTTAACTGTGGCGAATGAACTAGCTAAGATAACTCCACTAAAAGTATTTCATGGTCAAATGATTATCGATCTAATGTTGGAGTTCTTTGAATTTGGATCAAAAGGGTTTCGGGAGGTTATGGCGAATATTCGTGCATCGATCATTGAGTTAGCTGCAAAGCAGAACCTTCCGGGCTTGATTTTTACTTGTTGCTATCATTTTAAGAAAGGAGATAAGGCACTAAAAATGATAATTCGTAAGGTAGAAAAGCATGGGGGAACGGTTCACTTTGTTCGATTAGTTTGTTCGAAAGAAACTCTTATACTGAGAGTATGTCTTAGCTCTCGTAAGAAGCACAAGAAAATTACTTCTTCTAGACGATTAGAGGAGGTACTTAAGGAGAAGAACCTGATGGAGCCGATTCTCTTTGTAAAAAGCCTAGAAATAGATAATACAAAATTATCTGCAAAAGAAGTTGCTAAGAAAATCAAGAAACATTATCGTTTATGATTATCCTTCCGCTTTTTAATCCGTCTTTTTAGTATTAATCGCGCATGTTTAGCTAATATTCTAAAATTAGCTGATTTTCCATGAACCCTTGTTTTTCCTGCTTTAATAGCTTTTAAAATTGAGTCTACGTTCGGCTCAGCATCTACTTCTGTATAACAGCGACCAAGTTCTTCTAGTAAATGAGCGTCACTGCTAGCGGTTCTAGAAAGCTCTAATTTTCTTGCAGCCCGCTCTGCCCTTCGGTTCCCTTGATAGCTGTTTCTCCCATTTATTACTTCTATTGCGTCTAATTTTAAGTTAAAGATGCGTTTTCGTAGTGCGCAAGGGTGAGCCAGCATTCCAAACGGATGAGGTGCGATAGCAATCCCTCCCTGCTTATGCACTTCTTCGATTGCTTCTTCAGGAGAAATTCGCGATTTTATTGGTTTATTTATTCCTAGTCCGACTAAGTCTCCCGCGTTCGTTTTTATTTCTACTCCCGGAATTATTATTAAATCATATTTTTCAGCTAGCTTTTTAGCTTCCTCGTGCCCTGCTATTGTGTCATGGTCAGTTAGCGCGAATCCATCTAATCCTAGCTCCTTAGCTCGCTTAGCTAGCTCTTCTACTGGGACGAAGCCATCTTTAGGAGAATGAATTGAATGTACGTGTAAATCTAGCTTGAGTACCATGTTTATAGTAAGATAGTTAGATTTAAAAAGCACTGCTATTATGCATTAACACCTTAATTGAGGTATTTATAGTGGCGAAGTCAAGAAGAAAGACTGCTCGCGGTGGGCAGCATACCAAGTACAGACTATTGAAGAACAAGCGTAAAAAGAAGTCTAAATTCTAATCTTTGGAGAATAACAATCTTTTTTATCTCTAGAATCTCTATCTAATTCATGGGTGTAAATCTCAGAGACTTAGTCCAAAAGCAGCCAATTTCTATCAGCGAGCTAGCTAACAAGAAATTAGCAATCGACACCTACAATATACTCTATCAATTTTTAGCAGCAATAAGACAAAGAGATGGCACGTCGCTAATGGATTCTAAGGGAAACGTCACTTCTCATCTTATTGGATTATTCAGTAGAACTGCTAAGCTCTTAGAAGGCGGTATTAAGCCTTGCTTTGTATTTGATGGCGAGGCACCAGCACTAAAAGCAGAGACGCAGCAACAAAGAAGATTAATCAAGGAAGCAGCTAGAAAAAAGTACTTGATAGCAAAAAAAGCAGGAAAAATAGAGGAAGCTAGAAAATATGCTCAGCAAACTTCGAGATTAACGCCAGAGATGGTTAAGGAATCTAAGCAATTGATCGCGGCGATGGGACTTCCAACCGTACAAGCTATGGGAGATGGTGAGGCTCAGGCTTCATATATGGCAATCAAAGGGCAGGTTTTTGCAGTTGCTTCTCAGGATTATGACTCGCTTTTGTTTGGAACACCTTACTTGGTTCGGAATCTCACAATTTCAGAGAAGAAAAAAGTACCTGGAGCAAGAAAATATGTAGAAGTTAAGCCAGAGATAGTTAGCTTGGCAGATACGCTTAATTATCTTAAGATAGATCTTGGCGGACTCGTTAAAGTTGCGATACTAATCGGAACTGATTTCAACGCAGGAGTTAAGGGAGTTGGGCCTAAGACTGCTTTGAAAATTGTCCAGGAAGGAAAGTTTGATAAATATGCACCTGAAATTCCTCGAGCGGAGAGCGTAATGAACCTATTCTTAAGACCCGCAATTACTACAAATTATTCTCTAAAATGGAAACCTTTCGACGAGGATAAGATTAAGAAAATACTCTGTGATAAGCATGAATTCTCAGAAAAGCGCATTAATTTAGCACTGAATCGATTGAGAAAGAGCAATAAGCAGCAACAGCAAGCGAATTTAGATTCATTTACTAGCTAGCCTTTTCTCAGAACATCTAAGTTCCGTATATCTATTATTCCATAAATTATTATTGCAATTGTAACTAAGATGTAGAATGCAACTTGGCTTATTGAATATGCTAATATCGAAATCGCGCAGAATACAGCGAAAGTAATTACTTTGAAATAGAAGAATATATGTCCGCCTTTCTTAATAAATTTACGAACAACCGGATTCCGCTCACTCAATATTCCGTGCCGCTGGACTTCAATCGCTGTGAGTACCTCATCTAGGAACCAAAGAATTCCTAGAAATACTAGCAGCAATATGAATAGCATATTACGGGCCGTACCCCCCGTAAGCCTCCATCCGTCGCTTCGCTCCTCCGTCCATAACTAAGTAACTATTCTCTAGAATAAATAGTTTTCCGTGTATAATACTTTTTAAAGAGTTCCCTCTTTGTTTTAGTATGGAATTGAAATATGCTACTCCAATCGGGATATATTTTCGAGACAAAGGTGCTGAGCTCGCAGATGGATATTCTGATCAGACGGCATCGTTAGAAATAAGTGGCATTGGGAAAATAGTTTATTCTTGGTGGAGCGGTTTCGAGCAAATAGAAGTAACTCCGCAGGGGACTCCGTTTGAGAGTTTTACTATCAGCGTACCAACAGGTTCGAGTGTTAGTGAACTGAGAAGAGAACTAAACGTTCAGAGTGTTAAGTTGTTTAAAACTTTAGAAGAGAAAGTAAAAAATACTAAAATCGCAGTCAGTAAGACGTCAGGATTACTTTGCGATTAGTCTCTCAACATGAACTTCTCGATGTTCTTTTTTGCAGCTTCTCGCTTCTTCTGGTGCTCTTTTAAGAAGCTATTAATTGTGTCAATGCAAATTTGTTTTAACTCAGATGTCAACATCTTGCCAGATTTATAATCAGCATAAATCTTTTTCAGCTTTTTATCATCTTCCATAAAGAAAGTTAGATATTGATAAGATACATCCACATCCGGATTACCACCTTTTTCTCTATGCTCTTTAATTGTTGGTTGTCCTCCGGAAAATGCATACTTTTTGATCTTTTTCTCAACTTCTTTAGGCGTATCTGTTGTGTAAATCGTGCTGTCTGGATCAGTGGCAGACATCTTGCCGCCGCCCTTTAGTCCCGGAACGTAGGTACAATAAACTCCGCCCGGTTTAGTTAATTTCAATTTGTAAGCAACATCTCGAGACAGTTTAATGAACGGATCTTGATCAATTCCTACTGGAACAACCACCGGAAGTCCTTTCTTAACTGTCGGGTAGAGTATATGTGCTGCCTGCATAGCTGGGTAGAAAGTTATGCCAATATTGTTTTCATTTGTGAACCCGAAAGTCGCCTTAACGGTACTGAAAGTTATTCGTTTTGCGCAGCGAACTGCTAAATTATATATCTCCTGATTCATATTTTGAGTATCTACTACAAAGTCAGTTTTCTTCGGGTCGAACCCCAGAGCAATTATATCTAAAATATTCTCATAAGTTAACTCTTTTAATTTCTCGAAGCTGAGGTCTCGTTTATACATGTACTTCTCATCATCTGAGAAAGGTATGAATACATAACAGCCATAAATATCCTGCAATTCTTTGACGAATCTAAGGGTGGTTAAATGTCCGAGTTGGATCTTGTTTGATACTCCTCGGCCGGAGACAATAGCAAATTTCTTCTTGGCTAGTATCTTGTCAAAATCTCTGTGCGCATAGATGTAGCCTCTACGCATGATCATCGGAAGAGCTTTCATTTTCTTGATGAGCTGCTTGGTAACTTTCTGCGCCCCAAATCTGGAGACAACTTTATCATAGTCAATTTCTCCCTTTACTTCGTAGGGTGTTATTTTGAAGTTAGCCATTGTTATTTACCTCGCTATGGATTTTATTAAGCTTTTCCAATACCATTTCAATAAGAACATTAAAAGTGTCAATTGCTGATAAATCTTTTGCCATTAAAGAAACTTCAGTACAGCTAAGCATTATATTCTCATATCTAAGAGCTACTTCGCGGAGATTGGAGACTTGCTTAGCTTTATTCGCCCCTTTATTGAAATTCTCAATGGTATTAGCTATTCTCTGTTGATCCAAAGTACTTGGAAGTCGAATCGAGATGTTTCTGAAGTTATATAATCTCTTTGCAGTCTCAGGAGTACCAAGAACAGTAATTTCTTTGATATTTCGTTTTATTAATTCTTGCTCGACTCCTGCTCTTAGATCGATGATGGGTATAGATATTTGCTTTTGTAATTCGCCATGGTACAAGTGTATAGTATTACAAACCATAACAATAAAATCAACCGATAATTTCTCTAGCTCTTTTAGTCCAATAACGTATTCTTCTAAATCAAAATCAGTAATTTTTTCAGATACTAATTCTGGTGCGGGAATGCTATTAATGATTATTTTAGGGAAATCTGTATTACTTTTAATGCGACCACTGGCCTGTAATTTACTGATGAGTTTAAGATAAAACTCTCCCGTAGCTTCTGGTCCAATTCCTCCAAGTATACCTATTCTACTGCCAGGGATATTGTCCCGAAGTCATTTTTTATTCTCCAAATACTTCTTAGTCCCCACTAGCATTTCCATTAAGAAAAGATGCTTATCTATTGCATCTTTATGCATTTCAACTGCGCAAGAGGGTATTCCTAGTGATTCAGCATATTCTGAAAATGTTCCGAATTTTTTATTCGGATTTATCATTCCAAATATTCCTGGCTCTTCTTCAATTTCATTCATGTATGGATGAGGATAATCCAATTCAGCAGATCTCAGCGCTCGCTTAATGCTCTTTGCTAGCTTGTGCCCTTTTCCCATATGTATTAGTTTTGAGCCGAGCCGAGCACCATGAATCGATAATGTTGCTTTTATATTCTTTTTATTAGCAGTAATGAATTTATTTAACGCTCTCGCTTCTGGCGTAGTAAATTTAATGAAATCTCGGTTTATATCCTTTCCGCGAGCATTTTCTCGAGTATTTAATATTAGTCCATCCGGATTAGTCAAGATAAAATAGTAAGTATAAGTATCCTTTATCTTACTAAGCGTTTCTGGAAAAGATAGAAGCTCCCTGACTCGATATATTTCATTGCCATGACAGCCGAACTCAATAAAAATGCTTTTATTATTTTTTGGACCTTTTCTGAGCAAGATTAGCGGATTATTTTCTACACTCGTGCCTATCTCTTCGGCATGGAGCTTATGCGCTATCGTAAGCTTCTTTATGAGCAAGTAGTACCCGATTAAAGTGTTCACCCTTTCCATTGGAATAAAAATGGGGTCAGAGGGATTTTCAAGTGCCGACATCTCAAAAGTTGCCAAAGGCATATTCGAAGCGACGAAGTCGCGTAGTAAAATGCCTTTCTTTTGGGATGCGGCGAAACCTTTTCTTTCGCGAAAGAAAAGGGCTCGCTTTGAACCCCCATCGACGGGTCTGGAACCCGCCGCACTGCCGGGTTGCACAAGTACTGCTTTGCTAGCAGAACAATTTATGCTATGACCCCGTGTTTTGTAGATAGCTCCCGCTCCACGGAGAACCACCTAAAAATTGCATAACTCTGATTATCTCTGATCTTCTACTGCCAGGGATACTCACCGTTTTGCATGTTATTTCTCTATCTTCCGAATTTAAAAACCTTTCCCTGGTAAGGGGAATCCAGCTTTTCCTTTCTTTTCTTTTGCGTAGGTTTCTTTTTTATTTGCTCACTCTCTTTTACCGCTTCTGCTTCCACGGGCTTCTCTTTTAGTTCTTCTGCTAGTGATTTATCTTTATTTATTTCTTTAGGTGCTTTATCTTTTTTGATATGCTTGTGCCTTCGATGTATTGCAGAATAAATTAATAGCATTATTATTGGAATTAGCACGAGCAATAATCTTAAGTAACTTGAGTCTACTTTCTTTAAGTCCGGGACGCTATAGAATACTTCTTCGAGAGGACTCTTTTCTTCTTCAGTTGCAGCAGCTACTTTTTCTGGAACATCGCCCTGCAGTCCAGTAATTGCAAAGTAGCTGAAGCCGTCAGTTGCAGCTCTGAAGCTTAACAAATAGCTAGTCTCACTTATTCTTACAGTAGTTAGCGGAACCCAAGCACCAGCTACGTATCGTTCTAGTCTAATGCTGTTATCTATAACATAATTGTCTAGTATCCAACCAGTATCGACTATGAAAGATATTGAGGCCATATTTACCGCACTTCCAGTTATCTGCGGTGCACCGATTTCTAAGTATTGATATACTATCCGGTCTGGCGGCGGTATTAGCTCTTCAGGTCTGTTATTTAGCGATGCAGCGAACATCTTGAATTCTTCTACATTCTGATTTAGCTCGAAGTCTATACTTGTTACCGCGAGATCATCATCTAAAATATCAAATGTATTTGTTTCGCCGGCTTTGACTTTGTCGAACATTCGGCCGACAGAGTAAGGTGCAGTTAGACTACCCACTTTGTCCTTATCTATTGTCCTGCTACCGCCTGCACCGACATTTACTCCGTCTTCGCCTCCCGCGCTAGACAGAGCAATAGTCAAGGTGTAATTATTAGTTGCGAATCTGGAATTTGGTGTAGGTGCGGTATCATAGCACTGTATATTCCATAAGAAAGTAGTGTACGGCAAGCTATCAATCGTGAATTCTTGCCCAGAAGTTGATTCAACTATTGGCGTAGAATTAGTTGCATTTAATAGCCAAGTACCGTTGAGATTAGTCCATATCGAGCAGTTGCTAATATCTGATCCTACATCATTTACGCTGTATAGGAACGTTATTGTCCTGGTCGAAGTTATAGTTCTATCTGTCGGCGATTCTAAGGTTACTGACGGTCCGATATTATCTGCAGTGATAGTTATTTGGATATATTCTGTTGAGTTCTCTAAGTTAGCTATATCTGTAGCATTAATTGTTATATTATATGCTCCGATTCCCAGCGTTGTAGTATCGAAACTTGCACTAAATACGCTACTTGTGTTAGTCATTGATGTCCAAGCAGTCTGGTTTCCTGTTTCATTCGATAGCCAATAGTAAACTCTTGAAGCGTTTACCCCGCTCGTTGCGTCTGTAATTGTGCTGTTTATAGTTATTACTTCGCTAACAGTATCGCCATCTGAAGGATTAGTTATGTTAACTGCTGGTGGAGTTGTATCTATTGTAAACGTGACGCTAGTTGAATTTGAGTTTCCGAGAGTATCATTTGCAGTGATTATTGCTGTGTAAATCCCGTCATCCATTGAGATGTTTGAGAAATTCCAATTCGTGTATGTGTTTAAGTTCTGGCCGAAGATAGCATTATTTGCAGTGACGTTGTCTGGATTTGCATCTGAGGCTGTTCCGGTGATGTTTAGTATTGCTGAAGTTAGTATGGAATTATTTATTGGCGCGGTTACTATAATTGATGGCTGAGTGTTGTCTATTTGTATCTGCACTTTTTCACTTGCGTTAATATTTCCTGCATTGTCTGAAGCGTTTATAGTTATGTTGTAATAACCGTCCGCTATTGAATTTATGTTAAATGAAGTGTTGAATAGATCCACTGTAATGTTGCTCATGCTAGTCCATTTTGTTTGGTTTCCTGTAGCATTTTCTAGCCAATAATAGACTCTGGATGCGTTTACTCCTGAAGCGCCGTTTGTGATAGTCGCGTTGATTATTATTGAACCTGAGACGTTTTCTCCATCTATTGGAGCGTTGAATGTTACAACTGGCTCAGTCACGTCTGAGATAATTACTGAATAATTCTGCCATGACGTAGCGTTAATTACACCATCATTTGCTAAGCAAGAGAAAGTCCAGTTCTCATTGTAAGAGGTGTTTCCTGCTGTTAAGTTATGTATGTTTATTTCTGCGTTTGAAGCGTAAGCTCCGCCGTCGTAATCGCTTATATTTAAGACACCATCTTTATACCAGCTGTAATAATAGTTTACATTTGTAGCGGTGGTTCCATTACAGAATCCTTCTAGATCTGCAGATACATTTGGAGCTGCTGGCGTAATATTTGAGTATAAAGTTATTGGAGCAGCTATTATTGTTATGTTTGTAGTGCTGTTTAGCGTTGTTCCGTCGGATGTAGCATCATTTGGCGTAACTTCGCAGGTCCAGTTTTCTCCAGCTGTTGTTTCGTCTGAGACGATAATATCAGTTTTATTTGAAAAAAGAGTTTTTATCTGTTCTGCTGTTAAAGAATGATCATATATTTTAAATTCATCAATGGTTCCATTAAAGTATATATAACTTGCATATCCGATTTTGGCTGCTCCCCAACCTGCTGCCCAACTTAAACTACCTTTTACCGTATCGCCGGAATCTTCTCTAATTCCATTTATCCACAATTCTTGTGTAGTGGAATTTCTCGTTGCAACAACATGATACCAATCTGTTGTTCCCCAAACTGCTGTTGTAGAAATGCTGGCAGCCCGAGTAGTGGTGTTATAGGTATCAAAATAAAGTTTTCCAGTAGTCATAAGGAAAGCCAATGAGGCACCACCTTTTTCGGCTGGCCCCCGCATTGCAGCACCTCCAAACAAAGCCGGGGCTGATGGCTCGTCGGTTATTTCTTGATCTAACTTGAACCAAACACTGATTGTAAACTCACCAGTTACTTTTGCTGTAGCTGGAAGTTCGATATAATCATTTGTACCATCAAACTCGTAAGCGCCTCCAATTGCTCCGGTAGAATTGAATATCGGCTCTGCCCCATCTCCATCTGCTGCTGCGCCTAGCTGACCATCATTTCCAGAACCGGAGTAATCTTTTGTTTTTCCAGCTCCTGCTGAGTCATCGTGATCAAACGGCAGATTGAATCGCATGAGCGGCTGTTCATTCTTGTACCAATTATAAATATTAGTTAAACTATCTCCATCTACATCTGACGTACTTTGATTATAACAAGTCAAATTATCCGTTGTGTAATTGTATATTGAAGTTGCATTCAGAATCGGAGCTGTCTGAGTAGGCACCGTATTTAGAACTGTCAATGCAGTTGAATTCTTCGCAGTCCCCATATCTTCATAGTCCATTGGCTGAACTTCGCAGATGTAGTTCTCGTCCTTAGCTGTTGAGGAAGAGTTTCTAATGTTTCCACCGTCTCTTCCTCCGAGATATAGCTGGTGGATTTCTGTTGCTGAAAGTGTTCTGTTGTAGATCTGGACTTCATCTATGGATCCATTGAAATTATAGAGGGGGTTGGGAACTGAACTAGCGCCGATCGCCCTTATATCTCCGTGTGCCATCACACCCAAATTAAGATCATCGCCCTCAAAAGCTATTGACTCTCCGTTGATATATATTGCACGAGCCTTTGAAGTATCATCAAAAGTTCCAGCGATATGATACCACTTATTAGCTTCGAGTAAACCTATTGCGGTATAACATCTACGATAGGCACCTACTCCATTCTGTACAGCCCATATTATTCCACCATCCGCCCTAATCATTAACTGTGGTCCTTTCGATACGACATTATCAATAAAACCAACTATCGTTTGTTGTAAAGTAATATCATTACTATTAATCCACGCTTCAACTGTAATATCTTTAATTGCATCTAGAGATGCACTATCAGCAATTTGAATACGGTCATTAATACCATCAAACACATAAGCTCCACCCACTTTCCCATCTAAAGTCCAATTCGGCTGAGTCCCAGCAGTTGAATTACCCAAGCGACCATTATTAGTTCCAGCGTAATCCAAAACGCCAGCAGTTGAATTATCCGAAGCTGTAAAGTTCGGCTCGAAAGGCATATACAACACGGTGCTAGCATTCAAGAACACAGTTGTGGCGTTCAAAACACCATTCTTGTACCAAGCGTATTTATTAACCACATGATCGAAATCTATATCCGCAGTACTTTGATTATAGCAAGTCAAATTATCCGTTGTGTAATTATTAACGGATGTTGAGTTCAAAATAGGGTTCAAATGCGTAGGAGCTGTACTCTGAATCACCACAGATCCATTTTGCCAAGAGCTAGCATTTAGAATTCCATCATTCGCTAGACAAGAAAAGGTCCAATTCTGACCCTTTGAAGTGTTTCCAGCTGATAAATTATGAACATTTACCTCTACTCTTTGTGTAAATGCTCCGCCGTTGTAGCCACTCAAGTTAAAGACGCCATCTCGGAACCATTTGTAATAGAAGTTAATCGTATCATTATCTTCATCTGATGAGTTACAATAACCTAATAGCTCAACGCTAGCATTCGGTGAGAACGGAGATACGTTTGCATCGATTGTTACTGGAGCGGTGTTTTGAATAGTTAGATTTAATGAAGTTAGAGTTGTTCCGTCAGCTTCGCCGTCATTTGGTGTTACAGAGCAGTTCCAGACTTCGCCAGCAGTAGTATCGTCGGAAACGATTGTTGAAGTTGAGATTGAGTTGTTGCCTTCTAAGTAACGTTGATAGACTTGAGCAGCAGATAGAGAACGATTATATATACGAACTTCATCTATCTTACCCTCATAATGATATATATTATTATTCGGCTCGGAACCGATGATTAAATCTAAGTTATTTGTACCAATTAGATTGGTAAAACTCGTGCTTGTGTTTAACACACCATCAACATATAAGCTCTGAGTTCCGCCATCATACGTACCAACAATATGTCTCCAACCGTCGGACACGTTAGATGCAAATATTGTGCTCATATTATTACTTGCGTCACCGAGCATGAAACTCACACGTTTACTAAGCGTTGAGACGTTTACATAGTCTACATCTAAGTAAACTGCCCAAATGTTCCAGGAATCCCAAGTATACATCCCAACTGTAAACGTTGACGCGTTTGTAATATTCGTGGTGGTGTAATCCTGCCAAGCACACCATCCTGCGAGATCGCAAGTAGTATGATCTGATGCTATTGCATCTGTTGTGTTTCCATTCGGATCTTCACAAGATCCAGTCTGCCTATTACCGCTACAAGGAACTACTGTTCCTTCCCAAACATATAGTCCGCCATTCATCGGACCTCCGCCAGTAGTTTTTTTAGTTATTCTATAACGAATATCAACTGTGAAATTTTCGCCAGGAGTAGTTGGGAAGGACTTGTAGATCCATACTGGTCCCAAGTCGGCATTAGTTGTTGCAATGTACGCACCGTCTGTGGCGCCTTCCGGGTTATTATTTAGTGTACAAGTATTACAATTATCAACTGCAGAGTAAGTATCCTCCGCATATCCTTTCCAAAAGTTCGTGCAATTCTTCATGTAGGAAGTTGTAGGTGGCTGTGCTGCTGTCCATCCATTACATGAGAAATTCAAGAAGTTCTCACTATATACATCATTCCAGTATAAATTATAACCTGCAGCTTCCTTGTCGAGATTTCCTTTGCTAGCTATTGATTTTATAGTATTATCCTTAGCAGTTCCATTTATGTCTACCCAAGTTTCTATACTAAATGCGCTTGTTTGATCTAGTGAAGAGCTGTCGCTGATTCGTATATAGTCATTACTCCCGTCGAAATTGTAAGTTCCTCCAACTTTCCCAGATGTATCCCACGTAGGTTCAGCAGAATCTGAATCTGCTGAGGTTCCTAACTGTCCATGATTGTTTCTTCCTGAATAATCTTTAGTTGTGTTAACTCCACCAGAATCATCATGATCAAAAGGCATATTTAGCATCATAATCGGAGCATCATTCTTATACCAATTATAAATATTAGTCACCGCATCTAAATCATCATCAGCTGTTGATTGGTTGTAACAAGTCAAATTATCAGTTGTATAATTATTTACCGAAGTAGCATTTAAGATCGGCTGAGTCTGAGTAGGCACAGTATTTAGAACCGTCAATGCAGTTGAATTCTTCGCTAGTCCTTGGTCTTCATAATCTAATGGCTGAACTTCACAAATGTAGCTCTCATCTTTAGCTGTTGATGAGGAATTTCTTATGTTGCCACCGTCTCTTCCTCCGAGGTAGAGCTGGTGGACTTCTGCTGCTGATAATGCGCGGTTGTAGATTTGGACTTCATCTATTGTGCCATTAATCTCAAAATTTGTAACCCCTCCTGCTGCGTAACGCCCAATGCCTACTGTGTCAGCAGCAAACAAATCAGAAAACTCATTTGTTCCAGCATTACCCGCTCTATAAGTTATCGCTTGACTAACTCCATCTATATAGATTGCATTACCTGCCCCACCAATTGTTAATACTGCGTGATGCCAATTTCCATCAGTATATGCTGTATGCCCATTTCTAACAAACATTCCAAGAGTTTCTGCTCCATTTGGAACATGAGAAAAACGAATACTTTCATCACCATAACTTCCAGTTGAAACGCCAACAGTAAAATCCATAATATCATTAGTATCAGCTTTATTTGAAATGGAATATAAACATGCAGATGCAGAAGTTACCTTAAACCAAACAGAAATTGCTCCAATATTCCAACCTTCAAAACTATTAACATGAGTATCTAAATTAATATAATCATCAACACCATCGAATTCATAAGCTCCCCCAACTTTCCCTTCACTAGTCCAATTCGGCTGAGTCCCAGCAGTAGAATTACCTAAGCGACCATTATTACTTCCAGCATAATCTAAAACTCCTGCTGTTGAATTATCCGAAGCAGTAAAGTTCGGCTCAAAAGGCATATACAACACAGTGCTAGCATTCAAGAAGACAGTCGTAGCGTTCAAAACATCATTTTTATACCAACTGTACTTATTGACAACATAGTCTGAATCTATATCTGCAGTACTTTGATTATAACAAGTCAAATTGTCAGTTGTATAATTATTAATTGAAGTTGCATTTAAGATCGGATTAGCATGAGTAGGAGCTGTACTCTGAATTACCACAGAACCATTCTGCCAAGAGGTAGCATTCAGAACTCCATCGTTAGCCAAGCACGAAAAGGTCCAGTTCTGTCCTTTTGAAGTGTTTCCTGCTGAAAGATTATGCACATTTACCTCAACACCTTGTGTGAAAGCTCCGCCATTGTATCCACTTAAGTTAAAGACGCCATCGCGGTACCATTGATAGTAGAAATTAATCGTATCGTTGTCCTCATCGGATGAATTACAGTAACCTAATAGCTCTACACTAGCATTCGGAGAGAACGGAGATACGTTTGCATCGATTGTTACTGGAGCTGTGTTTTGAATAGTTAGATTTGTTGAATTCTTAGCAATTCCCCAATCTTCATAATCTAATGGCTGAACTTCACAAGTATAATTTTCTCCCGTTGCAGTTGAAGAAGAATCTCTTATGTTGCCACCGTCTCTGCCTCCGAGATATAATTGAGAGATCTCGTCTGCTGAAAGAGTTCTGTTGTATATTTGTACTTCGTCTATTGAGCCGTTGAACTCACGATTTGCAGTCCTTTCATCAGTGCCAACCGTAAGATTTCCGTCGTTTACGCCCGCTGTAGCAGTTGTAGAATCCGTTACGCTCCCAATTACTCCATCAACATAAACTTCCATCGTTCCATCGGTCTTTCTTTGTGCTAAGACATGATGCCATTGACCGAAAGTTATTGCATTTGGATATTTTGCATAATTATCCGCACCATCATATAACCAGAATCTAATCGCACCAGTACTATTGACATTGAGCATATATTGGGAATTTCCTCCAACAACATTATATCTCTTAGATATAATTCTGCTTTCTTGAACTACTGCTGAATTAGCTTTGATCCAAGTAGATAATGCAAAAGCACTATTCGCAGCAAATTCGAAGTTAGTATTATCTCCAACATTGATATAATCATCAACTCCGTCGAACGTATAAGCTCCACCAACTTTCCCACTAGCATTCCAAGTCGGATCAGTCCCAGCAGTTACATTACCCAAGACACCATCATTATTAGAAGCATAATCTCTCACTGTCTGTAAATTCCCAGTAATATTTTCATCAAAAGGCATATACAACACAGTGCTAGCATTCAAGAACACAGTTGTAGCGTTCAAAACATCATTCTTGTACCACGAGAATACATTTACTGGATAATCCCCATCAATATCTGCTGTCGATTGATTATAGCAAGTCAAATTATCGGTTGTGTAATTATTAATTGAAGTAGCGTTTAAGATTGGATTCGCATGAGTAGGTGCAGCGCTGTAAATAATCAACGTAGACGAGTTTAGTAAGGTTCCGTCGGTTGTAGCATCATTTGGCGTGACTTCGCAAGTGTAATTTTCTCCCTTAGAAGTTTCTTCTGAGACTATTGTGTTGGTTTTGTTGAGATAGAGCGCTTGGACTTGAGCTGCGGATAGGGTGTATTTGTAGACACGGACTTCGTCTATTGCACCTTTATACAAATCAACAGCCCCATCCTTTCCGCTAATTTGGAAAGGTATATTATTCAAAATTGAACCAGTTAAGCCGTTGGTTACTGTGTTCATTGTTTCTAGTGCTCCATCTACATATATCAGAGCTCCAGAAGCGTCCTCATTTCCAGCATATGTGGCAACCATATGATGCCAAGCATTGTCAGTTACAACTGTGTTTCCTTCGACTACAATTCTGTCGCCTGCTCCACCTGCTCCTGAGATTATGTATAACATAAGCCAATTATCCGCGTTGCGGATTATGACTTGATATCCGGGAAAAGGCGAAGTTGCATCCATTTTTCCCAAAATAACATTGCTTGCACTTGTATCCGTCTTGAACCAACACTCTACAGTGAATGGATCCGTCCTCTCAAAATCAAAGTTTGCTTCATTATCCGTTACAATATGATCATCTATCTCATCAAACTCATAAGCCCCACTAATATATCCATTAGCATTCCAAGTCGGCTGAGTCCCAGCAGTTGAATTACCCAAGCGACCATCATTATTATTTCCAGAATAATCCGTTACGCCAGCAGTTGAATTATCTGTTGCATCAAATTGAGTATCAAACGACCAGTAACCAACCATCAAAGGCTCATAATCCTTATACCAGTTGTAAATATAAGTTAGATTATCCCCATCTGAGTCAGACGAAGTATTGACAGCGCAAGAGATATCTTCATTAGAGTAGGTATTGAAAGTTCCTCTGGACTTGTTGTAGATTTCGGAGATTTCTGTTGCTGATAAAGAGCGGTTCCAAATGGTGACTTCATCTATTGAGCCATTAAGATAACTACTATGGCCTGCAGCGTACCAACCTCCAGTGTCTTTTCTTGCACCGATTACGGTTATGTCATCTAGGTTCAGATTTCCAGAGCCCGAAACATCCCCCGTGTCAGATAATGTACCGTCTACGTATAAGCTTAATGTAGTTGAATTAATAGTAGCAACTGCATGATGCCAGATGCTGTCATTCCCACTTACTGATGAAACAACATTGACTGCACCCACTGTATCATCATCGTAAGTTATAGTAATGTTTGCAGAAGCAAATGCATTAGCAAATCTCACTTCATCATTGTTGTTTGATTCTCTATTAGTTAAGTAGAACCCATTATCATCTATTGTATTTAACCATAGGGAGATTGACCATTCTTTCTTATTTAGAATGTTATTTAGATTAGCTCCTGCATTAATATAATCATTAACCCCATCAAACGAATAAGCCTTACCAACTCTCCCACTCTCATTAAGAATCGGTCCGTTAAGCGAGCCATTGTTAATTCCAGTCTCATCCATCGTATGAGTTCCATTATCATACTCAAACTGCCAGTAACCAACGAGCCCATCATCCAAAGCTACCGAAGTTCCGAATGGAACATGCGCTCCCAACCACGGAACTGAATGAGTCGGAGCTGCGTTAGAGATCACCACAGAACCATTCTTCCACGAAGTAGCATTAGAAAGGCCATCATTAGCTAGACAAGAGAAAGTCCAATTCTGACCTTTTGAAGTATTTCCAGCTGATAAATTATGCACATTTACCTCAACACCTTGCGTAAAGCCAGCACCATTGTAGCCACTTAGATCCAAAGCTCCGTCTTTGTACCATCTGTAATAATAGTTAATTGTAGAATTGTCCACGTCGGTTCCATTGCAATAGCCTTGCAAATCAATAGCAGTCGTTACAGTTAGCGGAGATACGTTAGCATCAATTGTTATTGGTGGAGCATTGTAGATTATTAATGTGGACGAGTTTAGCAAGGTTCCATCTACTGTGGCATCGTTCGGTGTGACTTCACAAGTGTAGTTCTCACCTACTGAAGTCTCTTCGGAGACGATTGTGTTGGTTTTGTTGAGGTAGAGAGCTTTGATTTGATTTGCTGAAAGAGAGTAGTTGTAGAGCCTTACATCATCTATTGAGCCGTTGAATACAAAAGGAGCGCTATGATATCTTCCGATGTATAAATCAAAATTCATCTCTGCAACACCGCCAGCAGTAGGTGTTATATTCGTCTCTATTCCATCAAGGTAATGTCTTACAATATCATCTGCATCATCATAAGTCATCGCTACGTGATGCCAATTTGTCGTATCCGTAAATGATGTCCAATTATTGTAATTAACACCACCGATTCTAATGCCCGAATAGATTTTATTGTTTTGAACTTTGATACTCGGATAACTAACTGCGCCACCTCGCCCCAGTATTCCATTATCATTAATTGTAATATCTGCTTTGAACCATAAAGCCCAAGTAATCGCAGATTGATCTGCATCATAAACATTGCCTATATCGATATAATCATCATCCCCATCAAACTCATAAGCTCCCCCAATAAACCCTGTTGAGTTCCAAACTGGCTCGGCCCCATCTCCATCTGCAGCAGCTCCCAACTGCCCATTATTTCCAAAGCCAGAATAATCCTTAGTCGTATTGACTCCGCCAGAATTATCATGATCAAAAGGCATATACAGAGCCATCAAAGGCTCATCATCCTTATACCAATTGTAAATATAAGTTAGATTATCCCCATCTGAGTCAGACGAAGTATTAACCGCGCAAGAAATGTCTTCGTTAGTATACGTATTGAAAGTTCCTCTGGATTTGTTGTATATCTCGGAGATCTCTGCTGCTGATAAGGAGCGGTTCCAGATGGTTACTTCATCTATTGAGCCGTTGAACTCCCAATAATCCGTGCCAGTCCAGATATATTTACCAATCTTGAAGGACACATCCGTATTGAATGCAGTTGCTATGTTGCCGGTCTTGTCTAGTGCGCCATCAACATACAGCGAAATATCATTTGAAGAATCTCTTGTGAACGCTACTAAATGCCATTTGCTATCATTTACTAAGGTTAATCCTATTACTTGCAGTTCAGCTAATCCGCCAATTCTAACAGTTAAATTTCCTTGGGATCCTAATGTGAGCATATATCCATTTGTTCCCGCAGCTGTTGGGAATTTAGAGAATATTGTTGCTGTAGCATCACTCGTCTTTATCCAAGCCATTCCTGTAATTGTATTTGGTCTTAGCTTAGAACTAGTTCCGGCATCTATGTAATTCGGTTCTAAGAAAGTGTACGCTTTACCGACCCTTCCACTTTCGTTAAATGCAGGTCCATATAGTGTTCCGTTGTAGTTTCCAGTCTCATCCATCGTATGAGTTCCATTATCATACTCAAACTGCCAGTAACCAACGATACCATCATCTAAAGCTACCGAAGTTGCATAAGGAACATGCGCTCCCAACCACGGAACTGAGTGAGTTGGAGCTGCATTAGCAATCACTACAGAACCATTCTGCCACGAAGTAGCGTTAGAAAGGCCATCGTTAGCCAAGCAAGAGAAAGTCCAGTTCTGTCCTTTTGAAGTATTTCCCGCCGAGAGATTATGAACATTAACCTCTACTCCTTGTGTAAAGCCAGCACCGTTGTAGCCACTCAGATCTAAAGCTCCATCCTTGTACCATCTGTAATAATAATTAATTGTAGCGTTATCAACATCAGTTCCATTGCAATAACCCATCAAATCAATAGCGGTCGTTACAGTTAGCGGAGATACATTAGCATCGATTGTTACTGGCGGAGCATTGTAAATTATCAAAGTCGAAGAGTTTAGCAAAGTTCCATCTGTTGTAGCATCATTAGGAGTGACTTCACAGGTGTAGTTCTCACCGACATTGGTTTCTTGAGAAACTATTGTGTTGGTTTTGTTTAAGTATAAAGCTTCTATTTGCGCAGCGGATAAGGCGTATTCATACACTCGTAAATCATCAATAGAACCATTGAAGTATCTTTGATTCGCAGCAGTACCTACTCTGCCTATGAATGGATAAAATGTATCGCCTCCGATGCAGCCAGCATATAAGATAGTTCCTAGCGCAGTGTCCTCATCAACTTCAGTCCCATTAATGTATAATTTCATGCCAGTAGTCCCGTTTCTGATTGCGGCTACGTGATACCATTGATCTAAATTAACCGCGCTCGAATTGGTTTTATCTCGCACACCGCCGTTGTTTTCTACGGTTATGAACTGTATGCGATTCTCAGGACCGATGAAACCTACTGCGTAACCACAATACATATTTGTATTTGCAACAGAGAAAATCGAAGGATAAGTAGTACTCTTCCCCACCTTAACCCACGCAGCTACTGAAAAGCTTTGATACTTGAACGTATCATCAGCTAAATCAATATATTCTGTCGAGCTATTATCGAAATTATAACAACCTCCAAGTACGCAACTAGAATTCCAAGTCGGCTCAGCCCCATCTCCCTCCGCAGAACTTCCTAGCTGCCCATTATTCCCCGAGCCAGAATAATCCTTAGTAGTATTCACACCACCAGAATCATCATGATCAAAAGGCATATACAGCGCCATCAAAGGCTCATCATCCTTGTACCAATTGTAAATGTAAGTTACATTATCCCCATCTGAGTCAGACGAAGTATTAACCGCGCAAGAAATATCTTCATTTGAGTAAGTATTGAAAGTTCCTCTGGATTTGTTATATATTTCGGAGATTTCTGTTGCTGATAAGGAGCGGTTCCAGATAGTGACTTCATCGAGAGAGCCGTTGAAGTACCACTCATTATCTCTCTTTCCAATATAGTGTACTGGATCCCAAGCACCAGGACTATTAGCTTCAGTACTTTCGGCAATTAGTATGCCGTCAAGATAAATCTTATTATTCTTGTCATTAACAACATAAACTATATAACCCCATGAATTTGCGTCAATCGAAGTGTTACTGAGAGTATAGCTATTGGCTTGATGTGCAGCTGCACGCGGATAACCGGTAGAGTTGACCAATACTATTGGCTGGTATTTTCCATTTGCTGTATCTCCGCCGAATATTGCTTGTTCAGCCACGCCGTTTAATGTCGGTTTTACCCATGCAGAAACAGAGAAAGTTGTATAACTCGTTGGAGTTCCAACGGAAATATAATCATTAACACCATCAAAATTGTAGTCTTTTCCAATTCTTCCTTCCTCACTTAAAGTAACTCCGCTATTCAAACTCCCGTTATTCAAACCAGTCTCATCCATCGTATGAGTTCCATTATCATACTCAAACTGCCAGTAACCAACTATTCCATCATCCAACGCTACCGAAGTTGCATAAGGAACATGAGCTCCCAACCACGGAACTGAATGCGTTGGAGCTGCATTAGCTATCACCACAGATCCATTCTTCCACGAAGTAGCATTAGAAAGGCCATCATAAGCTAAACAAGAGAAGGTCCAATTCTGACCCTTCGAAGTATTTCCAGCTGAGAGATTATGAACATTTACTTCAGAGCCTTGCGTGAAACCGTTACCATTGTAACCACTTAGATCTAAAGCGCCATCCTTGTACCATCGGTAATAGTAATTAATTGTAGCATTATCTACATCAGTTCCATTGCAATAACCTTGCAGATCAATAGAAGTGGTTACAGTCAAAGGAGATACGTTAGCATCAATCGTTATTGGCGGAGCATTGTAAATTATCAAAGTTGAAGAATTTAGCAAGGTTCCATCGGTTGTAGCATCATTCGGAGTGACTTCGCAAGTATAGTTCTCGCCTACTGTTGTTTCTTCTGAGACAATAGTGTTGGTTTTGTTGAGGTAGAGAGCTTTGATTTGATTTGCTGATAGAGAATAATTGTAGATTCTTACGTCATCTATTGTGCCATCAAAATTATGACCAGCAAGCTCACTAGTTCTCCCGATCTCTAAGTCAAGATTCGGTCCTCCCAGGGTTGTAGCGGTTGCTGAAGCAGATGAATTGTCTAATGTTCCATTTAGATATATTTTCAAACTATCTGCGCCCACCGTACCGTCAAAAGTTGCAACAATATGATACCATTGTCCTGCTGTCCAAGTAGTTGTATTGGCCCAAACTCCGGAAGTACCGCCTCCAGCAAGATCCGAATCAACATAAAAAGCTAGACTGCCATCCGCAGAATCATCACCATAAAAACCCCAGCCTCCCTGTGTACTAGTATATCCGCCTTTATCGATTAATCCGCAGTATGGATCTGTTGGGCAAAATGCATTATTGTTGTCTGGATTGATCCAAAAAGATATAGTAAGTGCACCAGTAAGTTGTAGCTTCGCATCATTCCCCGCAGTAATATAATCGTCAGTACCATCAAAGCTATAGGCGCCACTATAATATCCCTCCGAAGTCCAAGTCGGCTCCCCAGCATCTCCATCAGCTCCTGCTCCTAATTGCCCCTCATTCCCAGAGCCAGAATAATCCTTAGTAGTATTCACACCGCCAGAGTCATCATGATCAAAAGGCATATACAGCGCCATCAACGGAGCATCATCCTTATACCAATTGTAAATATAAGTTAGATTATCCCCATCAGAGTCAGACGAAGTATTAACCGCGCAAGAGATATCTTCGTTTGAGTAAGTATTGAAAGTTCCTCTAGACTTGTTGTAGATTTCGGAGATCTCTGCTGCCGATAAAGAGCGGTTCCAGATGGTTACTTCATCTATTGAGCCATTAAAGAAGCCATCAGCAGTTCTTTCCCTATAACCGAGATTAAGCTCTGCGCCCGCAAATGATTTCCAATTCCCTACAGTATCTGCTAAAACACTATCTTGGTATATTCTTGCAGTTGTACCTGTTTTTGTAACAACAATATGCGTCCAATTCTTTGTAGCAGCGAAGTCTAGTGCATCAGAATAAACACCATCGTAACTTCTTGCTCTAGAACAATCCACCCAAACTTCATCATCGTCTCCAGGATCATCAAAATCAATAGCCATATCATTTATACTTATTCTATTACATTTCATCCAAAGAGCAAAACTATAGTCTCCATTTGTAACATCTAAAGCTGCGTTGTACTGTATTTCAATATAATCGCCACTACCATTAAACGAATAAGCCTTACCAACTCTCCCACTTTCATTAAGAGTCGGTCCATATAGCGTACCGTTATTCACCCCAGTCTCATCTATCGTATGAGTTCCATTATCATACTCAAATTGCCAGTAACCAACAATTCCATCATCCAAAGCTACCGAAGTTGCATAAGGAACATGCGCTCCCAACCACGGAACTGAATGCGTTGGAGCAGCATTAGCAATCACAACAGATCCATTCTGCCAGGAAGTAGCATTAGAAAGGCCATCATAAGCTAGACAAGAAAAGGTCCAGTTCTGTCCTTTTGAAGTGTTTCCAGCGGATAAGTTGTGAACATTAACTTCAACTCCTTGAGTAAAGCCAGCTCCATTATATCCGCTCAGATCTAAAGCTCCATCTTTGTACCATCTGTAGTAATAATTAATTGTAGCATTATCTACATCGGTTCCATTGCAATAACCTTGTAGGTCAATAGACGTCGTTACAGTTAATGGCGAAACGTTAGCATCGATGGTTATTGGTGGAGCATTGTAAATTATCAAAGTAGAAGAGTTCAGCAAAGTTCCATCTGTTGTAGCATCATTTGGAGTAACCTCGCAGGTGTAGTTCTCACCAACTGTGGTTTCTTCTGAAACAATTGTATTGGTTTTGTTGAGGTAGAGAGCTTGGATTTGGTTTGCTGATAAGGAGTAGTTGTAGATACGGACGTCATCTATTGAGCCATTAAATTCTAAGTTAGTACATCCCGCAGCATCAGAGTAAGTTCCGATACATAAATCACGACCATTGCTTGTATCGATATTACCAATCGCTGCATCCGCGTCGGTTCCAATTTGAACACCATCTAAGTATAGTGCTGAAGTAGTTAAGGAAGTCCTCACTGAGACAGAATGATGCCATTTTCCATCATTGACGGCTGAACCTTGAGCAGAGATAATCAAATCATCTGCATCACCATCCCGATAACTTGCTAGCATTTTATTATCAGTATTTACTGTAAGAGAATACAAATTATCTGTATCGCTTCCGTAGTTTCTGATTATATCTCCCGCCTGACCGCTGTAATCTGGATGCGAAGTTCGGAACCATACAGAGATTGAGAAGTTGCTAGTTCCCGGGCTTAAACTTGTGCTAGTTGAGATATTAATATAATCATCAACACCATCAAACTCGTAAGCTCCCCCAACATATCCTGTTGAGTTCCAAGTAGGCTCTGCCCCATCTCCATCAGCTACACCACCTAGCTGCCCATGATTCTCAGACCCAGAATAATCCTTAGTTGTATTCACACCGCCAGAATCATCATGATCAAAAGGCATATACAAAGCCATCAAAGGAGCATCATCCTTGTACCAGTTGTAGATGTAAGTTAGATTATCCCCATCTGAGTCAGACGAAGTATTAACCGCGCAAGAAATATCTTCATTTGAGTAAGTATTGAAAGTTCCTCTGGATTTGTTGTATATTTCGGAGATCTCTGTTGCTGATAAGGAGCGGTTCCAGATAGTTACTTCGTCTATTGAGCCGTCGACATACTCGCCACCATCTGCTGCATGGCGTTGACCAATAATTAAGTCCTGACTGCTGGCAGTTACAGCTGCTGTGGCTGATGCTCCAGTGCAGTTTTCTATACCATTTACGTATATCTTCAAGCTTCCTGCATCGGTGGTTCCATCAAAGACACCTGCTAGATGTACCCATTCATTTAGTGGAAATACATAATCAACACATTGAACTGTGTTAAAATTACTCTCTACCCAGAAGCGAGGATTGTTCGTCTGCAGCAATAAGCTGTATCTAGCAAAGTCTCCGCCCCAAGTTCCTTGAGATGGCTTACTAATAAACCGCTGGACTGTTCCATTTGAGTTTAATTTTACCCATGCGGATAGCGTTAATGCTCCAGTTAGGTTTATACTGTTGTCATTTCCAGTATTTATATAGTCATTCCCATCAAAACTATAGTCTTTTCCAATTCTCCCACTCTCATTAAGAGTTGGTCCTTGCAAGCTACCATTATTAACCCCCGTCTCATCCATCGTATGAGTTCCATTATCATACTCAAACTGCCAGTAACCAACGATTCCATCATCCAAAGCTACAGAAGTTCCGAAAGGAACATGCGCACCTAGCCAAGGCCGAGAATGCGTTGGAGCTGCGTTAGATATTACAACAGAGCCATTCTGCCAAGACGTTGCGTTAGAAAGGCCATCATTAGCTAGACAAGAAAAGGTCCAGTTCTGACCTTTCGAAGTATTTCCCGCTGAGAGATTATGCACATTAACCTCAACACCTTGAGTAAAGCCGTTACCATTGTAACCACTTAGGTCTAGAGCTCCGTCTTTGTACCATCTGTAATAGTAATTAATCGTAGCATTATCTACATCAGTTCCATTACAGTATCCTTGCAAATCAATAGCAGTCGTTACAGTTAGAGGGGATACGTTAGCATCGATTGTTATTGGTGGAGCGTTGTAGATTATCAGCGTTGAAGAGTTTAGCAAGGGTCCATCAGTTGTAGCATCATTCGGCGTGACTTCGCAAGTATAGTTCTCACCAACATTGGTTTCTTCTGAGACGATTGTGTTGGTTTTGTTGAGGTAGAGAGCTTTGATTTGGTTAGCTGATAAGGAATAGTTGTAGATTCTAACTTCATCTATTGTGCCGTTGAAGGGATAATTTGCGGGTGCGGAATAACTATTTCCAATACGTAAGATTTGATTATTATTTATATTAGTATAATCCGTATCTGCACCACCCTGGTTTAATAATTGAAGTGTTTGGTTTACTCCATTTATATACACGTTCTTTGTTGTTCCGTCCCAGACAGTAACTATATGATACCAATTATTAGTCGGAATCTCTGCAGTGTTTGTAATATTATAATAGCGATAATCTGCGGCGGAAGTTCTAGTACGCAATGCTAAAAAAGAAGAGAGCGAATAAATTCTGAAATAATTCTGACCTGCTGGAGGATCTACTCCATATTGGAAATATCCATTAAGAGAAGCAGAATGCTGCTTTGGATAAAACCATGCACTTACTGTTATCGCAGTAGAAGTAGCTCCTGGAAAACTAGAACGATTAATAATATCATCCTCCCCATCAAAATCATAAGCACCACCATAATAACCACCCGTAGCATTCCAAGTCGGCTCCCCAGCATCATCATCAGCTACACCACCTAGCTGCCCATGATTCTCCGAGCCAGAATAATCCTTAGTAGTATTCACACCGCCAGAATCATCATGATCAAAAGGCATATACAGCGCCATCAAAGGCTCATCGTCTTTGTACCAATTGTAAATGTAAGTTAGATTATCAGAGTTACCGCTCCAAGTAACTAATTCACCGCGTCTAACTAGAACAATATTATTCTCAACGTCAACATCATATATTTTACCTGAATAATATTCTTTAGTAATTGACTCAACGAAGATCTCATTCCCAGCTTCGTCTAGGAAATATATCTTCTCGCTAGGATTCTCATAAATATCTACGATATTGACGAGCTCGTAATCGGAAGCTTTATAATCCTGTGTATCCACAGGATTCTGTGAAATGGTATCTAAAGAATCCAAAGGTAAAATGACTACACTGACATTATCCTTTCCAGATGAAATAAAAGAAAGGATGGATAACTGTCCCGAAGTTAATTGGCCCGTATTCCTAAGGGGCGTCTTAGAAAAGAAAGTAGCGCAATTGCGGAAATTCGAACAATTAGTTCGGGAAGGTAAGCTGTAAATGGCAAACGTAGTATTATCAATATCCGAAGAGCTTAAACATTGGATTAGAGAACTCTCTTGGGTTAATTGGTCTAGATTAAGTAGGGAAGAAGCATTAAAGAAAACTATATTTGACGAATTTATTAAAACTGGAGAGCTATCAAATAAAGCTTGGAAGTTCTGCGAGAAAATTGACTGGCATCCGGTGGACGAGCTGCCACAGCGGGAAGAATTTGCTAAGGAGATAGAGGAAAGGAAAAGAGGACCTTTCATTAAGTTTAATTCTGTAGACGAATTCTTTGAGTCGTTGAAATGAGCTATACTTCTGTTATTCATCCGAAGTGTAAGCGTGAGATTGATAAGGCTTGTAGTAGAAATCCCGTCCTGGAAAAAGCTCTCAAGCGGAAGATGAGCGAGATTATTCAAAATCCGCTCCGCTACAAATCCTTGAGGTATTCGCTCAAGGGAGAGAGAAGAGTCCATATTCGCAAGAGTTTTGTCCTTAAGTACGAAGTCGATGAGGCTAGAAAAATCGTCATTTTCTTGGCTTTCGAGCATCACGACAGCGCCTACCGACGGTGATTCTATCTTAGCATAAACCTTATGTTTAGGCGAGACTAGCAAGTCTCCCCTTTCTGTTGTTATTCTATACATGTCCCCTCGGACATTGTAATTTTGATATGCTAGCGGCTCTTGGTATTCTTGCTCATGTGTCTCTGGATTTAGAGTCAGAACTGACTCATTGGTTAAATCTTTGAAATATTTCCAACCCTTTTCAGTTAATATTTCTGTTTCTTCATCATAGCAGTCAGCATCAGCGGTATTATTAACCGCGCAAGAAATATCTTCGTTAGAGTAAGTATTGAAAGTTCCTCTGGATTTGTTGTAGATTTCGGAGATCTCTGCTGCTGATAACGAGCGGTTCCAGATGGTTACTTCATCTATTGAGCCGTTGAAGTATCTTTCATTGCCAAGATTATATGCGGACTGCCGTCCGATTATTACGTTACCGCCTCCGCGGTATAAGGCCGCCGGCGCTCCAGCAGAAACTGTAGCATTATGACTTATATTTCCGTCTAAATATATAACTGGGAAAGTTGTGTTTGGATAAATTACTGCGACAATATGATGCCATTGGTTTAAGCTGAGAGGATTAGCATAGCTATCTCTTCTTATTCCAGCACCATTAATATTGACTGCGTGTAGTCTATTATCTGTCTCTAATGTCAATATCCATCCTCTAATCGAAGATCTATTATAATCATTTACAATATGACTACTTTCGGATTGCCCTATTGGATAGATCCATGTCGAGATAGCTATTGCGGATGGATCGCTTATTCCTAAATCATTGCTATTGGTATCAATCCAAGTTCCATTTCCAAATTCATATGCCTTCCCGACCTTTCCTTCATGAGTAAGATTCACACCAACTAACGTACCGTTATTCAACCCAGTCTCATCCATCGTATGAGTTCCATTATCATACTCAAACTGCCAGTAACCAACAATACCATCATCCAAAGCTACCGAAGTCCCGTAAGGAACATGCGCTCCCAACCATGGAATCGAATGAGTTGGAGCTGCGTTAGATATTACCACAGAACCATTCTGCCATGAAGTAGCATTAGAAAGGCCATCATAAGCCAAACAGGAGAAGGTCCAGTTCTGTCCTTTCGAAGTATTCCCCGCTGAGAGATTATGAACATTTACTTCTACTCCTTGAGTGAAACCGTTACCATTGTAACCACTCAAGTCCAAAGCTCCATCTTTATACCATCTGTAGTAGTAATTGATTGTAGCATTATCCACATCAGTTCCATTGCAATAACCTTGTAGGTCAATAGACGTCGTTACAGTTAATGGCGAAACGTTAGCATCAATTGTTATTGGTGGAGCATTGTAAATTATCAAAGTACTTGAATTAAGAAGTGTTCCATCTACTGTAGCATCGTTAGGTGTGACTTCACAAGTATAGTTCTCACCAACATTGGTTTCTGCTGAGACGATCGTGTTGGTTTTGTTGAGGTAGAGAGCTTTGATTTGGTTAGTTGATAAGGCATAGTTGTAGATTCGGACATCATCTATTGAGCCATTTGAATAACTCGGACCTCCGCTAAATTGATCAGTACCAATATATGCCTGACCATTAAAGTCCGGTACACCATCTGCTTCCGCAGAAGCGTTGATAAGAATACCATTTTTAAAAGTAGAGTAATTAGTTCCATTAGCTACTATGGCTACATGGTACCATATATTTGGCATATATTGCACTGGATGTTCTACATTAACTATGACTGAAGCCCCGCTCTTTACAAACAGCCTCGAGATATTATTACTATTTCTTAAGAGATAGTACATTCGATTATCATCGTTTTGTCTTTGGCTAAATGGGTATAGTTCGCTTATACCTGCTAATTTCACCCATGCTGTGATGGTGAATTTATTATTGAGAACCCAATCACTGCTATCTTGTAGAGTTATATAATCATCCTCCCCATCAAAATCATAAGCTCCCCCAATGAAACCTGTTGAATTCCAAACCGGCTCAGCCCCATCTCCATCAGCACCACTACCCAATTGCCCATGATTCTCAGAGCCAGAATAATCCTTAGTAGTATTCACACCGCCAGAATCATCATGATCAAAAGGCATATACAGCGCCATCATCGGAGCATCATCCTTATACCAATTGTAAATATATGTTAGATTATCTCCATCTGAGTCAGACGAAGTATTAACAGCGCAAGAAATATCTTCATTGGAGTAAGTATTGAAAGTTCCTCTGGATTTGTTGTAGATTTCGGAGATTTCTGCTGCTGAGAGAGATCTGTTCCAGATTGTTACTTCATCGATGGAGCCGTTGAAATAAGACCCAACATTAGCAGCAGACAATCCGATTAGTGTGTTCTCTGAACTGCTCATATCTGTTCCTTCATTAGTATTTGCACCATCGTCATTTGCTCCATCTACATAAACATGGAAAACACCATTGTCTCTTACGCCAACTACATGATGCCAAGCATTATCTCTTACATTTGTTGACCCTACTCTGTAACCTCCGTTGTCATTTTGAAATAAGAGCACATTTCCATTACCTGAAGCACGTACAAAAAATTCCCATCCGGGATTTGGAGCAGATCCTTCTCTTGATGCAACGATAGCCCTGCTTGTTGCATCGCTCCCTGTCTTAATCCATGCCGAAAGAGTTATATCGCTAGATATTGCGCTTGGACCACTAGTAGTATTAATATAATCCCCACCATCAAAGCTATACGCCTTCCCAACTCTCCCACTCTCATTCAGAGTTGGTCCTTGCAAGCTACCGTTATTAACCCCAGTCTCATCCATCGTATGAGTTCCATTATCATACTCAAACTGCCAGTAACCAACGATACCATCATCCAAAGCTACCGAAGTCCCAAATGGAACATGAGCTCCCAACCAAGGCATAGAATGGGTTGGAGCTGCATTAGATATCACCACAGAACCATTCTTCCACGAAGTAGCATTAGAAAGGCCATCATACGCCAAGCAAGAAAAGGTCCAGTTCTGCCCCCTTGAAGTATTTCCTGCTGAGAGATTGTGAATATTAACTTCAGATGCTTGCGCAAAACCGTTACCATTGTAACCACTCAAGTCCAAAGCTCCATCTTTGTACCATCGGTAATAATAATTAATCGTAGCATTATCAACATCGGTTCCATTGCAATATCCTTGCAGATCAATTGAAGTGGTTACAGTCAAAGGCGAAACGTTTGCATCAATTGTAATTGGCGGTGTGTTTAGTACTGTCAGAGCTGTGGAATTCTTTGCTGTTCCTTGATCTTCATAGTCTAACGGCTGAACTTCACAGATATAATTCTCTCCAGTCGCAGTAGAGGAAGAATCTCTTATGTTGCCACCGTCTCTTCCTCCGAGGTAGAGCTGGTGGATTTCTGCTGCTGAAAGTGTTCTGTTGTAGATCTGGACTTCATCGATTGAGCCGTTGAAGGGAAATCCTGCTGCAGCGCCGAGCTGAAACGCACCGATTTCTATATTCGTAGTTTCTTCATTAGCTTCGTTTCCAGTAGCTGAAGCACTATCTCTTAGAACTCCATTTACATAAAGATTATCCGTGCCATTCCATACACCTACTAGATGAACCCATTCATTAGCTGTAGCAGCGTAATTTGCTGTAGCAACATCAGTTCCATCCACCCAACCATTATCTGTCTGCAGAACCCAAAACTCCCAATCTCCAGTCGTACCTAATCTTAAATTCCAGTCACCACACGTGCCACCGGCTGTGTCTGCGCGTATTACGATGCTATTATCTGCCGCGACAGAAGTTGAAGGAACTTTAACCCAGGCAGCTACACTAAATTCGTAACTTTTCATTAAAGAACTGCCAGAAGGTAATGTGAACCCAGTATCAATATAATCATCAACTCCATCGAACTCATAAGCTCCACCGATCTTTCCACTTGTAATCCAATTAGGCTGAGTCCCAGCAGTAGAATTACCCAAGCGACCATTATTAGTGCTAGCATAATCTAAGACTCCCGCAGTCGAATTATCGCTAGCTGTAAAGTTCGGCTCAAAAGGCATATACAACACAGTGCTAGCATTCAAGAACACAGTTGTAGCGTTCAAAGCTCCGTTCTTATACCAAGAGTATTTATTGACAACGTAGTCTGAATCTATATCCGCAGTACTTTGATTATAGCAAGTCAGATTATCCGTTGTGTAATTATTAACGGAAGTTGCATTTAAGATTGGGTTCAAATGAGTTGGAGCCGTACTCTGAATCACCACTGAACCATTCTGCCAAGAAGAAGCATTAACCGTACCATCGTTAGCTAGACAAGAAAAGGTCCAATTCTGTCCTTTCGAAGTATTTCCTGCTGATAAATTGTGAACATTAACTTCTATTCCTTGCGTAAATGCTCCTCCGTTATACCCACTCAAGTTAAAGACTCCGTCTCGGAACCATTTGTAATAGAAGTTAATCGTATCGTTGTCCTCATCTGAGGAATTACAATAACCTAATAGCTCAACGCTAGCATTTGGAGAGAACGGAGATACATTTGCATCTATTGTTATCGGCGGTGTGTTTAACACAGTTAGATTTGTTGAGTTCTTAGCAATTCCCCAATCTTCATAATCCAACGGTCTAACTTCGCAAGTATAATTCTCCCCAACAGCAGTCGAGGAAGAGTTCCTTATGTTGCCGCCGTCTCTGCCTCCGAGGTAGAGTTGATGGATTTCTGCTGCTGAAAGATTTCGATCATACATAGTAAACTCATCAATTGTACCGTTGAAATAGCCCCCATCTGCGAGTCTATCTAAGACACCAATCGAATTAGTATCGGTTGCTTGATCGTTGAACCATAGACCATCCATTGTACCTGAGCTGCAAGTTATATCTCCGTCAGTGATTATGCTTCCGTCGAAACTGAAGTAATTCTTTGTACCATCTGAAGACCATGAAACAAAATGCCATGCACTATCATTTGCGCCAACTTCAGAATAGCATTGTCGATTAGTAACTCCTCCCGCGACATCTCTTCCATATCTAATTTCCCCGCCCCTAACACTAAGAGAAAAGTATGGCTTGCCCGTAGCAGCGTCAGCATCACCTTCAGCATAAACACTACCTCCA
>JAFCGA010000012.1 GCA_017608345.1 Candidatus Pacearchaeota archaeon | reverse complement strand
ATAACAGATATATTGCTGCGGCGCTATTTATTCTGCTAGCTCTAACTGACTCGCTAGATGGCTATATTGCCCGAAAAACAAAGCAAGTAACTGAGCTCGGCAAATTCCTTGACCCGCTAGCAGATAAAATACTCGTCTCTGCAGTATTAATAACGCTAGTAGAATTTCAATTAGTAGCTGCGTGGATGGCAATTATAATCGTAGTCCGAGAGTTCATAGTTAGTATTTTAAGGACTGCTGCGGCTAATAAAGGAAAGCTATTTCCCGCGGACAAGCTAGGAAAAGCAAAAACTGTCTCGCAAATAATTGCTATCACTGCTGTAATAATAAGCCTTCCGTATAGCTATTATCTCATGCTGATTGCAGTTATACTGACGGTTATTTCTGGCGCAAATTATCTAATCAAAGTCAAAGAAGTTCTGAAATAGTGCCAAATAAGTGACTACTCAAGAATCAAAACCCTTAAAACGCTTAAAATTGAGAGTTTTTTATGGATAATTCAGATGGACCTAGCCAGGGCGACATAATCCGCAGACTTGAGCAACATGAAGTGCCAATAAAGCACATTGAAGAAGTATCTGCTAAGGGGAATTGGAACTGGCTAGACGTAGTCAAAATTAAGTACGGGCGCAAGCTAAAGTTGGGTAAACACAAATATGACACCTCTTATATTAAATTCAAGCCCTTGATGCCTATTGATTTTAGAGTGGTTCCGATAGTCACAAGTATGCCATTCTTATCTAACGAAGTCACTCCATATTGCAATGATGCTGCGTGGGATATTCTACTGAGGCAGAAATATAAAAATCACGTCGAATTCATAAAAAAGCAAGCGGGAGTTACAATTCTAAGAAATACTCCTAAGTTCATAGAAACGAAAAAAGTTGAAGGAGAGTACATGTCCAACTTGCTGATGGATGCAGCTGTAACACTGGACTATCCGAAAATCGCTGAGCAAGCTAAACATTACGGAAAATTGCTGCGGGAGTTCCACGACGACAATTGGAGCATGGGGGATCCAAATCCATTTGACGTTATATGGGACAAGAAGAAAAAGCAGCATGTTCTCACCGATGGCGATTTTGCCCGTAAAGTTCGCCATAGCTCTGATTTCAAACGAGTATTAGAGCTAATGTTCAATTATTTCTCAGCAGCAAAGCTATTATCTTTCGGGATTTATCGAAAAAAACAGAGTAAGCGGCATCTGGAGAAGCTATGCTCGATTTATTTGCTTAGCTTAGTAGAAGGGTATGGTAATGTAAACGGTCTCAAACGATTCGGAAGATCTGGGCGAGCAAAGATGGTTATGCTGACTATGTGGATTCTAGCTAACTATTTTACCCGTCATTTTAGAAGTCTTAAGCTGCCAGCGTATGGGTTTATGCGAGCTTATCGCGCGCTGAGGAAGTATAGTAACGAAATCTGAGCTAATACTCGTTCTACTAACAGATAATATACTCTCCTGTATATAAGTTTTTAAGCCTGCTAGCTCTCAAAAGGGCCATGGACCCAATCGGCAAAATCAGCGGTAGAACATCAACAGATGCATTTAGTTTTAAAATCGTTACTAAGGTCAGCAAATGGGATTACATAACTATTGAGCACCCAGACGTTGGATCAGTTCTTGGGCAGGTCATTGAGATCATACGCAGCACTGAGGAAGCTGTTGCGAAGTGCATGATTATTGGCTATCGAACTGAGCGAGGCTTTCTTAGAAAACCGCGGACGCCCTTTGCTCCGGGCTCTGAAGTATTTCATGCTAGCGATGAAGCAATCAAGCATACTCTCGGATTAGTCACCGCCGGATTATATATTGGACTGCTGGAAGGAAAAGAAAATCTAAAAACATTTATTGATCCGCGCAAGTTAATCACAAAGCACCTTGCGATTCTAGCAAAGTCGGGCGCCGGTAAGTCGTATACTGTTGGGGTAATTCTAGAAGAACTAACTGCCTTTGGTGTTCCAGTGGTGGTCTTAGATCCGCACGGAGAATACTCTAGCATGCGACATGCAAATAGCCACCCTGATGACTCAAAGTACTTCAAAAATTATGATATTCAACCGCAAGGATTTGGGGCGCAAGTTCAAGAATATGCGCTTAATACTGCGCTGAATACTAGCGCTCGCCAGATCAAACTCAAAATCCCTAATTCTCCATACAAGCTCGGCGAGATTATGCCATTTAAGCTCAGTAATGCTCAGAAAGGCCTACTCTACAATATTGTCAATGACTTAGTGGACAAGAAAGGTCGGTTTGATTTCAATGATATTATTGAAGGCCTGGAGATGAATGAGTCTGTAGCAAAATGGCGGCTGATCAGCGGGCTGCGGAACTTAGAGAAGACTAATTTATTTTCATTTAGTCCAACACCGATGGGCGAGCTGGTTCGCCCTCAGCAGATATCTATCATCAACTTCAAGGGCGCGCCAATTGAGCTGCAAGAAATTGCAGTAAGCGCATTAGTTAGCGAGCTATTTGAAGAAAGAAAGCTTGAGAATATTTCACCTTTTTTTCTAATAATTGAAGAAGCGCATAATTACTGCCCCGAGCGGGGGTTTGGAGAAGCAAAATCATCTAAAGTGCTTAGAACAGTGGCATCTGAAGGGCGAAAGTTCGGGTTAGGTATTAGCATTATCTCCCAGCGGCCAGGGCGGGTTGACAAAAATGTTTTATCTCAGTGTACTAGCCAGATTTCATTACAAGTCACAAACCCAAATGATCTAAAGGCAATCTCGCGATCATTTGAAGGCGTAACTGCTGAAACCGAGCGAGAAATAAAAAACCTGCCCGTTGGAAAAGCGCTTGTAATTGGAGCTGCAGATTATCCAATTTTTGTTGATATTCGCGTCCGTAAGAGCCAACACGGAGGGCGAGCTAAGACATTTGATATGATTAAGCAAGAACCTGTCTCGCAAACCATAAGTTCAGAAATTAGCACTCCAACAGTAACAGCTGTATCGCAACCAAAAAATATGATTTACATGTTCATGCCAAGAATTACGCAAAAAGACATTGAGGCCCTTGAAGCCCGGAATCTAAAGAGCGCGGTGATGGTTCTTCAACCTTGCTTGTCTGTTAATTGCGCATTTGGTTCCAGAAACGTGCACTTAGTTTTTGATTTGCAAGAAATGAAGATCTACATGCTAACGGATAAATTAAAGGCTATTCGCATTCCCTCTAGCCTATCTGCTCTGTCTCCAATGCAGCGGAAAGTATTAGCTGCTGCTGGCTCAGGATCTAGCATGTCGGAGGTGTTTATGAAAAGTGGCTTGGGATTCAGCGAAGTTGAAAGTGTCGTAAGCAGATTAGCTCAAGCCGGACTTCTGCAAGTCAGCGGAAAGCAAGTCAGAGCTTCAGGGATAACAAATACTGCGAATTTAGCTAAACTGCATTTCATGGACAAAGCACAATACCTTGAAACTCCCAGAGTAGAACTGAGAGACATAAAACTAGCTGAGAATCAAATTCTCGGATTTTTATCAGCCTCTGGAATTAAAGCAATTGGAAAGCGAGTAAGCTATCTGCCTTTTTGGAAAGTTCAGACTAATTCTGGGTCGAAGATTGTTGATGGTTATGGATATTCGCTAAATCTTAGCTAAGCTCGGAAAATTTATAAGTCTGTAAAGAATAACAAGGTTTATGGGTAATCGTCCAAAAATAAAAACAGTTTTTCCTGAAGAAATTTCTAGCGAACGAGTTTTTACTCAAGAAGAAGATCGAGCAATGAATCTAGCAGCGCAGAATCTTAGAATGCTATTTGAAATTCAAAGGGAGAAAGAATTTAGCTTAAGAACTTCACCGAAATACGTTAGAAGCAAAGCATTCAAGACCAAATTAGCAGAAGAGAAGAAAGTATTAAGATCACTATTCATGGATATCAGGGAGATATTCAGAGGTATAAATCGCGAACTAAAACAGAAATATTCCTCGAGAAGTTAACTTATTCTACTCTTTTAATCGCGAGAGTATTATATTTAATATTAGAAATATAGACTCCTTATTTAGAGCTAATGACATTATTAGCTGAGAAACAGCTCAGTGGAAACGTAGATTACTCGAGTAATGGCGGGGCAAAATTTAAAATAACTATCCCCATAATAAAAATTAATGAAAAAGACCTCGATTGTAATAATATTATTTATTCTTGCTGCTCTTGCAATATCTATCTACGTTTATCCACAACTCCCCGAGCAAGTCGCATCCCACTGGAACTCGCAGGGAGAAGTCGACGGCTACATGCCAAAGTTTTGGGGAGCTTTTTTGATGCCGCTAATTTCAATTGGAATGCTCTTGCTATTCATGACTATCCCCCGGATTGATCCCTTAAAGAAAAATATTGAAAAGTTTAGGAAATATTTTGATACATTTATCGTCTTTATGCTTGGATTCTTATTTTATATTCACCTGCTAACGATTCTTTGGAATACTGGCTATGAATTAAGTATGAACATAATGATAATTCCCGCAGTTGCAGCTCTGTTCTATTACTGCGGAGTTTTAATTGAGAACGCTAGGCGAAATTGGTTCATTGGAATCAGAACTCCGTGGACGCTGAGCAGCGATAATGTTTGGCGAAAGACTCATAAACGCGGAGGGAAGCTGTTCAAAATCGCTGGTTTGATTGCATTGATCGGATTAGCTTTTCAGAAGTTAGCTATGTGGTTTGTTCTTATTCCTGTCCTTTCTGTTGCCGGATATACGATTTTATATTCTTATCTAGAATTCCAAAAAGAGAATAAGAAGTCTTAAAAGAATTCTTAGTTCTACGTGTTCATGAATCTAGCTAAAAGAATTTTATTATTGCTGTTCTTAATTCCAGCATTACTCGCGCTATTTCTAGCTATTTATAATTATGACGTCGAAGAGCCAGATACGATAATCGTGCTCGGAGCAGGAATAACAAGAGATGCTAGATCCTACGACAAAGTTCAGAGTAGAGTTGATAATGGGCTCTCGCTATGCAATGCGAACACAGAAACAATAATTCTCACTGGCGGGAATTATTACAAAGTACTCAAATGGAGAATATCTACTAAGACAAAAGATTCTACGGAAGCTAAGATTATGCGAGCTTTCTGGGAAAATGAAAATAAAAACTGCAATTCTACAATCATCCTTGAGGAAAGAGCCGTAACGACTTTCAGTAACGCAATATACTCTATCAGAGAAATGGAAAAACGCGGCTTGAAATATGCGGTTGTAACTAGCTCAGAAGATCATTGGCATGCTTATCCCTTCTTTTGGGCAGCAAAGATTCTTACTTTTTCTAAAATAAAGTTAGAGTTTTATTTACGCTAGCTCAATCCAGCCAGTTGCCAGTCAATAAATCTTATCGTGGTGATCATAATCCAAAATTCTAACAAGCTTATGTTCCTCATCGATTTCATAGGTTAGAACAAACGACTTGTCGATATGTACTCGCCGAGAACCTTTCATATCTCCTCGCAGCGGTTTAAAGTGATAAGGATTATCGAGAATTTTACTAATTTTCTTTGTAATTATTCTAACTCGTTTTGGGTCCCGTTTAGTAAGCTTGGTCAGTTTTTTCTGCAATCTTTCTGCTACCTCAAAAGAATACATTACGACAAACCAATTGATTCCTTAAACTCATCCATCGAAGAATATCTTATGAACTTTCCTTTCCTTATCTGCTCTAGCTTCTCCAGATATTCTTTTTTAGCCACTGGCTCTTCAGAAATAAAAGATTCCATAAATCTATCCACTTGTTTGCTCATACTAATTCCCATATCCTTGCAAAAGCTAGAGAACTTGTTATACACCTCTTCTTGCACATTAAATGTCTTCAATACGATCTTATTTCACCAGTTATTTAATGTTAAATAACCTTATTAAAGGTTTCTATTTATTATAATTCAATCCAGCCAACAATTTCCTCATTGCGGAATAGTTTCTCCCCGAACTCAAAATCGCCAGTCGGGTCTAGATAGACATAATCAGAATCCGCCATTAGCCAGAAAGGTAGGGAAGGAACTTGAGCTCGCACAAAAGCGTGGTTTGAGGTTACTCCGACGTCAGCGTCGATTCCAACTCCTTCAAGCAAAGTTGCTAGCAGTAAAGCGGTTCCATCACAGTCAGCGCCATGTGTCATTAGCACCTCCCCGGGAGATTCTATGTACTCTTTGCTAGGGTCAGGAACATACTGTACATTATCTCGCACATAATAATAAAGAGCTTTAGAATAGCAGATCTCGCTATTCGATGAGCAAGCTTGAGTTACTATTTGAGAAGCAATTGATCGGAATTCTTCTACTCTTACATTGGCTGCTGCTTGCTGGATATTTGGGTAAGAAGCTGTCGGTTCGATAGAGATAGTTGGATTAACATTCTCCATCTGCGGGGCGGGATTTAGCTTCAAAGAATAGATCGGTATAAAACTACCTAAAAAGATTAGAATTATGAAAGCGGCGATTATTACCTTAATCGGGCCTTTTTTATCTTGTTCCTCAAAATCCTCCCATTTGTTGCTCTCCAGATCCATCTATATCTTCTGGAGTCAAAGATTTAACTGGCTTTCGATATCTGCGGTTTCTATAAACTACTACAAATAGAATTATGAAGAATATTCCGAGCAGAATCCAAAGAGACGTTGATGAGGTTTTTTCCTGAAGATGCCCGCCGCCGAAGAAAACCTGAGTTTCTTCCACTACCTCTCGCAAGGTTTCTGGAAGGGTCCCATCTTTACCGCGAACTAATTCAGCCTCGCCAGTAATTGCAAAATAACTGAAGCCCGGAGTTGCAGATCTAAAGAATAATGTATCTGAAGTGTCTGCAGTGTTTACAGTTGTAAGAGGATCCCAGCGGCTATCCACATACCGCTCTAATCTTATCGTTCCTTCTTTAATATTATAATTCCGCATCCAGATTTTATCTACTGCAAAAGATATCGCTGCAGAATTAATAGCGCTGCCAGTAATCTTCGTGGCACTAATATCTAAATACTGATATACAATTCTTCTTGGCGGTCTTATTTCACTCGGTTTTGATAAAGACGAAGCAGAAATACTAACTTCTTGGAAATTTTGATTAACACCAAATTCTATATTCTTCACAGCAATATCTATGTCTTCTACATCCATGTCGACTCGGTCTCCAGCTAGAAGTTTATCATAAGCTCTACTGACTGAAGCATAAGCTACAGGATTTCCGCCAGGAATTGCTTCATATATGTGATCCGTACCTCCAACACTTCCACCTGTGCTAGCTGGGCTAGGTGTGGTTGCTCCGCCCCCCGAAGAAGTATCAATAGTTAATGTATAATTATTTGTTGCGAAAGCTGCATTATTTGAAGTATCATAGCATTGTATGTTCCATTGGAAGGTTGTCTCAGGGAGACCCGTAAGGCTTATTTGCTGTCCTGCTGTTGATTCTAAAACTGTAGTTGAGTTAGTTGCATTGAGCAGCCAGGTTCCATTAGCATTAATCCACACTGAACAATTAGCTATGTCCGAGTCTAAATCTACAACATTGTATGAAAATGTTACGGAAGTGGTGGACTGAGAAGAGCTATCTGCAGGTGATTCCAAAGTAACTGTTGGAGGAGTTCCATCTCCAACAATAACAGATGTATTTTGCCAAGAAGACGAGTTGAAATTACCATCATAAGCTAGACAAGATAATGTCCAGTTATCACCAATCGAAGTATTACTAGCCGTTAGGTTATATACGTTTACTTCAACTCCTTGCGTATTTGAATTACTTTCGTATCCGCTAAGGTTTAGCACGCCATCTTTCTTCCAGTGATAGGTATAATTAACATCATCTCCATCCAAGTCTGTTGCATTGCAGTAGCCTTCTAAATTATTAAGCGCACTCGGAGACGTTGGTGAAATCCTTGCTGAGATCGTTGCGGGTGCATTGTTAATGACGATTGTGATCATACTTGAATTTAGAGCGGTTCCTTCAGTCCATCCATCACTCGGAATAACTTGGCATGTCCAGTTCTGTCCGAGAGAGGTCTCGTCTGAGACGATTGTTGCATTAGTTGAAAAGCCGCCTTTTGTTTCTGCGAATCTCTGATAGATTTGCGTTGCTGAAAGGACAGAATCATATACTCTCACCTCATCTAGGAAACCATCGAGATTTCTGCTAGAAGAAAAATATCCTCCGAGGACTAACGGGTTTGCGTTCTCCCGACCATTTCCTGCGACTGCATTAATCTGTCGATCTAATGAGCCATTAATATACCATCTGATTATATCTGCAACACCATCGTAAGTCAGTACTACATGACTCCATTTCCCAGTTGGAATTCCGTTATTAGCTGTATGATATCCTGGCGCCACAAGATCATACCAATAAAAGGAAGGTTTACAAGTTGCGCTTTCTAAATTAAAATAATAAGCTGCTACCTTGGTTACAACTGTCTGTCTACCGTCTCCCGTGCCAGTACAATCCTTCGGATAAATCCATGCTTCGAGAGTTAAATCATTCGAATCTATATCTAGTTGATTTGAATCCGGTACGGATATGAAGTCATTAGTTCCATCGAACTGATATGTTCCACCGACCTTTCCGGAAGAATTCCAAATAGCTCCGACAGCTTCTCCATCATTCGAATATCCCGAGTAATCTTTAGTCTCATTCGCACTGTTCGCAGTATTATAATTAAATGGGAGATTCAGCACCATGAAGGGATTTCCATTGAGATACCAATTATAAGTATTATGAACGGCATCTCCATCTTGATCCGCAGTAGATTGATTATAGCAAGTTAAATTGTCTGCAGGATAATAAGCTCCTGGCGAGGATAGAACAATTGGTGTAGTATGGGTTGGCGGAAGACTTTGAATAGTAACAGAAGCGTTCTTCCAACTAGTTGCATTTTCATCTCCGATTTTTGCGAGGCAAGAAAATGTCCAGATATCATTTAGAGTAAGATTACTGCTGCTTAGATTATGTAGATTAATTTCCAATTTCTTATTGAAGGAGCCATCATTATCTCCAGTTAGGTTTAGTACTCCGTCTTTGTACCAAGCATAAGAATAATTAACTATTGTGCTTATTGAAGTTCCATTACAATAACCAATTAGGTCTGTAGTTGCATTCGGAGTTGCTGGGAGCAATCGAGAGTATAATGTTACTGCATCTGCCTCGATAACTACTGTATCATTTCTTGTTAGTCCATCATCTTGACCGTCTGTTGGTGTTATTGTGCAAGTCCAAGTGTCCCGCTTAGTTGTTTCACTCGAGACTATTGTTTGATTATTTGAATAGCCGTCTTTTGTGTCTCGGTACAGCTGGTCGATTTGCGCTGGAGAAAGAGCGCGGTTGTATACTCTGACTTCGTCTATTGAGCCATTTAGGAATCTACCGGCAGTTCCAGTATATGGCCTTCCTATATCAAAAGGAACAGAATCATCCCAAACACCAGCAACAAAATTATCGCTCGCTGTATTATTTAATGCTCCATCAAGATATATCTTCCCGTCTGTTGTGTTTCCAGTTACTGCGATATGATACCAAGTATCCTTATAGAATATCGGAGCAGTACACACTACTGTTGAATAAGTAGCATCCGCAGTATGTTCATTTCTAAATATTAATCCGGTACCTCCATTAAACCAAACTGACCATAAATCTATGTTGGCTTGCTCATCACCGGTTTTTGATACTAGCGACATATATCTTCCACCGAACTGCGAAACATTAATCTCTTCAGCTAAGTTAAACCACAACGATACAGTATATTCACTTGGTCCGCCTTCGTATGCTGTTCGTATATAATCATCCCCATCAAGAGTATAAGCTCCACCAACCTTTCCAGTAGCATTCCACGTAGGCTCAGCTGCATCTCCATCAGCAGCAGCGCCTAATTGCCCATGATTCTCAGAGCCAGAATAATCCTTAGTAATATTAATCCCTCCAGAATCATCTGAATCAAATGGCCAGTAACCAACCATTATCGGAGTTCCGTTCAAGTACCAATTGTAGATGTTAGTAACATTCTCATCATTATCATCGTAAGTAGATATATTATAACAAGTCATGTTCTCACTAGTATGATTATTCCCTGAAGGAATAACAATAACTGGAAAATCATGCACCGGATAGCTTCTATTTTGCTCTGCCAGAACATTACTAGTTGGATCTGGAGGAGCATACTTGCGGATGAACCAGTAATCTGTCCGCCAATCCATCCCACCATTACCGGGAGGGTTTCCCCACTGCAATGTTGTTGGCGCAATTCTAGCAAAATAATCTGAAGGGCAGCAAGATAAACTCTCAACAAGTAAATAAGGCGTATCTGCAATCTCTGGAATTGCTATTGGATCAGTTATAGCATGCGATAAAAGAACTGCTTTTGTGTCCCAATTCAACCATTTGAATGTAACATTATCAGATTCATAACCAAGAGTTAAATATAGATTAGTAGCTGCACCGGGTTGAGCTATATTTTGATAAGCTGTAGCAGTAGTAGTCCCATACTCATTCCGGAGACGTAATCTAGTAGGTATAACTCCTGCTCCACCCAGCTTCTGATTCCATTCCATTACTATACTATCAATATTCCACGCGGAAGAAGTTTTGTCTCCAGTAAACCCAAGGAAAGTATAGTCCCACGCTCCAGCAGTCCAACTTGCAAGAGTAGTTTTAACGCGTAATTCTCGAGAAGTCGAAAAAGACTTCGTATTCTCCCAGCGGTTCGGATGGTTATTCAATGTCTCTGCGTATTTCCAATTTCCAGTGTTATCTGCAGTCCAATGATCAAAATATTGAAACGTATTATCTCCATTGCTTCCTGCTGAATCAGAATCATTTCCATAGTACATAAATATTAACTTTTCTTCATTCGCTGCAAGCGTATCTATTTCGACCCATATTCGCGTACTTCCCATATTACAGCCTTCTTCTATCCAATAATCATAATTATTAGCCCAGCTAGCTGAATCAAATCTAAACGAATCTGAAAACCGAATATCTTTACAACTGGCGTTCATCTTACCTGCAGCGATTGGCGTAGCCGTATCAACATCAATATAAAAAGAATAGCTAGTAAGAGCTGCTCCAGATTCCTCAGTTACCCAAATAGGAACTCGATAATTATAATCAGCAAGATCTGCCATGATCTCTAGCCGCTGATCAACAGCGCTACCAGTTACCTCTTGCTTAGAAACGCTATCAGTAAAAAAAGACATAGCTACAACTACGATCAATATTGCTATAGCTAAAGCTAGTGGTGTCTGCACTTTTTTATGCATATATAGAAATATCCGAAGAAGTATTTATTATTTGCTGCTGATTTAATCAATTCCTGTAACGCCACATTGGTTCCGTATTAAAACAAATATGTAACGCTTTAGTTTTCTTAGAGAACAAATGTTTTGGGAGTTAAATCCTTCGGGAATCACTTAAAGCAGGCTTAAGCCTGCTCTTTAGTTTCTTCCTTTTCTTCTTTTTTCTTAGCTGATACTCGAGGCATTCTCAGAGGAGAAGGTAGTCTAACTCGATCCGCTAGAACAATCGCTTCAGTATAGCCGAGATGCATCGCCTTATTTAGCACTGGAATCATTCGATCATCGTCGACTTTCTTATCTTTAGTCCACTTTTTCTCAATTTCATCCATTACTTCCTCCGCCGCAATGTAAAATATAAATCCATCCACTGATATCTTTCCAGCTTGCCCATAGTCCGCAGTAAAGTTAAAACCAAACTCTAAACCTGGCTTTTTCTCAGCCGCTACAAAGAAATCCTTTTTCTTAATACTATCTACCTTAACATTAGCTTTTATTTCTAGCTGGCCTTTCGGCTCTTCCGCATTAACGTTGATTTTATTTATTCTGTATCCTATAATCATAAATTATTCACCGCTGCTCTCTAAGGAGAATAATTTTTTAAAGACTGCGGTGGTGGAAGCGATAAATGAAGAATTAGGAGCTTGTGTTAGCTCCATGCGCACTAATAATTAGGCCTACACCCTCCGCCCCAGCCAAAGAAGCCATAAGACCAACGGCAGTAATTATAGATTGGAGCTTCATTACATTCATTTATATTGCATGCTTCACAATTATCTATTGCGCAGTCAGTTGTTTCTTCCGGTACTTCTACAGCATCTTCAGAAGCTGCTAAACAAAGCTCAACTACATCCGTATATCCATATTCTATTATATTGCTCACGCACACATGTAAACCTGATTCAGTGTCCGATTGTCCTTCCCCAAGTTCATCTGTAAGCTCGCCATTAATCTTTAATTTACAGGAAATATCCCCAATATACGGAGCTTCAATTTCCCAAGTGCTATCTCCAATTACAACAATCTTTGTATCAACCTCCTCCTTCACTCGTTCGTAAGCACTGCACTCAGTACATAACCCTTCATTTGGAATACTTAAGCAGCCCTCTACTGAATCCCAATAACAATTTATATCTGCAGGTATATAACTATTACATTGATCTGAGGAAAAGGCTTCGCAATAGGACGCTGGCTCTACATTCTCCAAACAAACCTCCACAGAATCCAGCACGTTCGAAGCATCTTCTCCCAGCTCATTCTCGAGTATTTCTACCACACAAATCCTTAATCCAAGCACGATATCTGACTGGTCCTCTAGCAGTTCATTTGTATACTCTTCAATACCCTCCTTTTCTACTCTGAACTTTACTGTACTTGACATTACTCGGATTGCTTCGATATTCCATTCAACACCATCAACAGTAACTGTAATGATATTTCTATCTGCTGGGTCATCGCTCTCATAATCCGGGCTCTCAACCAATATCTCAGTAATATCGCAATCTGTACATGGCTGCCGTGTACAATCCTCTAGACAACTAGTAGAAGTCTCGCCACAGTTGCATACACCATCTTGGCAATGATTACAATTCGCACAGTACTCTGGAGCATTTGGTTCAGACCAAGTATGGCGGCCATCATCGGCGCAGAATGCTTGAAGCTCGTTGCTGCAATCAATAGGGCAGCAATTTCCAGTATAGCCCTGACCTTGCGAGTTTGCTACGTCACAACAGATTGTATCTTCATCAATCATCTCTGTTACATCTACGCCACCGTATGAGTCTGCGTTAGCCGAATCTGGAGCGCAGCAATCACCTGCAATATCGCAATCAGCTGGACAATTCGCGCAATTTTCTTCGCCAGAACAATAGCCATCTACGACACAGACAGGCGCACTTTCTACACACTCACCCGCTAAACAGTCCTCTTCGCACTTGTCAATTGTATACCATTCTCCGTATTTGCAGCCTTGTACTTCTAAGCCAAAGCATCTTTTATCTCGATCAGTGCATCTGGCTTCTCCCTTTCCAGCAACACAAAAATTCTTATCTGAGCAGATAAAATCACAGTCAGAACCAGATTTACACTTTACTCCTGACCAAATCTTACTTTCCTTAAATAGACACTGCCCTTTTTCACATACAGCAAAACAGTTTTCAGCAGTTTTGCATCTTACTTCTGCTTGCCTTGGAGCATAGAACAGCTCAGGTTCTCCTTGAACACTTCTTGAAGCAGAGAAGGATACTAATTCGCTTCGAGTATTTATATTATTTATAAAAAGAGTTAATGCAATTATTGCTGCTACAAAAATAATAACACTAATTATAACATAAGAATGCATGAGATTCTTTTTCATCATATTACTCAAGGATAAGCACTCTAAATAGTGATCATATGATTCGCGAATTGACTCCTTAGTTGATCAATTCGTGTTATCTTGGTTTCCTTTCCTAGACCGCAGCTAGGAAACTAAGACACGAGGAAAGTAACCAACTTCGTGGCTTTCCGACGTGTAATATAGAATTATTGTTAAGAAGAATATATATAGTTTCGTTAGTACTCAATAGAAATTAAAGAGAATTCATAACACTCACAGTTAGCTCATCTTCATTAATCTCAAAGATTCTCGCAGTAGCAAAGCCTCTCGGAGAGGTTGTATCATCAACAACACTTATGTGAGCTTCAATCAACCGCTGGATATCATCGCACTCAAAATCAGCATTTCTAGTTAGTTTAGCAGCTTCCGTAGCCACTAAGCAAGCTTCGCCGTCGTTTAGCGGCACAGACACATCAACTTCCATTGTGTCAAACTCAGTTAGCGATTGGTCCAAGAGTCTAAACTCAACTAATTCTGGCTTAGAATAGTCCTGCACAGGAATATCTAACAACTCTGGCGGCTGAGGTGGCGGTCTCAAGTAGACGAATATTACGATCGCTGCGAACAAGCCTGCGATTAATAGCCAATAAGTTGTTTGTTTCATGCTCATTGAATAACGTGTGCCTTATTAAAATTATTGATATGGCTCTTTAGGTTCTTTCTGAGTGTGTTTGCTAACGATAATTATCAAATAAACCACAACGAAAGCCAGAGCAACAACTAACAATCCGATTTTAATATATTGCGCTCGCTCTTCTTTGGTTATTCCTTCTACAACACATACAGAACCATCGCAAACACCTAAAGCGCATTGGTAATTATTATTGCAATACTTGCCTTCCTCAAATAGCGTTACCCAATCTCGGCCATTGCAAAATAATCCTTCTTTGACTTCACCCTTCATCTCGCAATATCGCTCTCCTCGCACGCATTTTCCATCTACGCATTCATAACTGATATCGCAGCCGCAGTCGTATTCGCAAGTATCACAATTCTCAGGAAATTCGCATATCCGATCACCACATTCTCCAGCGCAGTCAGTATCATTATAATAGCTGCAGCCGCCAGGACAGCAGCCATCGCCATTCTTGCATCGAGTAATCGGCGCGTTAAAGCAAACCGACTTGTTATTAAGATACGCTGTACGCAAGCACTGATCTACTGTACAATTATTGTGATCATCGCAGTTCCTGTCAATATTGCAGCCGTGGCATTTGTTTTCATAGCAAAAATCATCTGTTGGAGTATAGTATGGCAGATCAAAGCCAATTAACTTCTCCGCCTCCCAGCTATCTGCGCCATGGCAGCCGCAATCATCACAGCAGTTCTTCCAATACTCGTCCGGAATCGAATTCTCATCTAAATCAATATCACAATATTCATCGCCGCAAAAAGGATCCACGCACGTCTTAGTATACCAAAAATCACCGTAGCAAGTCTGATTACCTTCGCAGCCGCAGTCCTCACAGCAAGTCACAACAGTCTCATTATGCTCTGGCTTGCAGAAGCCATCCCCGCAGTTAGCAGCAGAGGCGAGAGGTATGATTAAGCACAATGCCAAGAGAATTAGTATAACAAATTTGAACTTCATAGCCCCACCAGGATTCGAACCTGGGTCCGGAGGTCCAGGGCCTCCAATGCTTGACCACTACACCATGGGGCTATAAGTATCCCTGCTATTTAATTGTTTTTAAAATTAACCTTTTTAAAGCTAGACTAAATTAGAACATGAATGGGCCTATAGGTTAGCTGGATATCGCAGAATCAGAGATTCCGCAGATCTGCTCTGCGATCAGATAGACTGCGGGCTTGCGGACAACCCTTTTACCGCTCCGCTCCAAAAGCGTTGGCGGAAAAGTGGCAAATAGCCTGAGACCGGAGTTCGAATCTCCGTAGGCCCACTATGAAACCGAAGATAATTAGAGCAAGAAATCTTAAGGAAAAAGACTTTGGATCAAAAAAAATAATCGACCTCCTTGATACTAAAGATTATCCTAAGCTAAGCATTAATATAGTTAAGCACGTCGAAGATAGTCCAAGAGCAGGCGTAGATACTGAAAGTGACGTAGCATATTACGTTCTGGAAGGCTCGGGGAAAATAACTATCGAAGACGAGGAGCATCTATTGAAGAAAGGTGATTTAGCATTTATTCCTTCAGGTACAAAATATAAGAAAACTAAAGGATTAACACTACTAGCTATCGCTTCTCCGAGATTTGACAGAAATAAGAGAAGATATATCTAAATCTGCATAATCAAAATCTGAGCATGCGGAACATCGCCGAGCATAATTATGCTATCTTCATCAACCAAGCCAACTTCTTCCGCGATTCCCACAGCTTCTTTTCCAACCAGATTAGCACTATAACATACACTTAGTAACTTGATTATCTTCTTCTTGCCTGCCCGCTTATCTTTATAGAAATGAGGATTAACAAAGAACTCTCCTAGTGTTTTCCCGCAGATATCCGCATCGCAGACAGCTAGGACAAGTCCCGCGCTTCGCTCATAGATTTTATAGAACATTCTGAATTAGCTCTTCTCCATATGCTTTAAGTATATTTGCAATAACAGGTATTTTAAATTATCCTTAATTGCAGATAAATCAAAAAATTCTTGCTTAAGTAACTTCTGCAAGCTACTTGCTGCATATGCAAGATATTCTGGCCCGGATTCCAACCGCAGTTCTATGTTCTGAACCTCTGCACGAAGGAAATCTTTTGGGTCGCGCCTTGTTAAATACCACAATTTCGAGATTAGGCCGACTTCGCTTACTTTAATCTCATCTAGCAGCTCTATTTTCTTCTTAAGCGCCTCTAGAGCTGGCTCATACCCGCTCATTTCAGCGTACGAACAGTAGATTTAGCACCGCAAGCTTCACAGCGCTTGAAGGTGATTCCCTTCTCTCTAATAAGAACCGTATCTGGCTTTCCACATTGATCGCAGAGAATAAACTCTTTCACATATCTAGCTAGCTTCTCATTCAGCTTATTTGAGCCAAACTTACCAATAAATATGGTCCGCCCATCCTTGCTATCCTTAGTAGTTGCTAAAGACTTTGCGAAATACTTAGCAAGATGCTCCTCCTTCCGAGACAGCTTTTTAGCAATTTGCTGCAAGTTAGAAATAATCGTTCGATTACCTTGTATGCTGCCCTGAATCTTCGGAACTTCAAAACGAGTAGAGCTAGCCTTAGTTTTAGGCAAGATTTTATACAATCTGTCTAGCATCTGCTCGTAAGTGTATTTGAAAGGCATAGAATAAGGTCTTAAAGGAGCTTTTTAAGAGTTTCTAATCCGTGAATCAGCACAATATTTATATAAAACTAGTAGATAATAGTAATATGAAAGTTAATCCTATCAGACTTATCCTTGCTTTTTCAATCGTACTAATGCTTTTACCTCTAGCGAATGCTGCTCATGATGCAACAGTTAGAGAATTATCACCGACTCAAGTATGGGAATCAGTACAATCCACATTTACATTTGAATTAAAAAACACGGGCACTGCAGATGATATTATTAACTTCACTATGGTTCTTCCTAATTTCGTGGTAGATAGCGCGAGCTACCCTAACAATGGATGGTCTGCAGAAATAGACGGATCCACAATAACTTGGACAGCAGAAAGTGGGTATGAAATAAAAAAGACTTTTACTTCGGGAATATTTACTATATTATCAACAGCATCAAACATTGATTCAGACACGCAGTCCACATGGCAAATAGAAACTGGAGACAATGCAGGATATACTAAATCTTTTACTGCTGATCCAATATTAATTAAAAATGATGATATAGCTCCAACAATCATCGCAATTTCACCAGAAAGCTTCACTTACGTTAAGAATGACAAAATTAATTTTGAAATAACTGTATTTGAAGATCAAACTGGATTAAAGTCTCTCGGTTCTCTCGAATTTCAGGATGGCGTAGGAACAACTCCTACTGGAGACGTCGTAGACAGCATAGATCTCTCATGTTCAAATAATAATTTCTGTACTGGAGAACTAATTCCTACAGAATACATGGCGTTCCCATTTAATCCATTTCTAGACTATCGAATTATTCTCGAAGATATTAGCGGAAATATACATAATAAGCGACCAGAATTAACATATCACCTATATGTTGATTATGCATCACCCCGAGTGAACCTTCAGTCTAATCCGGAAGTAATTCAAGAAAATAATTATGAATTTATATTTAACATGTCTGACGACTCTTTCAAAACTATCAACTCCGCATTCTGGATGGGAAATGATCCAAATATTAAATGTACATTATTCATAGATGGAATCTCAAAAGGCATTAATGATTCTACTCCAGAGCACTTACTAACCACAATTCAAGCTGATTTAAGTGGATTAGATGATGGAATTCACGCATGGTACGTCTCTTGTGTAGATGATGCTGGCTGGGTCGGCATAAGTGAAACAAGAAATTTCGCGCGAGATTTAAATGCGCCAGTAGTAGAGCTAATTGCTCCGGACAGTGGCTCATACTCTGCAGATGAGCTTAATCTTAGTTGGAAAGCAACAGATGCTTTCGATACAGAACTTGACTGTTATTTAACTCTAGATGATATTGAAGCGGAAGGATCCGTAGCTTCTGCTAATGGAGAGATAATCACAGTATTCAGAGATGGATTCGGAGATGGAGAGCACACCTGGAGTGTAATATGCGAAGACGATACTGGACACACGGGCGATAGCGATGAGTGGACGTTCATTGTAGACACAACTGAACCAACAGTTGACTTGCTCAGCCCAATTGATGAAGATGAATTAACTTCTGGAGAAATTACCTTTGAATTTGATGCTTATGATAATCTTGCCGACAGTCTAACATGTGAGTTATACGTTAATGATGCGCTAATTGACTCTCAAATTATTGCAGGAACATTGGAAGCAGAAGATATTGATGGATATACATTCCAATATAATAAAACCTCTTTCGGAGAGGACTTTGAGTGGTATATCTCATGTACTGATGAGTTCAATACGGGGATTTCAGATACATATACTTTTCATTTAGATACTGCTATTGCTGGACCAACTTTCACAAGCAATCCTGCTGAACCAATGGAAACCGAAGAATCTACGCTTCCAATAACTTTGATCATAACATTTACTGAAAAAGTATCAATCGACAGCGCACTCTTAAACGGAGAATCAATTGAACTAGAAACAGAAGATGATATGGTCTTCAGTTATCTAAGTAATTTATCTAGCAGCGAGGATTATGAGCTAAACATAACTGCAGAAGATAACTATGAACATTCAATTGAAGCAAGTCATACGTACACAATAACTTATACTGGAACCTCTGCGCCAGTACCTGAAATAATACCTATGGCTCCAAGTGGAGGCAGCGGAGGTGGCGATATATACGGTGATCTCGAGTGTAATTATCTTTGGCACTGCGATGCATGGAGTACATGCGCTTACGGCAAGCGAACAAGGATTTGTAAAAATTATGGTACTTGCGAAGGTGAGCAAGGCAAGCCAAGCGAAGAGCAAGTTTGTAGTATGCCTGTAGAAGAGAGTGCAACCCCTAAACCCGTAAAAGAAGAACCAGTTATTACTGCACCTTCATCTGAAACAACAACTGGAACAGTAGGTGTAGGTTTCGCATCGGGACTATTTGGAAGAATTAAGGAACGATGGTATGTTATCCCCGTTGCAGCTGGATTAATTGGGTTATTAGCTTGGGTCGGTTTCGGCGGTAAGCTTATTGGTGGGGGAAAATTAATTCCTAAGTCAGAAATCACGAAACAAATCCGAAAGTATGGTATTAGAAAGGATAATTAACGTTGATCTCATTGAGCATCGACCATATATTGCATTTATTCTCGGGCTAGTTTACACAGTAATCGGCTATTTTACAGCTACGATTTTCTTCGGAAAGCACACTTCAATAGCCATGCTCTTCTTAACCACTCTGCTATTAGTACCCTCTCTAGCAGCAATTATCTCTGTCGAGGAAAAGAAGGAGAGCAAAGAGGGAATCAAGCATTTCTTTCACAATCATAAGGAAGTATTCGAGGTATTCTTATTTGCGTTTATCGGAATATTCGTTGGTTACTTGCTAATGGGCTGCTATTTCGGATCATTTGATACAGTATTTAACTATCAAGTTACTTATTTAGAAGATCAAGGAAGTATTACTGGAGATTTAATAGAAACAGGAACATATACACAATTAATTCCGCAAGGTCAGCAATTTGGCGGGATTCTAACTGCTAATCTTATGACTACAATAATTTTCTTCATACTCTCGTTATTCTATGGGGTGGGAGGTATATTCTTAATTATCCTTAACGCAAGTATCTTCGCTGGTTTTATAATATATGTAATGCGATTCGCTAAGACGCACATCGGGTCGCTTTTAGGTGCTTTCTCAATTCATATGATTCCAGAAGTCAGCGGATTTTTATTGGCAGCTATTGCTGGGGGAGTTGTGTCTAAAGCTGTGATGACTGAGAAGTTCGGCAGCAAGGGATTTAGAAATGTTATGCAAGATGCTGTTGCTCTGTTAGGAATTGCTTTTGTTATAATAATATTCGCTGCTTTGTTAGAAGTTTATGTTAGCGGACCGATGTTTATAGGGATTCTGAGCTAGCAATACTGAACATAAGTAATAGATTTTAGTTGTTCGTTTATGACTCCTTTAAATTCAGATAATTTCATCTCTAAATCCGAGAGTTTAACATTGGGATTATCTCCTTGTCCAACTGAAAGATTAACGTAGATCCTACCATAGTGAATATTATCAATGGATAATTCTACTCCCCGATAAAATTTGTCGCCATCCCTTGCCTCGCCTACCCAATTCTGTTTACCATCTCGAAGGAATGAGCAGAGATAACTAGATCCATATTTCTCCTTAAGCACCGAACGGATGTCGTGCGCTGCATCACTAAAGTCATATATTCGTCGTTTAGCGTCCCAAGTATACTTTATACTAAGTATTAATTTCTCATCAGTTATTCCCATTTGATACCTCTTTCTCTAATGGACTAATATACTCGCATATGCTTGCCTTTAATCCATCAAGATTGACTAATGACTGAGTTCTCAGCGTTACTCGAATTAGCCCGCCAGGATTAGCAATATACAGGTTTATATCATATTCCAACGAATTATGAGTTATGGTGCCATTCCAATTGCTGTAATCGGGAGTATCTTCTCCCCGCGTGACACCATCATAATAGCGAGAGAAATTTACACCCTGATTTAATTGAACTTTATCGAACTTCTGCCGTAGATGGCTGCGGAAATCTTTTCCGAACTTTTTTAAGTTCTCCTCGAATCTTTCTGCTTCTCGGGTCTTGATTGGATATGGCTCAGTTCTCCATTCATAATTAATAACAAGTTCTAGAGTTTCTTCCATTATTATTCAAAACGTTGACCAGAAGCTATCTCTTTCTCTACTAGCTGTCGATAAGCATCTGCAGTAAGTGGATCGAGAACCATCGCGCTACGCTTTACATCCAAGATGTAAGCTTCAGCCGGCCCCCTAAGAGTATATATTTGTAAGCCAGCATCGCTAAAATAAAAAACAGAACTATCAGAAAAGACTGCTATCTTCGCGCGTAATTCAAATTCTTCCGGAAAGTATCCTAAATTAAACCATGTTTCCATCGCCCCAGCTTTTATCTTGCAAGTATAAGTTCCTTTAACTTCTGAAGGCACGAGATTATCTCCGAAGATCACTTTCAGCTTATGATCCAACCCTTCAGCTACCTGATCTAAAATTAAGTGAATATCTTTAGTCATTCGCCACTTATATTCCGCAGTTAAACTCTCTAACATCTTATTCCAAAAGCTTCAACTTCCCCTTCTTCGGCTCGAAAACATCTCCACTCTTCAACAAGCCAGCTATCAGATTCTTAGCTTCTTCTTCGTCCATGCCAGATGCTTTGATCAGTTCTTCCATATCTGCGCCGTCGCCTTTATCTCCGAATTTTATTAGCTCGGCGATCTTCTTGCTCGGAGATTCCTCCTCGGTTTCTGGCTTTGGTTCTTTCTTTTCTAGAATTTTATCTGTTGGCGCTGAGAGCTCGGCTTTTCTAACTAAAAGCCAGTTTGGATCATCTTCAACTCGAATAACTTCTGGCGCGAGATAAAGCTCGTCATTGTACTCTCTTGGCTTGCCAACTAGCCTAATTAACTGACCTACTTCGACTGGCTTAATCTTAGCCACATCTGGTCCAAAGGCCTTAACTCTAATTGTTTCTGTGCTATCATCAAGAGTTAGAGCTCCGTAATTGCCATCTTCAGAGAGAAACTTACCAACTGCGGTTGCTAGAACATTAACTCTTGAGATTTGAGTTCCATTAATCTCCACATAATTTGGATCCCAGCCTTCCTGCTTAGTGTAAGGGTTAGCTAGCAAATCCTTTATCCAGACCTTGTAAGCTGTTTGTCTTTTTACAGTTACGGGCATTTTAATCAAACTCCCTCTCTGGAATTACTACGGTTATTTTATAATTATCTACTCCTGCCACCTCAAGGAGATTCTTAATTTCTGGTACAACTGCTAACTTAACAGAATTATGTGGGGAATTAGGTCCTACTGGTGCGTAAACTTGATTATCTCTGAGAAGATCACGATAAACTTGACTAGCTAGATTACGTAATCCACCCGTATCTTTAATAGTATATACAAACTCGAAGTCAACAAAATCTTTTCGAGGATCCAACTTAGGATTAGCCACTCCGAGCATAAAACAAGCGTTATCCATCTTAAATTCACTTAACTTACTAACCAGTCCATCGTCATCAGACCCTAACTGAACTCCAAATACCCCATACTTTACTCCAGATTCTACTTTGCCGAAAGCTTCAGTTATTTTCTCTGAGATATACGGTTGGCGATCTACTGTAAGAACTATAATATCATCAATAAAGATAGAAAGCTTTTCTCCCATTTCACTGAGTTCTAGTAGGAGCAATTAAAGAGGTTTTCTATGCTGGAATATATCTTACAAACCCTTTTAAGTTTTTACTGCAATATATTATATTACACGTCGGAAACAGCGTTAAGATATCTTCTTTTCGCCAGCCTTTTAATAAAAGGCTGTTCCTAGTGTCTCAATTTCCCTTTTGTGGAGTTGGGAAAGGAAAATTAAGATGCGTACCAATAAAGAAAAGATCGACGTTGACTCATTCGTAGCTGTGCTAGAAGCTCAGGCTCTGAAGAATGATGGAAAAATGAGCGAGGACGAGCAGACTATAATCGACGCTGTCAGCTTGCTAGACAAAGACTCTGCTTATGATGTTTACCTAACCATTCTAAAAGCAGCTTACTCAGACAAGAAAATACCGCCAGACCAAGAAGACCTGATTCGAATGGCTAGAGATATTCTAAAGATTTCTAAAACAGATCATCAGCGGGCGCTGATTGAGCTTGAGCTGTAGATCAAAAGCTTTTTAACATCACTAATTAGTGATATTACGTGGGATTAGTCAACCTAGTTAATAAAATATACTTCACTGGAGAGCTAAGTTCTCGGATTGGAATTACTCTTCCAGCTAAAATTCGCAAAAATCTTGGCGTAGAACATGGCCATCAGATAGAAATAGAATTCCTGGGATTTCAGCAAGTAAATCATGCGGATAATGCTACGGAAAATGAAGCATATCTACCGCTAAAATATTTCAAAGAACCAGTAGAGCTCGCAGTATTTATATCCTCACGTTATAAGTTTAATATTGACTCTCAACTTTGTAATGAAGTTGGACTAAACCCTAAAGACATATTGCACTTCAATCTTAAAGGATACACAAATCTCGAAGATGTGAAAGTTAGTTCTGAGTAAATTATCCAATACGCTGAACAATGCCTGCCTTAGGCTCGAAGATATCTCCTTTCTTCTTTAATTCCTCTAGAATTTCTTCAACCTTACCCCTTTCGAGACCCTCATCTTCGCATTCCTTAATTATCTCGAACATAGGGATATTCTTACCTAGCTTAGCTTCTAATTCCTCAATAACTTTCCGAATTATAGATATGCGGCTCCGTTGGGTAGCTGTCACTCCAGTTGTAATTCGATCAATATCAAACTTGCCCGTCTCTGGATCTGTTCCAACAGATTTCATATAATCCTTCAACAAGTCAATTGCTCGCTGAGCATCTCGCTTATTTGCCTTATCAGATAATCTTATCTTCGCAGACGCCTCTGCTAATCTAACTAAAGCTTGCAGCTGTCTAGCAGAAATTGGGACTGCTTTGATGTCTCCGCCCTCTGAAGCTCCAGCACTGCGGAGATTAACATAGAAATTCTTCAGCTCTTCAACTGCCCCCGGAGTTAATTTAGGCTTACAGTGCTGCTTAGCATAAGCAATATACTTTCGCAACAATCCTGACGCAATCTCTGGCTGCTTAGATTCAATATCTCTCTGCAAGTCTAGCATGTGCTTGGCAATTCTCTCATCCTGTTTGACATTAGGAATATCTCTTATCGGAAATATCAAATCAAAACGATTAATCAACGTCGCTGGCAGATCAATCTGATTAATAATCGGTTCATACGGATCAAACCTGCCGAACTTAGGATTAGCAGCTGCCAAAACAGAAGTCTCAGCTCGCAAAGTAGCCTGAATGTTAGCTTTACTAATTGAAACAGTCTGTTGCTCGAGTGCTTCATGCATAGCAGACCGATCTTCCTTAGTCATTTTGTCCAGCTCATCCAAACAAGCAATTCCCTTATTAGCTAAAACTAATGCGCCAGCTTCTAATGCCCATCCACGCAAGAACTCATCTTTAACGACTGTGGCAGTAAGCCCAGCTCCGGTTGCGCCCTTGCCTGAAACAAATTTAGCTTTCGGAGCTAGAGTTGAGATATACTTCAATATCTCTGACTTGCCTGCTCCGGGATCACCAATTAAAAACAGATGTATATCTCCCCGAATACGCGTTCCATCAGTCCGAGTTTTCTTCACACCGCCAAAAAGCTGCAAAACAATTGCTTCCTTAATCTTATCCGCACCATAAATCGAAGGAACAACCGAGTCAATCAACTTATCAAATATATTTGGTTTAGCTGCTAGCTCTTGGATAATTTTTTCGTCCTCTTTAGTTATTTCAAGCTCTTCAAACTCTGCCTCGATTGTTTCTACTGAATTAGCATCAACAACTAAATCATATCTTGTACTCTGTCCACCAGTTCTTAGCGGAATAACTACTTCTTTTACTACTCCAGTAACTCTTATTTTAGTACCGGGATATCTATGTTTCTCTAGCTTAGGGTCAAGTAAATCCTCTGAGAGAAACGTGGCAATTTTCTTCGGCTGTTCTCCTCCTTCGAGTGCTTCGGGAGCCTCCTCAACCATTAGCCGCTGAATATCCACCATTTTCTTATCAACCAAACGGAATTTCGCTTTCCGACCGCAAGCGCATTTACTCGGCTCTCTAAATGATTCAGATTTCTGCTCGACAGTTATTTGATTACCGCAACCCGGACATTCAAAAGTCGCTAGAGTCATCTTCGGCCGAACATCTGAAGCTTGACGGATTAAACCTTCTATTGCAATGAACTTACCTAAATGAACGCTTCTTAGGTCTCGGATTCTTACTGTTTGACTCTTTGGTAATTCTATAATCCTAACCCGCGTCGGAATATTATCTGATGGCAAGTCAAACTCCTTAATCGCTGCTTCTGCGAATTCAATTATCTCGTTTGGCGAATTGAGGAGTCGTTCAGCTAGCTTCAAATCAAATCTAGCAAGCTTAGCAAAACTAATTATAAGACTTTCTGCGCCCTTCTTCGTTGCTTTAAGTAACTCCGAGTAGTAATATTTTTCTATAAAACTACGGAATTTTTGAGTAAAGTCTACCATCTGCCATTTTTCTTTCTTGCAAGAAAGAAAACTAGGCGTCCAAAAGAAAGAAGCGTCTTACTAAGCTCCTTCGGAGCTTCGAAACAGACGCTCGTTCATCAGCTCGCTACGGAGCTATATCTCGCTCCGCTCGAAAATAATCTTAAACACCTATATATGTTTAAGAATAGATTATTAAATGAATTTCGAGGTTTTAGAATAATAAATAAAAAACCAAAGAATTAAACCTTTAATTCTTTAGCTGCAATTAGTTGTTCCCGCAAGAAATAAACAGAATCCATGATCTCATCTGAATTTCTAGCGCCAGTAATCACTATATTCCCTGTCCCAAATAATAAGAACGTTATGTTCTGTAATTTACTTGCATTCGTTAGCTTGTATACTAATCCCGGAAACTGCTCTGGCTCATATTCTGTGTTATCAAACTTAAACACGATTTCATTCAAGTTTAGCTTGCCGCCGACACAGCCAGACGCGACCATATTCTGTACTTCAATTTCTGGGTCTCCTTCGCAAGGCAATTCAACCTTTCCAAGTTCGTCGATTATCTTATAGATTGCTTGCTTTGCTTCCTCTAGAGATTTAGTTCCAGTGCAAATTATCTTGCCGGAGCTAAACAATAAAGAAGAAGCTTTCGGATTCTCTATCTTGAAAATCAGTCCAGGAAATGTTTCAGGATTGTATTCTGCGTTATCTAATTGATTGGATAGTTTCTCTAGCGGAAGCTCTCGATGAACATTCGCGGAAACAACAACATTTTGAGTCGTTGCAAAAACTTTTAAATTCTTAGAATCCTTTTCCATATGTCCTACCTCTTTGTATTCTCGTAAACAAAAACTTAGCGAAGCTTAATTCGCGCAGTTTTTCTACCTCTTAATTTTTCATAAAGAAAGAAAAGTATATAAATAGAGATATTACTCTCTTAGAGTTATCATCGGACTTGTTTACTTCAGTATATAATCAATTTGAAATTGAAATTTTTACCTGCTCTTTCTTAATATTAAATTCAGACTTCTGCTTACCCTTAACGTTCTCAAATAAAACTTTCTTAGCACCGACCTTAGACTTATCTAAATATTTTTTAACAGCTTTCTCTAACGTTTTGGAGCATTCGACGGTTAGTGAAATCTTATCTGTCTTAACTAAACCAGCTGTCTTTCTCAAGTCCTGAACTTTTCGAGTAATCTCCCGAGCATAGCCAGAAGCTAGCATATCTGGCGTTTCTTTAGTATCAAGATAAACTGCAAAGTCTTTTTCTCTAGCTCCAACAATTCCTTCTGGAAGTTCCTCCTGAATTATTAGTTCGTCTTTCTCAGCAGTTAATTTATTTAAGGTTATGCTTCCGTCCTTTTCGAGTTTGGAAGTTATTTTATCTGCGTTCATTTTAATTAGTTCAGAAGCAAACTCTTTCATTCTTCCACCAAATTTCTTGCCCAGCTTTTTGTAATCCGGTTTAACAGTGAACTTCGCATTCTTTAGTTGCTGAGCTAGCTTCAATTCCCAGACATTTGTCATTTGCTTGATTAAATTAGCGTGCTTCTTGATTGCTGCCCGAACTTTGCTGCTTCGGGTCGTAATTGTAACTGATTTAACTGGCCATCTTATCCCTCGGCTAACCTGTTCCCTCGCTGCAAGTATTGAGCTTACTATTTGCTGTATTACTTGCATCTCGCTTTCTAGCTGGGCGTCGATTAATCGCTCATCTGCATCCGGCCATTCAAATAGCATAATTGATTCCTTCTCCTCAGTTTCTCTGAAAACATCTTGGTAAATCTTCTCAGATATGAATGGGGAAACTAAGCTAAAAAGACGGATAACTCCGAATAGAGTTAGACGTAAAACATATGAAACTTTCTCATCAGTCTCGTCGCGGGTAGCCTTAACATACCATCTGCTTAATTCTACGAACAATTCATCAATCTTAGCAGGGACTTCACTTAATCGATACTTCTCCATGCACTCATTGACATCTTTAATCGTGCTGTGCAAGCGAGATAGCATGTATTTATCGCGATCGTTTAGCTTAGATATAGGAATTAGCATTGGTTCATAATCTAAATTATTAACATATTTAGCAAGATTCCAAAGTACACTTAAATTACGATATTTTATCTTGGAATCTTCTTCAGAGTATCTAAACTCCTGACCGGGATTAGAGCTATCGATTGCGTAATATCTAAATGTGTCTGCACCAGAAGTTTCTATTATTGCATATGGCGAGATGTAATTTCCTTGTGATTTAGACATCTTTCTGCCCTTTTGATCATTGATCATGCCGTGGCAGTACACGTTCTTATAGGGGAATTTTCCAATCGAGACCATACTACACAAAACTAGCGTATTAAACCAAAGTCTGATTTGTTCTGTGCCTTCAAGAACAAAATCCGCTGGCCAGTATTTCTCAAAGAGATCTTTTCTCTGCGGATAATACAAGCTAGCAAAAGAAGTTGCTCCTGCGTCTAGCCAAACATCGATTATGTCTGGACTTCGCTTCATAACTTCTCCGCAGCTACATTTTATTTTAACTTCATCAATCCAAGGTATATGCAAATCATTTGGAACCTTATTTATGGCTAATTTCTTTAGCTCTTTAATTGAACCCACTATGACATACTGTTTACACTTCTTACATCTCCAGATCGGCGCAGGAGTTCCCCAATATCTCTGACGAGTAATCCCATTATCTCGAATATTTTCTAGCCAGGAATTAAACGCTCGCGAACCGGCCCAATCTGGAACCCAGTTAACTTTCTTGTTGAGAGCTATCATTTTTTCCTTGATATCTTCAACTTTCATGAACCACTGCTTTGTTGTTCGGAAGACAACTGAGCCATGACAGCGCCAGCAATGTGGGTATTCATGTTCAACTTTAGTAGTCGTGATCAAGCATCCATTTTTCTTGAATGCCTCTATGAATTTTTTATCATCTTTCTTAGCTATCCATCCAGTAAAGTCCCCCATTTGCGTTGAAAATGCCCCATCTTCAGCTAGCTCGTTGAAAGGGAGAATTCCATATTTAGCTCCGACTTCTTGATCCTCAGGTCCACAGCCCGGTGCGCAGTGTACCAAACCTGAACCTGCGGAGGTGTCGACATATTCTTTTGATAGCAGGACTGTGAAAGCTGCTGGCTGTTTCCTTCTTATATCTCTAAGAACTTTCAGTTTATGTTCGAAAGGATGCTCATATTCAGTTCCTTCTAATTGCTCGCCCTTCAGAGTCTCTAAGACAGTGTATTTTTTATCAATCATTCCTAAGAATATGCCTGCTAGCGGTGCGGCTATTATCCAAACTTCATCACCAACTTTCGCTCGGACATATTCTATCTCTGGATTAACCATAACTGCGAGATTGAAGGGAATCGTCCAAGGAGTAGTTGTCCAGATTACTAAGAACTCTTTCTTTTTTCCTCGAAGCCTGAACTTAAGAAATATTGAATCCTCTGTATCTGTTTCGTATTCTAGCTCGTGCTTTGCTAAAGCTGTAGCGCAGTCAGCGCACCAAGTCATAACCTTAAGTCCGCGATAGATACGACCATTTTTGTCCGCCTGCTTTAGCACCCACCAGACAGATTCCATAAACTCGTTAGTTATTGGCTTGTAGGCGTTTTCCACATCCATCCAAATGCCTGCTCGGAGCATATCATTTTCCATCTTTCCGAGATATTTGACCGCAGTTTTCTTGCAGGCTTTTATGAATTTAGCAATTCCGTAATCTTTAATTTCATCTTTATTCTTGAGCCCGATCTCCTTCATAGTTGCATTAGCTGTTGGAAGACCGTGCATATCCCAGCCAGCTCGATCCCAAACGTCGAAGCCGCGCATCTTTTTATATCTTAAAACCATGTCTTTGAGAGAACTATTCCAAACATGAGCTATATGGAACTCGCCAGAAGTATATGGCGGTCCTTGTAGAAAATAATATGGCTTTCCATCCTTTCCTAGTGCCTTTTGCTTATCATAAATCTTATTCTTCTTCCAAAAGTTGAGAATTTCCTTCTCTAGTTTTATGGGGTCGTAGCTAGCCATAGATAGCTATCCTCCGTAAGAATTTAAAATGCTTGTGGCTAGGTTTTGGTCTTCTAACAGATCCGATAATCGCCTATATTAGCCATAATTAATAGATAATCGCATAGCTTAAAAGTTTTTTTATTTCCGAATAACTTTCCTTTCTTTTATAAAAGAGATAATAGTCGAAGCCTTCCCCTTCAGCTCTCCAGCATCAACCACATAATCAACTTTATCTAAGATTTCTTTGCTAACTTCAGCTATTGAATTTGCTGGAGCTTCTCCTTGCTTATTTATACTAGTTGTCACAAAAGGAACTCCTGCTTCTTGGGTTAG
>JAFCGA010000002.1 GCA_017608345.1 Candidatus Pacearchaeota archaeon | reverse complement strand
TAATTCTACAGTCTTCTGGATATAATTATCTATCAGCTTTTTCTGCTTAGCTTCTGATCGTTTATTTATCCATTCTCGTACCATTTTCTTTATACGCTCTTATTTGCCGAATCATTTCTTTAAACTTTTTGTTTTCCGACTTACAGAAGAATTCCTTGCAAACTTGCGGTCGGCGATCGTGTATTGAACATTTGCCTGCCTTGAGATAAATACAGCTACCATCTTCTTTCTGAGCTAGCAGATTTACGCCGCATAGTTCAGCTTCTTCAAAATCTTCAACAAACTCATCGAACATTGTCTTATACTTCTTCGAACGATATTCCTCTTCACTAAGATTTATTACGAAGAGTTTACAGCAAACTCCGCATTGCGAGCATTTCATGTTTAACACAAATAGCTAATATTTATATGGTTATCTTCTGGGCGCGATAAACTTTTCAAGAAATAAAATCTTAAGTAATTATGCTTAAACGAATAGAAAATGTTCATATTGCTCGATTGAAAGGAAAACGGTCTGCTAAGAAACTTGAGGAGGAGATTATTATCGGACAACCAACTGAGCTTTACGATGCATTATTGAATTCAGAATTAGCAGTTTATTCTCCAACTAAATATCTAAACAGGATTTTTGTTCATGCAGTTGGAGCTCCAGAACTAAATCCTTTCAGAGGTAAAAATTATGTCAAAGGACATATTTTCCTCGATTATTGGTATCACAAGATGCGGTTAGTTGCGGGAATTGCAGATACAGATGCTAAATTCGAGCGCGAGCCGCACGAAGAGTTTATTCACGTACGATTAATAAATAAGAAAGCTCTGAGACCAATTATTTCTGAAGATAATATTTCGCTGGAAAAAGTGCTAAGTAATAGCAAATTGACAGCACGCAAAACTACGGGAAAAGAGCAGCTAAATAGCTTAGAGCTAACTTTACTAGATAGCTTATATGATGATGGATGGACTTATTTTCCAGCACATGCAGTTGATTGGAGACTTGCTGTTAAACACTTAGAGGATTTATGTCTAGTTGGTGCTAAATATATTTTATTACGAAAGAACGAGCACGTCGGGGATTATTGGCTTAGGCGGACTCCGTTGGGTACTGAAGTTAGAGATTATTTTAATAACTTACTAATTAGACATTAGTATTTTGAAAGAATCAATCTAAAGCTCCAGCATACTCTTTCAATCGCTCAACAGAGCCTTCAATTATAAAAGGAATAATAAACTTCTCAAGAACTTTCGAGATTGATCCAAACTCAGTTATTCTATATCCCTTATCTACTTTCTCAGCTAGCTTATATTCTTTCAGTCTCCGTAACTGGCGGCGAATATTCGGAGCCGAGGCACCGGGTCTGTTTCTTAATAATTCCAAGAATTTCTCGATAGATACTGCTTGCTTCTTTTGTCTAGCTACCAATAAGACTCTAAAGATATAAACTAAAATATCTCTTGATTCGCCGGGCTGTAATAATCCAACTGAAAGCAAGAATTTTCTAGCGAGGTCTGCCTTTTCTAAGCCTTGCGGAGATTCATACTTACGCAAGGTGATTTCTTGCAGCGGTGTTTCTTTGAGGACTTTTTTCTCCATATTCCACTTAGTCATTTAATAATTAAAAGCTTAACTAGCGAAAGAGTTTAATTCCACTAACTTTTAGACAAAATATGGCTAAAAGTAAGGACATAAATCTCTACGTTGAGAAAGCATTACCAGAAATCGAACAGCTACTCATAAAAGGAAACTTTGATCAGGTTAATGGTGCTAATAAAATGTTATCGCAAATAATTCGTTATGAAATAAACGATCCGAACAGCAGTTTCCGCAAACTAATAAACATAGCAAAGCATACGCCATATGTTCCGAATGTGGCGAGTCTATATATTGATTGGATCGGGAAATTAAGTAAGGAAGTAGAGAATATCCTTATCGCACAGAAAAATAAAGACGTAAAAGCCGCTGAACAACACAGAAAAAACGCGATTAAATACGCAATTAAAACTCGACAAGCATTTGAAGCACTATTAAAACGCAAAATTAGCGTTAAGCAAGGCTTTCAACTTACTTAATTTATAATTCTTACTCAAAAGCGACGCTAGTGTATTGTCTACGTTTAACAAAAACTAGAGAAATAAAAAGCTTGGGGTAAGTTTATTAAATAGCAGGTGATCCTAAAAGTATGGCTAATCCCCTTGGCGGCGGACTATCTTCCGCAGCTCATCCGCGAAACATTGGAAAAGCAATTCTAATAATTGCGGGGATAATTGCAGTACTTCTCGGCCTATTGCTTGCATCTAGAGCTTTCGGGTTTACAGTAATTAATATACCCATTAATGATAACATAATTATCATGTTGCTAGGCCCGGCAGCAGTAATAACTGGCAGTTATACAATTATCAAAGCAATAAAAAGCAGCAAGCTTGGGGGCATATAGTGCTAAGTAGCGCGGGCTAGATAATTTAATTGTAAATCGCGACTCGGAAAGTTAAATCGTCGCAAAAGATAATTTTTAAAAGTTAGTTATAATAGATATAATGAATGGGACTATTCAGCAAGACTAGCTTAGTAGATATAACTAAAGAACAGAAAGCGCTTCTAGAAGGCAGCGGATTAGGACCGTTATGTCAAAATATAAGATCAGAGAAGCAGAAAGAGCGATTACTAGCGATTCTAGAAACGCACCAGTACTTTATCGAGCAAATATCTGCAGAGACAATTACTGTGGAAGATGCTGAAAAGACAGTGCGAGGATTAATCCGGCGCTATGAAAACAGATTCCATACTAAAACAAGAATTCCGTACTGTGCTTTGTCGCATATTAGCAAGTAAGTCTAAGCTAATTTATTCTTCATTAATTTTTCGCTTATATCTATTGTAATCCCGCTTTTGCAATTTATCGGTCATTCTCTTGAAAGCTTCATCGAGGTCTATTTTTAGTGGATTTGCTAGACAGCAAAGTGCGAAAAGAATATCTGCTATTTCATCTCCGATCTCTTTAGTATCTTCTGCGGGCTTCTTATTTTTTGGACCGAATCTGCAACTGATTTCTCTTGCTAGTTCTCCGAACTCTTCCATCAAATGAGCAAGAACCTCATGCGGCTTCCAATATTGCAATTTATATTGGCTAGTGATTTCATCTACTTGCTTTTGAATCTCTTTTAGTGACATACTTGAAGGAGCTTGTTTTAGATATTAAGCATTCTTGTGTTTGAAGCTATTGCTGATTATAGATAATAATAATTTTATAATATAAAGAATTATAAACCCTATATATGACGACTAGCTATGAATCCAGTTTTAGCTAGCATAAAACCTATTGTCGAACAATCCACACGCGTAAAGATAAACAAAACGAGACTTATTGAGTTAAGTAAGACGCTGAGGATGGATAAACTTAAGCATTACTTAGAGGATTCTCCTTTTGATATATCAGAGCTAACTGAAAAAGAGAAGCTCCACTTCATGTTAGTTTTTGATTCAGTGAACTTCTGTTATTGGGGCGAACCGAAGTGGACAGTCGAGTACAACGGAGAAAAATACGATGGCGCATACGGAATGATTGCTTCGTTGCGGAGAGCTATTGATAATAAAATTCCAGTCCTAAGTGCGGAGTTTTTATCCAAATTAACAGTAGCTGAATTGGAGCGCATTCTAGAAGGTAATATTGCAATTCCATTATTCAATGAGCGTTTGATAGCACTTCGAGAAGTTGGTATAGTACTTATGAGCAAATATGAGGGGGATTTTGCTAATTTAGTTAAAGAAGCTGACGGAGATGCAATAGAGCTGCTTAATTTAATAATAAATAACTTCCCTTCATTTAATGATTTCTCTTACTATAACAATCAAAAAGTATTTTTCTATAAGCGAGCGCAACTGTTGGTTTCGGATATCTACGGGGTGTTTAAGGGCGAAGGCTATGGGAATCTCAAAAATGTAGACAAGTTAACTGCCTTTGCAGAGTATAAAATCACTCAAGTATTGCGAAAATTTGGAGTCTTAGAATATTCCCAAGAGCTAGCTAAGAAGATTGATAATAAAATACACATACCAAAAGATAGCAAGGAAGAGGTTGAGATCCGAGCAAACATGGTTCATGCAGTAGAGCTTCTCAAAGCAGAATTGGCAGAAAGAGGTTACTCCGTGACAGCGGATCAGATTGACTGTCATTTATGGCTTATGGGGCAAGAAAAATCACCATCGGATAAGCCATATCATCGAACTAGGACAATTTTTTATTAATTAGTCTTAAATTATAGCGGTTTATATTAAAGCTTCGAGAATACAAACTCTTAAGAGTGTTTTTAGCTAGTAATCGCTTATGAAAAATTTCTATATAAACAAAATTGATGAACCCTGGAGAACAGAAATAGCGGAAAGGATTGGTGAAGGATTTGATTTTGAAGGGACTGTAGCAGAGTTTTCACAAAAGGGCTATCTACTCCAGAATTCCGGAGTTATGCTAAGAGAACCGCTTAAAGCGATTACATCACACATACCCGACTCTACAATACTAGACATTGCATTCTGCAGAAAGTCAGATATTCATCAACATACAAGAATAGGAGAGCTAGTAAGAGTGTTGAGTGGAAGCGGTAGCTATTACTTTAACAAAACTAAAGCATATGCTGGAGTATCAGAAATGACTGTATGCTCTCTCCATCCAGATATTACTGTGTATGTTCCTCCAATGATTCCGCATGCGTTTGTTCCCGGAAAAGATACTCATCTAGAAATTAGTCTTGCAACCCTCGGTGGAAAGCTAGGAGAAAACGAAGACGAAGAGCTTACTGTAGAGCCATTTAATAAATGGGCACCTTTACACTTAACGCTTCCTCCAGTACGGACTTAGAGCATAGCGATTTTTCATAGTTTCTCATTAGGATCTCTCTGTCTTAAAGATATTTTATTAGCGCAGTATAGCGTTTTTCATCAACGAGCGCTGCCAGATCTAAGAGAGAATTCTTTTCAACAACGCGGAACCAGTTCCGCGAGTTGCAAAAATCGCTATGCGCCTCGTGAGTTGCAAAGAATGAATTCCTTGCAATATTGAAAAGAAATAACCTATGCAAATTCCCATTTCAAAGTTCCACTCAAAATTTGCCTCAAAATCGAGCCAAAATATCAGAAAAGTGCTAATTAATATTTCTAATAAATAATCAAAACTTTTGATCCAAGATTAATCTTTATTTACAATATTGAAAAGAAATAGTTAGTATTTTGTTTGTTTTACTCCCAATAAGACCTGACAAATTATTACTATTTTAGAATTTTTTGTAACGTTACATTTTGACTATTCTGTTACGTAAAACTAGCTAAAAGTAACCAAAACGTAACTTTTTAATACAAGTGTTACGTTTAGTCCAACAATAACCAAAAATCTAAGGATTTTCGGAATTGCAAATCAAAGATTTACAATGACACAAAAATCTCAGGAAGGTTCATACTTTCTAACGCTGGAGGAGATAGAACGGATCATACTTGCAGCTCCGACTTTCCGAGATAGAGTTCTTATTGGTGTGCTAGCTAATACTGGCTTAAGGCGAGCTGAACTGCGAGATTTGCTTATCGATGATATTGATTTTGAAGCTAAACATCTCTATGTCCGAGCGGGCAAAGGTAAGAAACCTAGAACTATTAAAATCGATGAAAAAACTCTGCGAAATATTGCACAGTTGATTGGCAAAAGGACAAAAGGAAATATTTTCACCTCCCCAAAAAGCTATCCTACGGGCATCAGTTTGAAGCAGGTTAATGAGATCGTAGCAAAGTGCGCCAAAAAGGCCGGGGTAAGACATCCGAATCCAGGTAAGAAACAAATTAATCCTCATCTCTTCAGACACAGTTTCGTTAGGCAGATGCTAAGAGATGGTGTCCCTATGCAGTACGCTCAAAAGATGGTTGGACATGCTAGTATCCGAACCACAGTAGATATATATGGCACTCCTAGCCAGAGAGACATAGATGAAGCTTATGAGATGGCTATGGAGAAAAGAAGTAAAAAATAATTAATCCTTCAACCTGAAAAACACAGACTTGCCTTCCATTCTCTTATCTAAAAAACCCCAGCTATACAACTTGTTTAACTTCAAAGATGCGTTTGAGCGGGAGATGTTAAACTTCTGTGCAACAGTTTCTGCGTCTAGCTCTTCTTGCTTTTCTAGCTCTTTAACAATCTCTTTCTCTTGATCAGATAGCTTCGCGTCAGCTATTATTTTTTTAATCTTAACAATCTTCTTAGGAATCTTAAAATCTTCTTCCTTTGGCGTTTCTTCCTGTTTAGCAGGTTCTCCTTTCTTAACTCTTCTTACGACCTGTATCTTCTTTTTCTCTAACTCATTCATGCGCTGCTCAATAGAATCTATTCTTTTGCTAAAATCCGTAATAGTTGTATGTGTAGTTTCTAACAATTGATCATTGATTATCTTTGCTTGCGTTAAGGGATGTGTTTGCAAATCTTTGTACATTTCTTGCCAAGTTCTGAGAACTTTACTGTTTTTTGTAGTTCTACTTTTCTTCTTTTTTACAAACAATCTACGAATAAACTTACTTATTGTCATCTTTATATTTATCTGTTAAACAGCATACCTAGCACCTGTTTAACTCTCGACTAACACGTTAAACATTGTTTAACGTGTTTAACACCGTTTAACATGTTTAACAACATCGAAATATTTAAGTGTTTTGGCGTTTAACAAGAAAAATGGACATAAAGAAAGGAAAATATAAACACTTTAAAGGCGGAGAATATGAAGTAATGGGAGTTGCCAGAGATAGCGAGAACCCCGAAAACTGGTTTGTAGTTTACAGATGCTTATATAATCACCCAAAATTCGGTGAGAACTCTCTCTGGATAAGACCTAAGAAAATGTTCTTAGAGCATATAAAAAGAGCTGATTATGAAGGTCCACGCTTCGTTTTCATCGGCGAATCAACGTAAAAGTGAGGGTTCTAAGCATAAAAATGGCTTCCACCAGAAAGACTTATAATTAATACTTAGAACATTATCTAATTCTAAAATGGGAAAGATTGAGCTTTTATCAGGAAATGAAGCAATTGTGAAGGGAGCTATAGCAGCAGACGTGGGCTTCTTCTCAGCTTATCCTATAACTCCGGCTTCTGAGATTAGCGAGCACATAGTCACAAACAAAAAAGTGAGATTCATACTGCCAGAAGATGAGATAGCAGCGGTTAACTTTGTTATAGGTGCTGCTTTAGCTGGTGAGAAGGCTTTCACAGCTACATCTGGACCGGGATTTTCCCTAAAACAAGAAGCTGTAGGGTTCGCATTTAAAGTGAGAGCTCCAATGGTGATAGTTAACGCTCAGAGGGTAGGTCCCAGCACAGGAATGCCCACTTTGGGAGCACAGGGAGACCTAGCTCAGGCAATTCATGGGAGTCACGGAGATTATACGAATATTATATTTTATCCTAATTCAGTCGAAGAGTGCTATAAATACACAATTGAGGCGTTCAACGCTGCAGAAGAGTCATTATCTCCAGTAATCTTGCTCACGGATGCTACTATTAGCCAGATGAGCGAGACCGTAGATCTCAGCAAAGTAAAAGTGAGAGTTAAAACCCGGAAGCAGGCCAAATTAGGCGATGAAAAGCGGCACTTAACCGGATTAACTAGTGACTCGATACCTCGCTCGAAGAGTCCAGAAGTATATAAAAAATGGTACTCAAAACGAAAAAGTGAGATTCTTAACGTAGCAAAAAAGTACAATTTCTACGAATACTTGGAAAATAAGAAGTCAGATACACTTCTAATCGCCTACGGAATAACTTCTAGAGTTATACTTGACCTTAAAGACAAATACTCTATCTTTCGCCCGATTCGAATATATCCTATACTCAAAGGGCTAGAGAAAATAGCTAGCAAATACAAAAAAGTGATAGTTATTGAAATGAACGATGGGCAATACCGGAAAGAAATTCAAGCTTTCCTTAAGCGGGAAGTCAAATTAATTAGTTTGTTAGGAGGTAAGATTTCATTAAAAGAAATTAACAATGAGCTCTCAAAGATTCGTTAGGAAGGAAATGCTGCCTTCAAAATGGTGCCCAGGATGCGGCTTACATATTCTATTCGCTGCAACACATAATGTTCTTGACAAGCTGAATAAGACCAACACAGTTGTAGTCTCGGGAATTGGCTGCACCGGTAGGGGAGCTGCATACTTTAATCTAGACTCAGTTCATGGGCTACATGGGCGAGCTATTCCGCTAGCAGTTGGAATAAAAGCTGGCAATCCAAAGCTTAATGTTATGGTTTTCTCAGGAGACGGAGATCTCTTGGGGATTGGATTAAATCACTTAATTCACGCTGCGAGGAGGAACGATGATATTACTGTAATATGCAATAATAATAATGTTCTTGCTATGACTGGAGGGCAAGCTTCTCCTACAACAGAAAAAGGTAGCATAACGAAGAATACACCTTACGGAAATACAATTGCACCAATTGATGCTCAGAAATTATTATTAACAAACGAGAAATATTTCTACGCGCGTACTAGCACACCATTTCAAAATCACCTCAAAGAATGCATAACCGCAGCAATTAAACACAAGGGTTTCTCTTTTGTAGAATTAAGATCTCCTTGCTTGATTAATTATGCGCGTCAGACTGGCAAGAATGCGGGCGATATGATGATCGAACTCAAACAAAGGTATAAAATAAGCAACAAAAATCGGAAATTAAAGGACAATGAATTAGGAATTGTAACACGATGAAAATAAGCAAAATAACATTAAAGGGGAACGCAGGACAAGGGATCAAGCTAGTCAGTAAGATTTTAACTAAAATTCTAATGAACAAAGGATACAATATTGCTCTAACTACAGATTACTCTCCGTTTGTTAGGGCAGGAGATAGCAATGCATTCATTGTATTTTCTAAAAACAAAATAACGACCCCCTTAATCGATAAGCCAGATATTAAATATGACTTACGAGATAAAACCCTGCAGCAAGAATTACTCAGTAAATACGATAATCGAAAAGTAATGAACATGAGCTTATTGGGAAAAATATTAAATAAATTGAACTTTCAGCTAACTGAGAAAGATATTAAGATCTACTTAGGTAAGAAATTCTCAAGTGAAAATCTCTCAGCTATTAGTGCTAATTTTGAGTAAATAATGCGACTTAAAGAATATCAAGGAAAACAGCTATTCAACAAGTACGGAATTCTTATTCCGCACGGAGAACTAATAACTTCAATAAAACCGAACTCAGATAAGATTGCTAAAGCTCAAGTCTTAGAAGGCAAGCGCGGAAAGCGGGGGCTAATAAAACCTGCAACAAAAGAAAATCTGACGGCTTTATTTGAACACTGCAAAGAAATTCTCGTAGAAGAAAAATTAACAATCGAGAAAGAATACTATCTAGCATTAACAATTGATAAGACTGAAAAAGAAATCGTAATTTTGTTTTCTGAATCTGGCGGGATAGATGTGGAGGATAGCAAGAACATTCAGAATCTAGCTTACTCGAATATTAATAAATTCCAGAACAAAGAAATTATACAAATAATCCGTGCTATGCACAAATTGATGATTGAGTATAATGCCCTGCTAGTAGAAATAAATCCGCTAGTTCTATCGAACGGAAAATTAATTGCAGCTGACTCAAAGATAATTTTAGATGATAATATAATGCATCCAGACTTCAAACAAGATAAAACTATTTTAGAACTTGAGGCAGAAAGGAGCGGATTAAGCTACGTAGAGCTAGATGGAAACATCGGACTAATCGGAAACGGAGCGGGGTTAGTTATGGCCACATTAGATGTAATTTCGCACTTCGGGGGGAAAGTTGCTAATTTCTTAGATCTTGGCGGCGGAGCAGCAGTTAATAAGATGCAAAAAGCGCTCGAGATTGTTGCAAAAACAAAACCAAAAGTTATTTTCATCAATATATTCGGAGGAATAACTCGCTGCGACGACATCGCCAGAGGAATTGTTAATCAAAAACTTTCAATACCGTTAGTTATAAGGATGATAGGAACTAGTGAAGAAAAAGCTAAGGAAATATTGGATAAGAATAATATAAAATCATATGATTCTATGGAGGACTGCGCAAGAATAGCAGTTAAAGATGCTAATAAATAAGAACACTCACGTAATAGTACAGGGAATAGGTAAGCAGGGTAGGTTCCATCTCAAATTAATGCGCGAATACGGAACTAAGATTGTTGCAGCTGTATCGAGATCGCAGACTGGCGAGCTAGAAGGTGTTCCAATATATCCTACTTTAGCTGATGCATTAGCAAAACACAGAGCAGATTACTCTATCCTCTTCATTCCCGCGAAGTTTGCCAAAGAAGCAGCAATAGACGCGCTAGAACATAATCTGAATATTATAATTATAACTGAAGGAATTCCAGTACTCGATACGCTAGAAATACTTAAGCTAGCTAAGAAAAAAAAGCGGACTGTCATCGGACCAAACTGTCCGGGTATAATCGCGCCAGGGAAAAGCAAGATAGGTATAATGCCGGCACATATTTTCAAAAAAGGATCAGTTGCAGTTATTTCCCGCTCAGGAACGCTAACTTATGAAATTGTAAGTCAGATGAATAAAGCTGGAATCGGACAGAGTTTAGTTGTTGGGGTTGGGGGCGATCAGCTAATTGGAACTGACTTTGTTGATATTCTCAAAATATTAAGAAAAGATACTAATACCGAATCGATTATTCTACTTGGAGAAATCGGAGGAAATTTAGAAGAGCGCGCTGCAGAGTATATAATTAAAACAAAGTTTCCTAAAAAAATAGTGGCTTATATTGCTGGCAGAACTGCGCCAGAAGGAAAACAAATGGGTCATGCGGGCGCAATAATTGAGGGCTCGGCCGGAACTGCAGAATCCAAGATAAAATCATTAGAGAAAGCGGGAATAAAAGTTGCTAGATTGCCTTCTGAAGTTGTTAAGCTGTTAAGCATATAAATATTTTTATAGCTTATTTTAAGCGAAATATGTGATAATGCAAGGGAAACTAATAGTAATAGAAGGCTCAGATGGTTCTGGGAAAAACACGCAGGCAAGCTTATTAAAAAACTCATTAATTCTAAGCGGAATTAAATCAGAACTCCTAAGTTTTCCACAATATCACACATTACTAGGTGGATTAACCGCAAAGTATTTGCATGGAGAATTCGGTAAACTTGAAGATGTCCTCCCCGAGATACCGATCTTATTGTATGCTGTAGATCGATACCAAGCCGTGCCGTATATAACACAAGGGATAAAAAACGGACACTGGTTTGTGTTAGACCGGTATCGACAATCGAATCTAGTGCATCAAGGCGCAAAGTACCACGGAAAAGCAAGAGAAAACCTTATCCAGTTTATTAAAGACGTCGAGCGAAGAGAGCCAGAAGAAGATCTAGTAATTTACATACAGATGGATGCAGATATATCTCAAAAATTAATCGACGAAAGAGCAGAGCGAGATATTACTCGTACAAAAGATATACACGAATCTAAAATTGAGTATTTACGTGAATGCGTTAAATTATATAGTGAACTTGCAGATTCCGAAGGCTGGAGTAAAGTTCCGGGTACTTCTAAATCAGAGATTCTTCCGCGAGAGGTAGTGCATAATAGCATATGTGAATTAGTTGAGCGGGAATTCAATATTAACTTAATCAGAGCAGAAGTTAACTAGTCAACCCCCGAAATCCTTTTATTTCTAAACATCCCTTATTTAAGGATGGCAACTAAAGGAAAGTTCATAATCTTCGAAGGCTTAGACGGAGCTGGCAAGAAAACTCAAGCGAACTTGCTTAAGGAATATCTTGAGGCAAAAAATAAAGAAGTTATATCTACTTCCGAGCCAACATCAGATAACCCTATAAGCAAATTAATTCGGGAATGGTTGGATAGCAAATTCGAATTAAAGTCAGATGAAGCAATTACTCTTCTATATATTGCTGATCGGTATGAGCACTTATCTGAAACAATAGTACCTGCGCTGGAAGCTGGCAAGATAGTTATTTGTGATCGTTATATTCCCTCTACCCTCGCGTATGAAGGCGCTTTGTTTAAAACAGATCTCCAATGGATGAAAAACGTGCACGCGCATGCACTTAAGCCGCACATTAAGATTTTCATAGATACGCCGCCAGAAGAATGTTTAGAGCGATTAGGAGAAGCTAAGACTCGCTTCGAGACGCTAGAAATACAGCAAAAAGTATATGATTCTTATAAAAAACTAATAAGCGAAGACAAGGGTTTCAATGTTATAAATGGAAACCGAACTCGAGCAGAAGTTTTCGAAGACATTAAAAAAATTATTGAGAAACCAGAAAGCTTCTTGCAGACTAAGTTCAAGAATATTCTAAGCAGGTTTAGTAAATAACGCTACAACAACCTATTTGATCTCGCTGATAGACTCATTTATAGCTTAATCTAAACTTACGTAGCGTAAAATATATTGAAATTACAATTATCTTCACAGATATGAGTATTACAATCTGATATGGCTTTATAGCTAATAACAAAGTGCTAACACTCATCCCAGTCACATTTGAAGAGCTATCAATTACTGCTAAAAATGAAATTATTACTGTGATAATTCCAGCTAGCAAGAGCGCATTACCTGCTCTCAGAGTTAGCCTACTTACTCTTCTTATTCGCATTATTAGATTTCTCTTTCACAACTTCTAAAATGAAAGCTCCCCCCTTATACTTCTTGAAAACCAAGTTCGTACCTTTCTTTATACCTTCATAATCAGCAAGAAGTTTAGGAATAGTGATAACTAACTGTCCGCTAGGCAATTTCTGTACTTTAACCATACTATTAATTTAAGTATTCTTAAGATTAGTATAAATAATAGTATTAAAAGTTTGCTATAATTCAAAATACTTAAATATAATCAAACATATATTAAAATATGCAAAAGCAAATGAAGAAGCAGTTAATTGGATTAGCTCTTGTGGTAGTCTATTTAACAGTCATGGTTCTTTTCGGATTAGATAATATCACGGGCTATGTATCTTCGTCAAAATGCGGAAATTATGTTTGCGAGACCGAAGAAAGCGTCGCCACCTGTCCAACGGATTGTGTAGCTACCTGCGGAGATCATATTTGCGAAGCGCACGAGAGATACACTTGCGTTATAGACTGTAAGGACGCTCGCAATGTAAAGATAGAGCAAAGAGCATTTCACACTGGCGCAATATGGATGGTATTCACCGCATCTGCAGCAATTATGCTAATCGCAATAGCGTTATTAGAACAACCGGGAGTCAGAACCCGTCGAAGAAAAAAGCGAAGAACCTCCTGCAAGAAATAAAGGTCAGAACCAGGGGTTCCGACACCTCCGCACTTACAACCTTGCTGGATGCGTTGGTTTCTGAATATAACTTCCGCCCGCAGGAAGTGAAGCAATAATCTCGTTTAGCTGATCTTTTAGTTCTAGTTTTTGAGCAATTTTTTTAGCAACATCCGAAGTCTTTTCTTGCCCCGGTCTAACGGTTGCTGATTTCTGACAGCGTTTTGAAATTGCTGATTTTGGTCCGCTCATAATCTTGCTTTCTGAATCAACACCCACAGACACTTCAAGTATAGCATTTCTGTTGTAGTTTCTCTTGCCTCGGATCATAAATGAGCCTCTTTGCAAGCCGTATTCTTTAGTAACTTGCTCTGGAAGAATCCAATAAACTTCTGCAGTTCCAACACCCGTACGCCATGCTCTCGAAAACGAAGCTGTAGCATTTGCAACCTCTTCTCGATCTTTGTCTGTTGACTTTTCTCTTCCGCCTTTGATAATAAAAAAAGGTGATCCGGGTAACTCAGTATGAAATATAATATCTCCCACTTCCAAATATTTCTTAACCAGAATATCATTGCTAGTCGCATCTCTTCCGCCGACAGCTAGCAAACCAGAAGATGTGAAGAACCACCTGAAATTCTCGTACCATTTTTTTTCAACTTTCTTTATTGGTTTTGGTAGCTGCTTTTCTAGCTTCTGTTCAAATTCAGATCTCCCCGCAGTTAATTCTTCAATCTCTTTTTCAGTTCGCTTAACAGTATTTTGCGCTCCCTCGATCTTTGATTTTAAATGCTTAGCATTTTCGTAATAATCCCCAGCATTCTGCTCTATTGATTTTGCTAGATCTAGACTAAGTTCTTTATCAATATTCAAAATAATTGCATTTGTCTCGGGAATTATGTCCCGCACCATTCGAGCTTCGTATACTCCTTGAGCCTTCTCATTTTCAAGAACTTGATGAATCTCTTCCAATTTGTAGCCCGCATCTCTAGCACTTTTTATCTTATTGAAAATGTTTGAGATTAATTGATAATTATTATATATGCTCTCGGCTAGCTTTTGGTTATGAATATATTCTACTTTATATTGTTCCAGCGATCGTTTCTGAGTATCTAAAATGGTTTGTAACTGCTGGCGTTTTTGGTCAAACACTGTTGACTTCTCCGCCTTAAACCGCGCGATGGCTTCTTGAGAATATAATACATCTAGTGCTTGGTTGAAACTTCCAGCAGGTTTGTTAATCTCGTTCTTGTACAATTCCAATTTAAACGGAGTAGCATCTACTATTTGAGAATCTTCATAGATAACTTGTGCATCTGGATTTTTTTGGACAGCATAAATCGCTGCCTGAATTTCTAAGTAAACTTTCTCAACTTCTGGGTCATCTAATTTATCACCCGGCTTATTTTTATCAACACCCGCCTTAAGACAAACTTCTTCTGCATATATTCCGCCTAATCCAATTCCTGACGCAATTAGCTTAACAATCTCATTTGATTTCCAATTCTGCAAGGCCTGCATAAATTGAGGCCGATCTAATCTTAGTGGGTTAAATCGTTGTGGAGGGTATTGATAGATCTCGCCCTTCTTGATTATTCGATCTTTCCAGGTTTGGATCGAAGCTACATTTATTATCTCATATTTGCTATCTGTCAGAATAAAATTTCCTTTTGAAAACAACTCGCAAATTAAAATGCGCGGACCTTGCGTGGTTTGGAAATGAAATTCAATTATTCGCTCGATATCTTTTTGTATAATATTATCTAGAATAGCATTGTTTAGATGCTTTCGGAGGAAGAGGCAGAAACCTTGTGGCGCTTGCGGCATCTCGAATTTATATGAAGTTAAATATGCGCCTACACCTGAATCAATCTTAAGCTGATAGTTCGCACCGGGTTTGTGTAATACTAATAAAAGAAGTCTCGTCTCAGGGAGATATATTTTATTAATTCTAGCGCCTCGCAAAGCCTTCAGCTCATTAACAACAGCTAGAAGTTCCAGGCTAGTTAGTATTTTAGTCATTTCGTTTCACCTTGGGTGAAACCAGAGAGAATTTCATTGAAATTCTCTTGGCCAAGAAAACTCTCTGAGTTTTCTCTGGTGAAACACGAGGAAAGTAACCAATTTCGTGGCTTTCTGACGTGTAACACAATAAATAGAAAGCAGCTAAAATATTTAAGATGTTTTATTTGGTGTTTAATAGAAGTGGTTTGATTCCTTGTAGACACACAAGAGTAAATACTGCTATTATTCCAGTAAGAATAGCTATTTGCGTTGAGCTTGGACTTGATTTTTCAGAGCGGCTGACGGTACCAAATACTGCTTCCCCTGCTTGACCTTCTAGCTGTTCCTTTGCTGGTTCGCTTCTTGTTGGAGCTGGCTGCCTAAAGGAAGTTGTTGGCTTTTGGGTTGGTGCTTCGGTTGGTGTAGTTGCTGGGGCTCCTCCAGTTCGGCGGACGGTGGTTGCTTCAGAAGGTATGCTAATCCTTAGAGTTCTTGAGCTGGAGGCAGTTGTAGCGCCGGTTGCGTCAGTGCAATTGATGCTCCAGATGTAAGTCTTAGCGTCGAATAGACCTGTTTGTGTGAAAGATTGTTCAGTTCCTTTGGTAATAGATGCGTCTGTTTGCTCGATATTATTATCGATTATTAGGGAGCAATCGCTGATTGTTCCTGCGGAGTTTGGGGTGTAAGTGAATACTGCTGTTGAAGATGTGCCGATTGTTAGGTCTACTGGTTCTGAGAGAGTGATTGTTGGTGCGGAGGTGTTTATTGTGAAAGTTATGCTTGTTGAGTTGGTATTTCCGAAAGAGTCATTAGCTGAGATTATTATTGTGTAGGTTCCGTCTGCTAGCGATGTGTTTGTGAAGTTCCAGTTGGTGAAATTTCCGGAGTTTGTTGCGAAGTATGGGGAATTTGTTGTGATTGAGTCTGGCTTTGTGTCGCTGGCTGTGCCGGTGATGTTTAGGATTGAAGTGGTTAAGATTGAGTTGTTCGTTGGGCTTAGTAATATTATTGCTGGTGCTGTTGCGTCGTTGGTGTCATAGTCCATCGCTACGTCGTAGATAATTGGGCTGCTGTTTCCTGCTCCTGCGAGTGTGAATTTGTACCACCAGAATTGATATGCGTCGTTGGCTATGTTGGAATCTGTTATAGTATGGAGTGTTTGGGATTCTCCCGACGTTATGGTGAAATCGGTACCGTTTACGAAGGCGTCTACTAGTGCGGCAGCGCTTGTGTCATTGGTATCGCTGCCGTAGAGTTCTATTTTTGAGATATTGTCTGTAGCTTTTGGGATTGTTGAGTTGAATCTTAGCTCGGAGATTGAGATTGCTTGGGAGATGTTGTGGGTTTGGGAGGTGAAGTTTCCGGTTGTTCGATACATATCAATCGACGAGTCTACTGAATCACAAGTTATTTTATAATATTCTACAGATCGAAAATGATCGCCAGCAAGACCCTTTCTTAAATTAAATCTAACGTTGACATCAGCGCCCTGCCAGTTAAATGCTCCACCTAACGCAGTCCAAGTTTCACCACCAGCTAAATCGATGTCTGCGGTCGTAGATACACCAACGCGATTTATACGCATTGTAAAATCAGTATCAACACTATTAGATATTGCATGACCTGTCACAACACCGTTTATTGAATATTGCGGTCTAAATCGTTCCGGTTCAGCCAATCTTCGCTTCGGGTGATTAACGTAGTTTGACCCTGGATTGCTTGCACTATTAGCGTATACTCCAACAATTATACTATCTCCCGCTGCTGCACCGACCTGATGTTTGAATTTGGTTGTAATCGAAAAGTCTCCACCAAACAAATAATCCGTGCCATCGGTTGTTCCGAACCAAAACGCAGTTTGATCTCCTCCACCACCAAGAAAGTATAATTCATCATTAGCAGTAGTATCAATGTCATCTGTGGTCGGTGCTCCAGTTACCGTTCGATAGTTGAACTTCCAAATATCCGAATCAACGTGTGGCTTGTTAAAATTATATCCATAACGATCGCACAAAGACAAACTATCTACTGCCTTAGTTGGATTATCCGTATTTGTCTCAATCTGATAATTCCCATCACTATTATCCGTCTTATTCCCGGCATCAAAGTCCGCTGTAGACGTATCTGTAAAGGTTCCGGCAGCCATTACTCGAAATCTTTGTCCGGTTGACATGCCAGTTACTCTTGGATAAACTACAATCGGAGGATTAGCAATATGATAAATAAGAGAAAAAGAAATTATAGCAATTACGCTAATTAGAACAAAAGTAAGAATATGACTGCGTTGCAAGTTTGTCATAAAAGACTAATAGATTTACAGTATTTATTTCTTTGGTTATGCTCCTTCAACTTCGAGAACTTCATTCTCATTAAGATTAAAGTATTTATAAAACTTCTTCGTCGGAGCAATCAGCTTAGTAGTTCCTTTTTTCTTAGCTTCGACAAAACCGAGGTCAACTAGTTGTTTAATATGATCATATGCCTTATTGCTTCTAAGCTTAACCACATCTGACTGACGAGCAGATCCCTTATGAGCTATAAATGCTAAAGTTTGCAGAATCGCCTTGTCAATTTCTGGCTTTGCAGATTCTGTAACTAATCCGACGTGCTCATCCCTAACTCTAAATCTCCAAACGTTTTCGTTTCGAATTAGCTTAATTCCAGCTTCGCGTTTTTCTAGATCTTCTTTAATTGAATTAAGAACTGCCTTAACGTGCCCCTTTGCTCCAATCCCGCAGAGCTTGGCTAGCTTGGCTAGCTCCACTCCCTGCGGAGAGCAGAAAAGGATTGCTTCGAGTTTGGATTTTAGTTCTCTCACGTCTTCACCTCCACAAACAAATCTCCAAAAGGTTTATCTTGATGTAAGAAGACTTTACCATCATTAGCTAAATGTAAAAGCGGAACAAAGGTCCAAATCCGATCCTTCTTTTCTTCACTAGGAACTATTTTACTAAAATGGACCCTGTTCCTGCGGTGCTTTAATAGGTGATTACTTAACCTTTCAAAAACTTCAATCATCTTCTCAACAATATCGACCATCTTGACTTTGTATTGCATAAGTTTTGGCGCTTCGACCTGCTCAATTTCTCGAGTTTTTCTTCGCTCGTCAACCTCAAGAGCTTTCTTAAGCGCGCCAACTAATTCAAAAACAGTAACCTTCCGAGTTCGCTCTCCGTAAATGTTCGGCTCGAGCTTGTACTCTTTCTTTTTGTTATGTTCAATATGTTTAGCTAGCTTCACCAGCTTTTGCTCATCTTCGTCCATAAATTGTTCCTCATCTTCTTCGACATCAATTGCATAGTCTGGCTCTTCTTCAGTCATAGACAAAAATTCGTTTAGTCGGAGACCGTTAGTCTTTAACTTAAGAAGAATAGCTGCAGCAAGCACAACTTTTCCAGAAACTCTAAAGTTCAGCTCTTTTAGTTTATGGATCATATTCATATACTCTTTAGTAAAGTGCGTCAGATCAATATCCCACGGGTCTATCTTCCCAGATCTAACCATCTCATAAATTAGAGACCGCCATTTGATATTGTTCTCATCAAAGATTGCTTCGTATAGTTGTTTTGTCATCGCCATTTTTCTCTTTCGCGAAAGAGAAAACTAGGCATCCAAAAGAGAAAGGCATTTAGCCCTGACTCCAGATGCGTTAAATATAATTCTTGTTTCATTTGAGCCGTTGTATTTTCATATTATCATCTTGTAAACACTTCATACACTACGGGAGTTATATCCACATTCGCATCTCGTCTAGCAATTGTATTTGTAAAGTAAACCTCATCAAAAATAGACCTCACTAAACTAACTCCCTCAGACATAACTGCATGTGTTGCTATAAATATCACTTCAGAAGCATATTCTTTAGCAACTTTACCACAAGTATAAGCAGTATTGCCCGTTTCAATTATATCATCCCTTAACGCGACACGATTACCGCTCATTCTCTTGATGAGCTCAGGGCTTGCTTCAACTATTACATTATTAGAATCTATGCGTTTTTTATAAAAGCCCGGAATTCCCGTTCGTTCTTCTTCTCCAACATCACAAGCAACAGGAACATACTGCGAATAATCAAAGTGCTTATTTATCTCGTTAATAATTAATTGCTCAGCAGATATCGCTTCTAAACGATACTCTGAAACCCATGATTTATTACCAAAATGCGGAGCGATAGTATACATTTGATAATCTTTAAATCTCTCGCAATTCTTTCTCGCAAGATTGCTTATACCGGGTTTGAATTCAGCATCTGCCATACTCATTGGAAAATACATAAAGAATATTTCAACGCTCCGAGCATTATATCTTTCAGCAAGATCGACTAGCGCTTCGGATTCATATATGCAAAACATACCTCTTGGCTGCCCAGAGGTCAAAATCTTTATATCTTCATCTTCTAATTGCTGTGTTAATGCCTTATCTATTGCTGAATTATCTCTTAAGTCTACATTTTGAGGTAATAATTGAATAAACGGGTCTCCATCTGGAAAATCTCTTTTTTTCTCTTTATTCCTACCTGTAAGCAAGATTTCTAAATTATACGGTGCACTTGCAAGTTTTAATCCAACATGTTCTGCGTATCTACTAACAATAACTTTCATTATATCTTAAGCGAATTAATATAGCTCTCTCCTTCCTTATCTCTCCAAACACCATAAATTTGATCTGCCGCGGAAATAATTGCATCATTATGGCTAACTATAATAACCTGTGCTTTTTGGGAATACTCCTGCAATAATGCCGCAACCTTTTCTGAATTAACTCCGTCTAATGCAGCATCGATTTCGTCTAAAAGATAAAACGGTGCTGGCTCATGCTCTTGAATCGAGAATATAAACGCCAGAGCAACTAAAACTTTCTCTCCACCAGACAAAGACGCTAGAGACATATGCCGACCCTTATCGTTTGTGATCTTAACTATCACTCCACCTTCCAACGGAGTCTGAGGTTTCTCAAGTAATATTTCGCCATTCATTTTATCTGAAACTTTTTCAAAGATCCCTTGGAAATTCTTTGCTATTCCATTAAACGTCTCTAAGAAAGATGATCTCTTCTTGTACTCGATCTTGTTGATAACTGAGTGAATGTCTTCTTTTTCTCGGCTTAATATAGAAACTCTAGAAGTCAGCTTATCGAATTCAACCTTAATTTCATTATAGACTTCCAGCGCTCGCATGTTTACATTGCCCATTTCTTCAATCTTTCGACTCAATTCCTCTTGCTTAGCTCTAGCAGCAGTTATAGTCTTTAAATAAGGCAAGACATTTGCTTTCTTAACTGGCTCTAATTCTTCTTTTAGCGCAGCATGTTCTGCTTCCAGACGAGCTGTGGCAATAGAAATACTGTTGCGCTCTTCATTTTCTTCAATCTGACTTTGTCTTAATCTGGCAAGAACATCTTCCTCTTGCTTGACAATTTCGAAGAACTGATTCTTCTTGCTAAACAACTCCTTTAGCGCTCCAAAAAAGTCTTTTTCAGCTTTTTCTTGTTTGGCTAGGTCTCGCTGAAGCCGGGTCGCATTGGTTTCCTCAGATTTTATCTGTACATTAAATTCTCTCTTTTCTTTTTCCAAACTCATCAGAACTTTCAGAATATTCCTCTGTTCGGGCAGCAAGGCATTTTCAAGAGTAGCTTTAACTGCGGCGTTCTGGCTCTCTAGCAAACTTCGCTTAGATTCTAATGTACTCAATTCTTGCTTTTGCTTTCCAAACTTTATGGACTGAACTTTGGATTTCAGTGCATTCTTTTCTATTTTTGTTTTAGTTATTTTATCTTCTAGCGACGTCAACTCTTTCTCAAGTTTCTTTTTTTGAGAATCTAGATCCCGCTTCTGTTGCAATAGCGTTCGCTGCTCCTTTGTTAGTGCACCAACATCTACAGAAAGATCTTTTGTAGCAGCAATCGTTCCCTCGAGCTCTGCTTTTGCTCTACTGAACTGCATTAAATTTTTCTCAATCTCCGCACGCTCTTTTTCTCTAGCAGCTATTTCTTTCTTCAACTTAGAAAGTTCGTCAATCTTATTATCTAGCTTTCTATGTGCTGCTTTTTCACCGAAACTTAAACCAAAACTCCGCCTATATCCGCCAGTAATTGCTCCAGATGTGCTAAAAACATCTCCGTCCAGAGTAACCATACTGAATTTACTGATACCAAGTCGCTTAGCAGTATTTGTGTCCTCGATAATTAGCGTATTTCTAAAAACATAATCAAATATTTTCCTAAACCGCGCATCGCAGGAAACCAAATTCTTTGCTAGACCTATAACTCCCTTAGCACTAACTGCACTTCGCACAAATTGAGACACTGGAGACACATTCAGATTAGAAAGTGGTAAGAAGGTTGCTGTTCCTGCCCTGCTTTCTTTCAGTAAACTTAAACATCGAATAGCAACATTCGGATCTCTGACTACGATATTCTTCATTCTACCTCCAGCAGCTACCTGAAGTGCTTTTGAATACTTAGAATCAACCTTTCCTAGTTCTGCTACAGTTCCGGAAACTCCTACAGTATTAGACTTGATAATTGTACTAATTGCTCGGTCTCTCTGCAAAATATCTTGAGTAGCTGTCGCAGCTATCCGAATTCTAGCTAGCTCTTCCTTTAGATTAACTTGCTGATTATATAATTCATCGATCTCTGCTCCGATTTCTGAACTTTTAGTAGAAAACTCATTGACTTGCTGTATTAATTTCTTATATTGCTCTTTATCCTTGCTTATTTTAAAAATCTTAGATTGTACTTCCTTAGCCTCTGCGAACTTATTTCCAAATTCATTAAGCCGATACTCTACAATTTGCAAATCGCTCTCGGTCTTTTGGAGCAACCCTTTTACTGCCTCCCTCTGACTATTTAATTCCAGAACTGCGATTTCTGCCTTTTCTGCTTTAATTTCAAAATCCCGAATGTTTTTAACAGCCCCAAGAGATACTTTCTTCAGCTCAGATTCTCTCGATTTAATCTCAGCTACTTCGCTAGCTAATTTCTGCTTCTCTCTAGTCTTTTCTGCAATCTTTATCTCAATATCTTTCAGACTATCCTGAAGCTGAGCTTTTCGATTCTCAATTCTCCGTATCTCATTATTAGAGCTCTGAACTAAGTTTTTACTATTCTCAAGAGTTATTCTTAGATTCTCTACTGTCTTCTGCAGTGCTAGCTGATCTTCTCCGCCTTTCTTTTCGATTTGCTTCTCAATTATAGACATCCTCGATCTAATTGTCTCGATCTTTTTTTCAGATATCTTAAGAATCTTCTCTGCTTTCTTATCAGCATCTTGTATCCGTCTAAATTTAGTTTCTAGCGTATCCTTGCGCTGATTAACTGAAGCTAGCTTCATTCGTAGTTCAGTAGCTTTTGAACTAAGCTGTTCTGTCTGATAAGACTTGAATCTTTCCGCCTGCTTTTTCTCAGCTTCTAGTCCCTCTAAATACGTGCGCTTCTCAGTAAGAACTATTTGAGCATCGTTTAGCCGTTTGTCGACTTTTTCGAGGTGCTTAAGCGCTGCGTCTTTTTTAGATTCATATGCACCAATTCCAGCAATCTCCTCAATTATCTTTCGCTTCTCCATCGGAGACATAGTAATAAAGCGAGATACATCTCCCTGCAAGATTATATTATGCCCCTCCGGCGTCACTTTTGACATTGAGAGAATCTCTAAGACTTGCTGTCTAGTTGCTCGCTTTCTATTTATTCGATATACAATCTGCCCGGATTTGTTAATCTCCCGGATTATATCTAATTTCGGCGTGTTTACCGGGAATATTTTCGATGAATTATCTAGAGAGAACGCTACGTAACCTTCTCCAAGAATCTCATTCTTCTTATTTCGGTGTAACAGATCAGAATAATTATCTGCTCGGATGCTCTTTGTTGATAATCTGCCTAAAGAAAAACAGAGTGCGTCAAGCAAGTTAGATTTCCCAGAACCATTTGGTCCAACAATTACTGATAATCCTGGATTAAAAGTGAGTCTTACGGGTTTATTAAAAGATTTGAATCGTTTTACTTGTAGCTGGCTAATGTGAGTACTCATGCAAGAATAAAACTGCTGCTGGTATTTAAGTTTTTAGGGCTACTTTTTAGCAACCTTCTTTTCCGCCTTAGGAGCGTCTTCTTTCTTAGCTTCAGGCTTGTTCTTCTTAAGAGAGAATACTTTCTTTTTCTCGGTTTTTTGCGCTTTAGGAGATTTCTCTTTCTTCTTATATTCAGATCGAGCCTTAGCTTTTATTCCTAAATCCGCGAGAGCTTTCATAACTTCATCATGCGAAGCTCCTTTCTTGATCTTAGCTATCTGCGGCAAGAATTCTAAATGACGAATATTACACGTTCTGCGTCTAGTGTTTCCGTCAATGAGAACAAAATTTTCCTTAACTTTATCTATAATTAAACATTCCTTGCCAGCGTCTCTGCCAGCGATCTTTATACATAATCTACCTATTTCAACTACCATTTTATTTGCCTTCTTCTTTCGTTTTGCGAATAAAATTCGCGAATTTATTCGCGTTATTTACATACTTCCTTAAGCTAATTGGAACCGCACTTGGCTCGATTAGCTTGCTATTAACTCTTGCTTTAAAACTAATGATCTTTCGTGAGCATTTTGAACATAATTGACCTCCGAACGGCCTGCTCGGACGCCGCTGAGTCTTAGATAATCGTCTAATTTCAACTCTTGGCCCTCTTGGCGTTCCATGCAAGAGATCATGACAGATAGCGCACTTATGCTTAGAAGTCATTTTCTTCTTTCGATGAATGACGGTTTTTCCACCGGGCGTACGCTTTTTGATTGTTTTTAATGCCATTTTTATTAACTTACTCAACTGCACAGGAATAAACACACAAGGAAATTTGGGCTATCGGTTTTGGCCTCGCTTTTCTGAAAAGCGAGTTTCCGACGTGTGAACATATAAACTAAGCTTGAAAAGTGGGTTTATATAAGTTACGGTCGGATAGTCGTGCCGCGGAATACTTTTCCCTGCAAGATATTCTCCAGATTTCCGAGGTCCGAGCCAGCTACAATTATTTCTAGCTCAATCGACTCTGCGACCTGAGCTGCAACGGGATCAATTGGAACATGCATTCCTGGCTGCCAGCTTCCCACCATATCTCGATATTGTGCCCAACGCATATTGAATATTGGACTAGCAGCAGAATCCTTGCGAGGATCAGAAGAATAAATACAATCAACATTTGTCATAACTATCGCTTTTGTAGCTCCGATATTTCGAGCAAGGCGTACCATACCATAATCTGTAGAGTGACCCGGTTCATCCCCTGCTGCGATCAAGAGCTTGAAATCAGAGATTTGCTGAGAGTAATCAACATAAATCTGAGGATAAGCTAGCTCTCCAAACGCAGATTTTACAAGCAAGGCATTTAAACGCGTAGCCTGTATGCCTATTTCGTCTAAGCTGTGTTCATAAGAATTAAATTGCTCCGCCGCTATCTGATAATTACGTGCCGTTGCGCCGCCACCAATTACAAGACCGACTTGATTATCTGCATGAATATAATCCGCTACAACCGTCTTAAATCCCACTAAAAAGTTAGTATCGATCCGATCCGGTACAATTAACGATCCACCGAGCTTGATCACAGTTTTAGCCATAGTTGAGAGGCCAAACTAAAACTTAAAAAACTTTCTAAGACACCTTCAGCAACTTCCACAACTCCCCTTTCCCCGTGGGTCTACAAACCGACTCGCAAAGCGGAGGCGGAAAATCCTTTTTCTCTTTTTGAGACGTTAAGAAACTTTAAGTAATTTCCTAAATAGAGTTGTAAAGATCATCGAGAATATTATATATGTCCCAACCCATCCTAAATGACCTGGCCAGAAAGATAGGGGAACTACAATAACTTCTCCGAATATTTTTCGAAGCCACCAAAATATAAGCATAAATGGCAGCATAGTTATCAGCATCGGCCGCATAGTCTGCTTCATGTATTTCATATTCGCAGACATTGCTTTTTTAGACAGCTCGCTAACTTTAGCAGTATCGTCCTTTGCGTCTTTCATACCTGCCTGATATTTTTTAAGATCCTTCTTTAGCTCCTTCATAAGCGTCTGATCGGTCATAAATTTATAGACAAGAGAGACAAATACAGACAACGCTATCGAAATAAGTAATAAAAACCAAAATGGACTAAGCCCTAATACCACTGGCTCGGCTGCTAAAAATGTCATGCTTCTACTATTTACTAAGTATTCTTAAGGTTTTTGGATAGAGTGGCACCAACTATTCTTTTAAGAGTTTGTCTTAATAACTAATTATGAAAATAGCAGTTCTCGGTGCTGGCAACATGGGCACTACTTTAGCTAATCTTCTTACTAAAAACAAGCATGAAGTAGTCACTTGGACTATCGAAAAGGAAGTCTTTGAAAGCATAAACAAGGATAATGAAAATAAGAAATATCTTTCAGGAATAAAGCTAGAAAAAGCATTAATCGTGACGCTAAATATCGAAGAAGCAATTTCTGAAGCAGAAATAATTCTCCTCGCAGTCCCTTCACACATTGTCAGAGTGGTTGCAAAACAAGCTGCACAATTCATAAAAGAGAATCAGATCATTGTGGACGTAGCCAAAGGATTAGAACAAAACACAAATAAATTAATGTCCGAAGTCATCCGAGAAGAGCTTCCGAATAACCCAATAATTGCTATAGGCGGTCCATCTATTGCTAACGAGCTTGCAGCGGAGATTCCAACAGTCGTAGTTTTTGCTTCCGAAGACGATGAAGCTCTAAAGACTGCGCAAGCTACTTTTTCAGCACCTTATTACAAAATTTACCTAAGTAACGACGTCAAAGGCGTTGAGCTAGGTGGAGCTTTCAAGAACATAATCGCACTACTTGCCGGCATTTGCGACGGCCTTGGATTCGGCCCAAACACAAAATCTGCGCTAGTAACTCGTGGGCTAGCTGAAATCTCTCAACTAGCAGTTAAATTAGGTGCGCAGCCACTAACGATGACTGGCTTAGGTGGACTGGGGGATTTATTTGTAACTTCGACTAGCAAGCATAGCAGAAATCGAACTCTTGGCGAGAAAATCGGAAAAGGACTATCCTTGAGCGATGGTCAATCAGAAATGACTCAAGTTACAGAAGGCGTTTCTGCTACTAAGATTGCTAAGGATCTAGCCAAAACGCATGATTTAAAGCTACCATTAATAGAAATGATTTATTCTATTTTATTTGAAAATAGACCGCCAGCAGACGCTATTTCTGAATTTATGAAAGAAATACCAAATAAAGAATTCTAACTATTCGGGACTCATGAACTTACGTAATGCAGGATGCATATCATACGCATGCTGTCTAGAAATATCCTCGAATAGCTTATACACAATCATAACTGTAAGTAAAATACCTGTACCTCGGCTTAATGCGCCAGATAGATCTGCCACTGCTGCTAGCAAACCAACTAGTGCTCCACCCATAATCGTTAAACCAGGAATATATCGATTAAGTACCGACTCTAAAATTCTAGGATCTCTTCTAAATCCCGGAACTTGCAATCCCGAAGCTAGAATCTGCTTAGCTTGAGCCTTAGCGTCCATGTTAGCGGTTTTTACCCACAGAACCGAGAATAAGATTGCTCCACCGACCATCAGCGCAGTATAAACAACAGCTTGGATGACCATTTCTCCGGTAGCAGCACCTACAACTAAAGATCTTACAATATCTGGAGATGCTATCCATTTTACAAGCCCGGTAGCAGGAGCATTACCTGAAAAAGTGCCTAATATCGGGTGCCCCCAGTTCTGCAACAGTCTAGCCCATAGCTGGATATTCGCCATCAGTGCAGCAATAAGTATAACGGGAATATTAGAAGTGTACATGAATTTAAGCGGCCATCGCATACCATACCCTCTCACTCTACCAAAGGAGAGCGGTATCTCTACTTTCATAGCCTGCCCATATACGCAGAGCAAGAAAACGACGATAGTAGCAACTATGGCTATAATCGCAATCAATGCACCTAACGGATCTCCTTGCCCTAAAGCTTGAATTAAAAAAGGAATTCTACCGACCGGTACATTTGGATTTGTCGGCGAAGGTAGCCAATTCAGCGCAGAAATAAATATTTGTCTTGAAACTCCACCCGCAATAAATAGTGAAACTCCTGAACCAAAGCCCCATTTAGTTATAATTTCATCCATAAGCACGAGCATATAACCGCCAATAGCTAGCTGAATCACTAATCCAATCTGAATATACAAGAAAACAGATGTTCCTGCCAGTTCCGGTGCTGGTGCGAGACCACCCATGAAAACGTAAACTATTGCTTCGAAAATTATGAACGCGATGGTTGCGATTTTTTGCAGAGCTTGGAACTTGATTTTGCCTTCGTGCGTGTTCATATCGAGATTAAGCATGCCCGAGCCCATTAATAATTGCAGAACAATAGACGCTGTTACGATAGGTCCAATACCTAAAGAGATTATTGAACCAAAACTCGCTCCAAGAATAATAGAAAGATACTCGAATTGCTCAAGAGCATTAGCCCCCAAACCATGCAAGGGAATATGAAGTAAGAGAAAATATAATAAAAGGACAATACCTGTCCACTTGAGTTTTGCGTTAAAGCCAAGTTTCTTTGTTTTAGGCCTATCTACTTCAGGAAAAGACTCTACTATCTTTTTCCAGTCGACCATTACACAATCTCTCCACCAGCAGCTTTGATTTTTTCTTCAGCTTTCTTAGTGTATTGTTTAACTTTAACTTTAAGCTTTTCGCTGATATTTCCGCTGCCAAGGAGTTTGTAATTAGTTATATCGACTTCGTTGTTTTTTGCTAATTTAGAAATCTCTGAGACATTAATTATCTTCAATCGCTTTATATGTGATTTAAAACCGTGCTTCCCAACCATTTTTATATGTTTAGCAAGATACTTGGTTTCTCTCTGCTGACCTCGCTTTCCAGAACCAGCCTTACCTCTTCCACCTCTAGAGCCAGCTCCGCGGTGTTTTTTACCTCCGCCCCAGCCATAAGTACGACTAGCTCGCTTTTTCCGAGTTTTTGTGGTTTTGTGAGTTATTGACATGTTAATTATTCTCTGCTTTATAGTTCTCTACTGCGTCAACAAATTGTTGAGCAATTGTAGATTGAACATCTAGAGATATTTGCTCAGAAAGCGGACTAGCTGTGGTGATCGCTGTATGCCATCGGCTATTCATATAAGGTCTATCTGAATATGTACGTTCTCCTAAATACAAAAAAATCTGGCCATCCCAGCTCCGCTTATGCGCAAAGATATCAAAATCTAGATCCAATTTATCTCTGAGAGACTCTAGTGCGGGGACAAATCTTCGTATTCCTTCTAACTCTGTCTGCTTCTTATCAGCTAGCGTTGCGGAGCTAGATTCTCCACTTAATATACACATCCTAAGATAATCCGTATCTATATTTGAGACTATTACCTCTGCAATTATATCTGCCATTCTAAATCATCCTCCGAATCAAAGCACTAATCTTATCTTTCCGATAACCCAAAACCCCGCCGACTGAGAAAGCCTTCTTTATACCCTCTCGCTCGAAACCGCCTCGCGGAGGAGCTAGTTTAAACCAAGGCTTTAATCCTGGAACGTCCTTTAACTTAATATCTCCTTTGAAGAACTTAGCAGCTAACTGTTTGATATCCATCTTAGCTTGCTTTCTAGTCCAAGCTTCAGTGAGTGGTTTATTACCAACTACTCGCCCGCGCTTTTCTAGGAGCTCGTTAACGGTCTTTTCGTCGACCTCTCCAAAAGTGCTATAATCTTTAATCTTATTTAGCATGCCTCGAACAGCTTTGGAATCTTCGACAACAACACAGTGATTCTTTTTATACAGCCGAAGAAGTTTCATAGTATCCTCTATCCGCTGATTTACTCCAACTATGCCTCTTACTCTAACTACTGCTAATTTCATTTATCCAAACTTAATTTGCTTCTCCTGGTCCTTATTCGTACGGGTGCTGATTGTTTTTTCCAATGCATTCTTGCATGCGTTTACAAAATTAATCTTACTTTTAGTCTGACCGTAGGTCTTCGACCATACGTCCTTTATTCCCGCGAGCTTCATTAGCTTCTTAATGTCTTTATCCACACAAAGACCAACTCCTTTTGGTGCTGGAAGCAATTCCACCCTAACACTTCCGCATCTACCTTTGACTTTAAATGGAAGCGAATGAGGTTCTCCGCAGCCACATTCCCATGCTCCGCAGCCACGGCTAATTTGAGATATGTTTAATTTAGCCATACGTAGAGCTTTTTGCCTTGCTGGGAGGGTTTCCTTGGAACTTCCTGTTCCGACACCGACGTAGCCATTATCATTTCCAACTACTGCCATGGCAGTGAAATGCGGCTTGTTACCTGCCTTAGTCTTTTTCTGAGTCTGCTTGAATATTCTTCTTCGGCCGCCACCGAATTTACCTTTAGCTTGACCGATTAATAAGAACTCTGAACCTAACTCCGAGACTAGGAAATCAACTATTTCCGGCTCCATAATTCTAGTTCCATATTCAATTACTTGAGATATATCATTAATTTCTCCGCTTTTTACTCGTTTTCCTAGTTCAGTCCGAGGTTCCCACAAATCCATTGCCGTAGGTTCCCGAACTATCTCGACCTTCTTCTCTTGCGGAACCATTGCTATTCCTTTTTCTAGCTTTGTCTCTACGTTCTCCGGCTTTGCTGTTTCTGGTTTGTTTTCTGTTACCATCTTGATCACGATGTGATTGAGAAAAAGCGAATAATCAAATTCGCTTTATCATTTTATCTTCTTTTTAATCTCCTCGAAGTCTTTTTCAAGCTTGCCTTTTATCTCTACTCGCATACTATCGCTATGCGGAACTTCAAGACCAGAATCTATTGCTCCGGTCAGAGCGGCATAAATCCTGCAATTTTTAGTCAAAGTTGTTAGCCCAAGGTCTGCTATAGCTTTTTCTACTTTAGCTGATTTTCCAAGCATATATCCAGTTAGATAAGCAGCATATTTATTCTTGCAATCATGCTTCCAACCTAATTTTTTAAGTGCTTTCGAGTGAGTGGAGGCTAGAACCTTATCGCCTTTGCTTGTCGTCTCGAGTATTTGAGCAATTATATATCTATTAGATTTTCTAATAACTATTCTCGGTAACTTTGATTTTAGTAAAGCTAATCGTTTTGTATAGTTAGTTTTACCCATACGTCTTCTTCTAAACCTGACTGCGTATCTTGGTCCGGTTGCCACTTATTTTTGTGCTCCTTTTAGATAACCTTGCTGATCCATATACAACAACAAATGCTTGCGGCTTCTGAAAAAGCCACCTTTTGCTCGCAAGTATAATTTACGATAAGTTGCTGTCTCTAGCGTTTTATTATCTCTAAGCCGTTTGAGTATGCTTCTTTGCAAGCGGATCTTATTCATCCACGTCCGCTTCTTCGGAGTTCTAGCGCCGACTTTTCCTTTTCTCCGACCCATACCGCGCTGACGTCCCTTGCTCCGCTTTATCTGTCTTTTTCGCGCTCGGTGTCTTGAAGTACCAGTAAGCGCTGAAATCGTTATTGCACCTTCTCTAATCAAATCGCGAATATCTGCTTTAGTAATCGCAGATTTAATATCATCAAGGCTCTCGCTACCTAATTTTACTCTTCCTTTTCCCACTCCAGCAACATCTGCTGCAAGTTTCTTTTGTAATTTTAATTTCACTGGCGTTTCTCCTCGACTTTTGGAACTACCTTCTTTGGTTTTGATTCTAATACTTTTCCAGCAGGCTTTTGCTGCTTCTTCTCGACTTTCGGTGCCTCAACTTTTGGTTCCGGCTTCTTTTCTACAGGTCTCTTTTCCTTACTCTCTGTCTTCTTTACGGCATCTAAAGGTTTAGCTTCCTGCTTTTTCTCCGCGGGTTTCTGCTCTTTACTTTCAGGCGATTTCTCTTCTGCTTTCGTCTCTTCTTTCTCAAGTTTCTTGTCGTCTTTCTTTTCTTTCTTCGCGAATAGCTTCCTCTTTTTCTTCTTAGATTCGAATCGCTTTTTCTTTTCGAGCTTCTGCTTATCAACAGCGGTTTTGAGTTTAATTATCTCGGCAGCTACGTCTTTGACATTCTGAAAAGATATATTTGACTTCTTTGCAGCTTCTAATATCTGCAATTTCTTCCTGCGCCCAATAGTGCTAGATAAAATCGCTGCTTTTCCAGTAATCATCGCAAGATCCTTTGCTGTGCTAACTGTTATTGACACTAAACCTTCTTTTGTTAGCCCTCTGACTTCAGTGGGGCCACCATATCCAATTTTAACTACTGCGTGCTTTCCTGCTCTCCCTCTGCGCATTTTCGAGTGAACTCCTCGTGGTTTTCTCCAAGAGCTAGGCAATCTTTTTCTAACATGAGCTTCCTGTCTAGCGAAAGTTGGTGTCTTTTTCTTCAATTTCTTGCGCTCAGCGAGCTTTTGTTTTAAGTCAGTCATCGAATTACCTTCCCAGCTTTTTCTACCATAAATATTCCATCTTGAAAGACTCTCCGATCCTTCTTAGATAACCTTGTAATTTGTTCAATCCTGGCGGCTGCCATTCCTGCTAGCTCAATGTCTCTTGATTTTACTAAAATATCATTACCCTTAACACTAATATCTACACTAGGAGGTATCTTAATATTGCGCGCTTTCTTACCACCAATGAAATTATTAATTGACAGTTCATTACCTTTAACCTGCACATTCATCGGGAAGTGAACTGAACAAATCTTTAGCTTGTACACAAATTCTTCCTTTAATCCCGCAAGCATATTTTTAATATGTGCTTTAAACGTGCCAAGAAGCGCGCGGGTCTTAGCATCTTTAAATTTTAAGTCGATAATTATCTTTTTGTTTTCAACTCGAATAGCCATTTTCTGAGCTGGAAATCGCCTTACTAACTCGCTATTCTCCTTTTTGATAGATATCTGGCTAGCTTCAACCTTTGCTTCATATCCTTCAGGTAATTCGAGCTCAGTAGACATATGCTATTAATATTCCTCCAATTTTCTTCTTCCTTGCTTCAATATGAGTCATCATTCCTTGCGGTGTAGAGATTATCAGCCGCCCGAAATCTTTAGCAGGGAGGTAACTCTTCTCGAACTTCTCTAAATCTTCGAACTTAACTGGAAAACGTGGCTTTATTGCTCCGATTCGATTCATACTCTTAGCTAAGGTAATTTTAATCTGTCCACCCCTTGCGTCAAGAACTGCTTCGAAATCTTTTATCCAGCCCCCTTTCTTTAGGATGTTGAAAACCGCGACCATCTGCTTAGATATCGGAGATACTACTACCTCTGTTTTTTCAGCACGCTCAGCATTGTCGACCTTAGACAATGCATTGGCCATTGGATCATTCATACTCATTTTACTTTCTCCTCTGAACTTTTAATTTTAATTTGAATCATTTTAACTTCCTAAATCCGATCTTCAGCGCTACTTCCTTAAAACAGCGCCTACAAATATCTAATTTGTATTTATGAATCACCGCACGTGAAGTACCGCAGAGATTACAGCGAACTAGATCTGAACCGAATTTACGCTCCTTTTTTGAGTTGTGCCTTAGAAAACGCTTTAGCTTTGTTTTTCCAACAGTTATTTTCTCTATACCAATTCGTCTCATTCCACAATTACTCCTAATTTTTCCTCAGCAAATTTCCGAGCATCATCTTTATTTATTATGTGCTTCGCCGGAATCTTTTTCTGCAATAATTTTCTTCTTGCTATTCTAAATCCCGGACGTTCTAATGTAACACAAACATCCATTCCGATAATTCCTACTTTTGGATCATATTTCGCATTAGGAATGTCGATATACTCTTTTATTCCGAATGAAAATCCATTTGTATTGAAACTTGATTTTTTAATCTTAAAATCGATAGCCTTAAGTAATCGTAAAAGGAGCTGAAGAGCTTGCTTATTTCTTACTGTAACTTTCCACCCTAACGGCAGACCTGGTCGAATCTTCCAAGTAGCAATCCGCTTCTTAGACAAGGTCTTTACCGGTTTCTTACCCGCAATATTTTCCAGCAGCTTAGCTGCAACCTCTATTTTATCTTGATCTGCACCAATTCCCATATTAATTGTAACTTTAGCCACCTTTATCTCTCGCATTTTATTGCCCGAGCTAGTTGCTTTCTTCTTTATCTCTGGTTTCTTATCTGCAGTCATCTTAATTACGCGGGGATTTACGCTCTAAAAGAACAATTGAGAGGTAGCGAATTATCTCCTCGCTTAAATTAATTCGCTTCATTCTACTTTAATCGCAGCCTTAGCGCCTCCAACAATAAATATATGTGAAGAATCAGTAGCTATTGTCTCATCTTTAGATACGGCAATCGAAACAATCTTTCGCTTCTTGAATTCGCCAATACTTTGAACATCTGCAATATTACCAACGACTCCGCTGTGTCTACCGCCAGTAACATATGCTGTAACACCTTTATCCGAAGGTAATTTAGCATCGATCTTGTTTGTGCTAGCATTAAACAAAACTGAATCGCCAACCTTAATTTTTTCTTTAGATATAAGGTTCCAGCCGTTAGTAAAATTAATCTGAATCTTATCTTTTCCGAGACTTACTTTATTATCTACTTTAAGCGGCACTGAAGCGGATTCTTTCTCAGGGATTTCAATTAATCTAAACTTACCATTCTTGCTCAATACCATTCGGTAATGCAGTTTTAACTTAGATAGCGAAATTATATCGAATAATCCAACACTTAATTTTATATCTCTAACAACCCGACTATTAACTAATATTTCCTTATTTCTCACAAGATATTTTACTTCTTTTGAATCCTTAGTTACTTTTAATATTTCTCGCAGTACTACGACAAGCGGCATTGAGTCTTGCAATTTATGCGGGCCGGGAGTAGGCTTCGCTACCCACTTGATTCCTTTTCGCTTTATTGGCCAGCTTTTCGGCGCTGCTAGCCTACTTAGGTGTTGCTTTTTGCTCATTTCTTTTCCTCCTTCGAATTACTTCGCTCAAGTGCAGCTTTTCTACGCTTATCGTCTAAATTCAATGTGAGTATGATTAAATTTGAAGGGGATATTGGATATCTTATCTTTCTTCCTTCGCCTCTATCGATTTCAGCTCCTTTTACGTAAACTTTGTACTTTTTAAGGTTAACTTCTTCGATTTCTCCCATGATTCCCTTGAATTGACCCCGTAGGATCTTGACTTTGTCCTTTTTTCTAACTGGAAAGCTTCTCTTCTTGTGCTTTTTCCTTAGCTCTTCTGATAAATGAGCTGCCATTAGCTTGTGTCTGATGTGCAGCGGAGCGTTGAATTTGTATTTGCGTTGTTTCCTGGGCTGTTTTGAGCTATTCCAGCTCAGACTGAATTTCTTTCTCATCTAATTTACTGTGCCCCCATATCTTCGGTCACCAAATGTTTGGCAATATACTCTTTCCCATGGTTCAGCGGTCTTGAAATCAAGGCAATCTATATCCGTATCGACAATAGCTATTCTTGCAATCTCTAAGGTATGCCGATTCATACCATAGATCCCGATCTTTCCGCTGTTGCCTGCTTTGACTTGCTCTAATTCGTCATTGTTAAACAATAATTCGCATTTACGACCAATTTCACTCATTAGTTCATCTGTGTTAATTGGCTCACTCCTCTTCTTTCCAGGAAAGTCGTCAGCAGTTAGTCTCATCTCTGTCATAATACCATACTAGCAATCTTAGCTACATTAGCCCAGCGGACTGCTACCTCCTTTGCTATTGGACCCTTTATTACTGTTCCTTTGGGCATACCTAATTTGATATCTTTGAGTATGATTCCTGCATTATCTTCGAACTTTACTCGCGTGCCGTCTGGGCGATGGTACGGCTTTCTCTGCCGAACAATTACTGCGTGCACAACTTTGTGCTTAATATCTGGCTTCCCTGAAGTTACAGCTGCAGTAATTCTATCTCCAACACCTGCCTCAGCTAGCTTTCTTGTTCTTGTCTTGTATCCTCTTACGCTAACTACTTGCATAATTCTAGCTCCAGAATTATCTACAACATTCACGTAAGCTCCTATTGGGAGCCCTTTGGATACTTTTGATTTTATTGCTTTCATCTTTCAAGATCTCTGTAATGTTTCTCAGCTTGATTCATCCTACCAACTAACTCTGTAGCTCGTACGCCTGTAGCATTTTCTTCTCCTGATTTTCTCATTATCTCTTGTAATTGAGTATAAAATCGAATCAGATGCTCTGCTGCGCCATCATAATTTTCATTTCTTCTGCACATTGCTGCTTCAGTTCGAATATTAGTTAGTTCTGATGCAGATTTCTCAGAAATACCATAACGAGCCGTGTAAAACTTAGTAGCAACCGCTATAATATTTTCTATATTCTTATCATCTATCGCTTTCCAGCGTTCTGCGTCTAATCTTGCTACTTCAACAGGATCATATTTGAACGGGCTCATTTCAGCACCTCCACAACTACAAATTTCTTAGTCTTTGAAATTGGTCTACATTCAGCGATTTTTACTCGGTCGCCGACCTTAGCAGTAATACATTTAGGATTGTGAGCTGAAACTCGAGAGCGCTTTTTCGCATACCGCTCATATTTTCTAATTAAGACCCTTCGTGGCCACTCAACAACAATTGATTTATTCATTTTATCTTTAATTACAGTTCCAATGAACACTCTACCGCGTACGCTCATATGCTTGTGAACTGCGCAGTGCCTATCTTCGCATACTCCTTCCGTCTCAGGAGCTTTTGGAATTACTACTTTTGCTGATTTTTTAGCCACTTTCGGCACCGTAGCTTTCTTAGCTACTGCGTTTGGTTTCGCTTCAGCAGGTTTCTTTTGTACCTTTGGCTTAGCAGGGCTAGCTGTTTTCTTCTCGACTTTTGATTTTGTTTTCTTTGCTTCAACCATTTCTCCGTTTTTTAATCCGTTCCCAAGGTCGCATTTTGAGGTTATCTCCAGCGACCAATACTTTCACTTTATTTGGCAGCTCTACTTGGAATTCAGAGCCTGCCTTGAACACTTTCTTACCTTCGACCTCAAGCGTATTCTGAGTTTCATCGGTGATCACGCCTCGAATTCCGATCGCGGCTTTGTTTTTTGCTTGCTTGACTTCAGCCCGCAATCCGATTAGCTCGTGTCGAATTATAGTTTGTGGTGTTATCATATTTTTCTCCTCGCAGCTTACCTTATTTCAATTGAATCTTCGGTGAAACCAAGCGTCAGCAAGATTCTCTTCACAGCGTTTTTATGACTTCCTTGAAGCTCAATCGTGCTATCCTTAACTGTTCCGCCACATGCAAGTTTTCCCTTGAGTTGCTTTGCAAGATCCTTGATGTTAACTTGTTTTTTATCGATCCCTTCGATAAGCGTCAAAAGCTTACCGTATCGACGCTTGTCAAGCTTTATTAGGACTTTCTGTTTTTCCTTAGCAACCGCAGAGCACATGCAGAGGTCCTTTGGTAAACCGCAAACAGGACATATATCACTCATTTATTTGTTTTGTACCTCCCTAATTGTTCTTAGAGTATTAATTCTAGCCATGGTTCTTCGAATTTCCCGTATTCTACCGGGGTTCTCTGGTGGAGTTCCAGTAGCTACTTGAGATCGAACTTTCATTAGCTCTTTCTTGAGCTCAGTTGACTTATTATCTAGCTCTTTTTCTCCCATTTTAACTATTTCTTTATATCTAAGTATTGCCATTACTTCTTTTTGGTTTCCTTTTCCGTAGTTGCTTTACTGATAATTACTTTTAATTTCGAACTACTTTCTTTCTTAGCTACAGTTTTCTTGACAACTACTGCTTTTTTAGCGGGTTCCGCATTTACTGTCGCCGCTTCTGATTTTTTTATTTGTTCAGCGGCCGCTAGCTTAGTTTCGGTTTTTTCAGCAGCCTTGATAGCGATTTTAGGTATTTCTTCTACGCTTTCTTTCGGCTCGAAAATAGTAATTTTATCTGGAAGCGGAACATCTTCTCGCATTATGCTAACCTTTATCCCGATAACTCCTGAAGGGAGGGTAGCATATTCTATTGCCTTATCAACATAAACATCTGAAATCTCACCGCATTTCTTCATGTACCCATCATAAAATCGCCAAGATCTTGCTCGCTTACCTGGCAATTTACCTGAAAGTATGATTTCTGCACCCAACGCACCTGCAGACAAGATCGAGGAAACAGATCTGTGTCCTGTTGACTTGAATCTAGCTGACCCGAATCGTTCCAGAGTCGATGCAATTCTCTCTGCTACTGCTCGTGCGTTTAAGAATGGCTGTGCGATTTCTCGAACTTTAATCTGAGGATTATCTAACTTATATTTACGCTTAATCTCCGAAGTTATCCTCTTTATTACTTCTCCGCGTCTACCGATTATTATTCCGGGTCTAACTGCATCAATAGTTATAGTCTCGCTCAATGGTGTTTTTTCAACAATAATACTACCTATACTTGCATTCTTCTTGACGATGAATCCGATTTCCTTCTGTATATTAAGATCCCGGACTTTGTTTTTGATAAATTCTCGCTCAATCATTTTTTATTCTCCACTGTAGCGTTTTCTTTTTTCTTTAGCGCTGGTTTATTCTCAACTTTCGGTGCCGCAACCTTAATTTCTTCTTTTTTCTGTGCTGGTTTTTCCACTTTAACTTCCGGACTAACCTTTTCCTTTATCTCTTTCGGAATTGCTTTCTTATCCATCGTCTTTACGTCTTTTTTTGGTTTATCTATTGCTTTAGCAATGGCTTCGAAGTGAGTACATTTTCTTCTCCGACCTCTCAATCGCCCATAGTGCCATAAAACTGATCCTCGCTGTGCTGCAACGTGAACGATTTGCAGATTATCTGAATCAAGCGATTTATCTGAAGCGTTTGCCTTTAAGGATTTTAGTAAATTAATGATGAACATGCTTGACTTATTTGGAAATCTGCCTGCTCCGAAACCATTTCCTTTTCGATGCGGAGTATCTCGATTATATCGCTTGTATGGAACTGCACGCTTCTTGTCCATTACATCCTCGAGGTATTTAATCGCAGCATCTAGATTCATGCCTGCAATCACTCTAGCTATTTCGCGTGAGTTTTTTGAGGAAATCGGAAGGTGAGTCCCAACTACTTTTGCCATTGTTTTGCTATCATATGCTTGGAAACTTCCCTTAAACGCCATTACTTAACAGATACCGCTTTACTGGATCGAGTAGCTCCGATACCCGGTGCTTTATGCTTAACCTCCCTTCTAGTTAATGCAAATTCGCCAAGTCTATGACCTAGCATTTCTACAGTGATAATAACGGGTAAATAATCCTTACCGTTGTAGATGTGAATTGTTGCTCCGATCATCTCTGGAAGAACAATCATTGCTCTTGACTGCGTCTTAATCTTCTTTTTAGTGTCTTTGAATTTTTTTACTCGCAGAAGTAGTTTCTTTTCGACATCAGTTAGTCCACGAGTGATCTTTCTCCGAGCACGAGCTTTTAGCAGTGGAGCGAACTCTTTATGGTTCATGCTAGCAATTTCTTCTGCTTTCCTGCCTCTGTAGAAAAATTCTTTAGCCATAGTAATTACTTCTTCTTCCTCCCAGTTCTCCTAGCTGCGATTAAACCAACTTTTGCTCCAGGTGGCGTGTTTCTTGAAACAGTCGTTGATCTTTTAGTATTACGTGTGTGAGTACAACCATGCGGATGATCTACCGCATTCATTGCATTTCCGCTAACGCGCGGATATAGCTTATTCTTAGCTCGCATAGCATGATATTTACTTCCTGCTCTCAGGAATGGTTTTTCGCGCCTTCCTCCGCCAGCTATTTTTCCAATCATAGCTCTGCATTTTGAATCAAATTTCACAATCTTTTTTGAAGGCATTTTAACTAGCACTTTTTTTCCTTCCTTTCCAACTACTAATGCCGACGAGCCACCTGTTCTTGCTAGCTGACCTTTATCAAAAGGTACTCTTTCGATGTTTGATATTTTTGTACCGGTGGGAATCTCAGATAACGAAAGCACATTACCAGCTGCAACTCCTGAGCCCATACCTGCCTGAACAAACTGGCCTTTCCGGATTCCGATTGGTGCAGGAAGTAAGCTAGCGTTTCCGTTCGCGTATTCTACGATCATTAAAGGTGCTGAATGTCCTGGGCAGTTAACCAACTCGATTACCTCGCCATCGATTTTTTCTGTTGCGAAGTCTGTAAAGCCCACTGCACCAACAAATCTATGCTTCGGAGACTTGTAAGTAGGTGATCCTCTTCCTCTACGTTGTGATATAATTCTCTTTCCCATTAGATTAATCCTAATTTAGTCGTCACATCAATAGCTGGTGTGTCTGGCGAGAGCTGAATATAAGCTCGCTTCTTGTTTTCTCGATCTACCAATGTTCTGACTTTAAGTACTTTGACACCAAAAGCTTCTTCGGTAGCCTTTTTAATCTCTTGCTTTTTCGCGTTTCTGAACACTACGAAAAGCAGAGAATTGCTTGATTCCATCTCCCTAACTGCTTTTTCTGTGCTTAGTGGATATTGAAGTATTTTATATGGATCCATTTTATATGAATAAACTCTCCTTGCTTAATTTTTCAATTGCTGACTTTGTCCAAATTGTTTTTCTTCCAGGGTTTGTTCCGGGAGCTAATAGTTCAGCATTCAGATTCTTAACTTCGACTAGGTCTACTCCGAGAATATTTCTTCCAGCAGTCATTGCTTTGCATTCCTGAGAAACTACAATTAGCGGACCTTTGCTAGTTCGATATTTCCTTCCGCGCCGCGTTCCTTTTCCGGCTCGGATTTTCCTTTCTCCAAGATCTTTCTCATAGCCAAGTCGATTAAGTGAGCTTAAAAAGTTCTTAGTTTTATCAATTGATTCTAACTTATCTTCTACTATTTTTGAGTCTGCTGCTGCAATTGCTGATCGAATAGCCTTCCTTCGTTCTTTTTTGTTAATTTTTTCTTTGATTACTTTCTCTACTTTTGGGGGGAATGCTTTTCTACCTTTTGTTGCGTTTGCGATGAAAGCTGCTACCCAGCCAAACTGAGAACCACGATGCCACATCGCCTTTCTTCTAACTCTTGAAACTCCGCGACCATAAACTGTACCAAAACTATTTCTTCGCTTTGAAGTTGCCTTACCTTGCCTTGTTCCTGCTTTTGGATCAGCACCATATGGCTGTCGATTATGAGATTGAATTGCTAGCACTGCTCGCTTAATCAGATCTTTTCTGACTGGCTCTAGGAATTGCGGAGGTAGATCTATGCTTGCTGTTTTTGTATTAGCTAGCGAATATATATCAGCTTTCATTGCTGACTCCTCCGACTAATTTCTACATTCTCTGGAGCGGGAATTGTTTTGTACGCTCGTGTTGCATGTGTGAGTGTGATTAATCGCTTCTTCGGACCAGGAACGGATCCTGCAACCAAGATATAATCTCCTTTGACTTGCCCGTATCTTACAAATCCGCCATTCGGAGTTACTTCTTGATCTTTAGCGTTTGCAATTTTTAGAAGATGCTTATTGTACTCTGTCCGCGGGTGGAAACCCATCTGACCGGCCATTGGAACCCAGTAAGGTACGTTCTTTGGCGTCCATGGACCAAGGGTTCCGATCTTTCTTCTGGTTTCTGCCTTTCTTGGCTGAATTTTTACTCCAAACCGCTTTACTACTCCTTGGAATCCTTTTCCTTTGGTTATTGCGTGGACATCTAAGATTTCTCCTTCCTTGAAAACTTGAGACAGTGGAACATCCGTTCCCAGAATAGATTTTGCGAAATCAAACTTAGCCTTTGGATCGCTTCCACCGATCCCTAACTCAAATACGTCTGGTTTTTTCTTTCCAAAACCAGTGTACTTCGGTTGTGTATAAATTAAAACTCTTACTTCGGCTGCTTTTTCTAACTGCTTTTCAAGCTCTTGAAGTTTATTTGATCGCTTCTTAGGTAATTTTAGCCTTCGTTTGAGATCTTGAGTTAGAGTATCCGCCCAAGCTTCAGAAATTAAAGAAAGACCATAACCAGATTTTTGGTATAAACGAACAGAAAGAATATGAATCGACGGGGTTTCGAGAACCGTAACGGGCATCCGTATCTCCTCGCCCTTTGTCGGAGAATTAGCACGGTTATCCACGAAATGAATATGTGTCATACCGGCCTTATAGCCAGCAAATCCCAATAACTTAGTTTGAGAATGCTTCTGCCAAGAGCGAATCCGCGGATACATACGTTTAGCTCTGACTCTCGGCCAGAATTGCTTCGCGCCTCGCTTTGGTCTTTGTCGTTTATTGTGTCCCATGTTTATCGCGTTCCTTATCGCTTCAATAGCGATAAATACACGAGGAAAGTAACCAACATCGTGGTTTTCCGACGTGTTTTTGCCTCAATTAGTGATTTCTGCACGAACTCTTTTTAAGAGCTCGAGGCTGCAGAACTATTTGCTCCTCTTTTTGGTCGCTGTCTTTTGTTGTGTCCCATTACTACCTCTTTCTAGGGTTTGAGTATGAGTTTTTAAAGGTTGCTGCTATTATGTACGCTGTTTTTATTCTCAAATCTAATGACGACAGAATTCTATAAGGGGTAATTTGAGAGACGGGGGGAGGATTTATAAAACTTACGCTAGCGAGTTTTATTCCCGGAACTAGTTCTGGGTTGTAAGAGTTTCTCCAGAATCCAAATCTCCCGCTCAACCTTGTGCCTTCTCCGTGCATCAACAAAAGGCATCTTAGCTTCTAAAACACCTTCAAGAGGATGAACCACCACCAAACCAGCTCTCCGCGCAATCTTTTTCATATCTATTGACAGCTTTCCGCCTTGCGCTTTGATCCGCGGAGCAGTTATAGCAATCTTTCCTCCGCAGCGTAGCGCTTTCTTAACCTCTTTTAATGTCTTTAGGTAGAGATCTTCAACATATGAAATTGTCCTCTGCGCTTCTCTTATCATAGGTAGCTTACGCAGAACAGGTCCGAGATCTGGCTCTGTAGCGACTGCGTCAATTGAATTTTCAGCAACTAGCTTGCCTAGCTGCTTGGTATCTCCTTGAACTAGCTGCTTAATCAGCTTAGGACTAAGATTGTATTGCTTAACTAGCCATTTCAAATTGCCCTTTGCGCCAGAGACTACATTGCGATCTATGTCAACTCCAGTTATGTTTATTCGTTTTACTAAAGCCTCGCTGAGAATAGTTCCAATGCCGCAGAAGGGATCTAGCAAATGCTGGCCTTTTTGAGCTCCAGATAAATTAATCAAAATCTCTGACAAACGCGGAGATATACTCAAACTCGGTCGCTGTACTGGTCTTTTTTTGTCTCGCTTCCTTCTTTCATCTAACTCCGAAGCTGCCAAAACCTTTCCAAAGTGCACGTCTTCGCCATCAAGAACCGCTAGAAATTCTAAATCCAGCTTCTGCTGCTCCGCGAGAGCGTGCTGCAATTTCTTCCTAGCCGCTGAAAAACCCTTATACTGAGCCTTAGTCCGCTCTTCTTTAAATCGCTTCTTAAAGAACTGTCTCAATAGCTCAAAAACTGCTACATCTCCGTGAGCTCCAAACATACTTATTCCATACTTGAATTTATCTGCATCGCTATACGCTGTAATCTTATCCAGCTCTTCGACCAAATCCGCTTGCTTAGCGGTAAGGATTAATTCTCCAATCTTCAGAGTTCCGCCCAGCCAAGAAATAACTTCTGATTGATTGATTGATTTCTCAAATGAAAATATCGCTGTATTCGAGATGTATTCTTCTAGCTTGAATTTAATATTTCTAGTTCGGAAATAAGAAACAGCTTCAGCTAGCGATAATAATGGATTCCAGGCAAAGACAAATATATATTTTTCCATAAAAATAAAGAACTTGGGGGGTTTAAAGAGCTTACTCTTCCTTCTCAACCAACTTAATCCCTAAAAACCGCTCCATCTTCCTAGCTAAACTCAAGGAAGGATTTAACTTGCCAGTCTCCAAACGGTGAATTACAGATTCTTTCTCAGCTAGCATCTTAGCTAAGTCTTTCTGAGACATATTATGCTTAACTCTAGAATTTCTAATTAGATTCGGATATTCAATTGTTATGTCAAATTCTGGCTCAGGACTTATAATATAAGGTGTCGAGGGCGCAATCTTCGGTCGCGAAGCGATCGCAGCTTTTTGTACTACTGGTCCTAAGTTTCTGCAAGCGCTACAAACGCTAAAATGAGCAGAATCGATAATTATTTCATTTAGCACTATCGAAGACTTGCCACAGATTTCACAGTCCGCCATAGAAATATAATTAGCTCAAACTTTAAAAGAATTTATCAAGCCAAGGATAATCACTGAGAGAAGTAACAAAATACTTTTATATTTCTGGGTCATTTCTATATTAAATTCCTAAGGAGGTAATAAAATATGGATTCAAAACTTTTGGCAGGTTTCATTGCGCTAGTAGTTGCAGTTATAAGTTTCGGCAGTTACTCAGGGATTACAGGTTATAGCGTTGCAGTTGGATCAGGTGTTTCACTTGTAGCTACCTTTGTTACATTAATAATCGCGCTAGTAATGTTTGCTAAATACTTCAAAGTAATCAAATAGCAAACCCTTTTAATTCTCTTTTTTTCTATTTCTACATGACCTTAAAGTCAAGATTTTGCGCTAAATGCGGAGTTTCAACAGATAAGCTAGCTGATGGTCTCTGCGCAGAATGCTTTTTAGCTAATCATGTAATCACTATTCCAAAAAAAACTTCAATTAGACATTGCACAATATGCAATTCTGTCTGGCTCGGAGGTATTTGGATTAAGGCTGAAGAACCACTGGAAACTTATCTTATGCGGAGAGTTATTGAAAGAATAAAGCTCCCTCGAAATACTACAATTACCGACGCTGAAATCAAAAAGCTCGGAGCAAAAGGAAAACTTAAACTCTTGCTCAGAATAGGTAATTCAGAGATCGAGAAAGAATACATAACCCAATTGACAATTGAAAAATTCTGCTGTCCAGAGTGTTCACGGGAAAATAGCACTTCTTATCTAGCCATTGTACAAATAAGAACCGACAAAGACGTCGAAGCATTTGTCAAGAAGGCCTCGCGAATGTTCACAAAAAAAGCTAAACTAATCAAAGCTGAAGAGCGAAAGCAAGGAATAGACCTTTATTTAGACCGAAAAGATATTGCAAAATCAGTAGCTATGGAAGCCAGGAAAAGACTTAACTGCAAGATGACGCTCTCATCTAAACAACACGGTTGGGATAAAATAAGAAGCAAGCCGCTGACTAAGCTAACTATTTTGTTACGGGAAAGATAAGTATATAATACAAGAACTTATATAGCAAATAATTCGTGAAGTCTTCGGATGAGAAATATAGTTGTTCTAGATAATCCATTTATCAATGGCTACATAAATATATTAAGAAATAAGCATACTAAACCCAATTATTTTACATGGACACTAAAGCACATCGGAAGGGATATGCTCTATGACATTATCCGTCACGAAACCTCAAGTAGAGTCGTCGATTTGGAGACTCCAGTCGGATCTGCTAAAGGTGAAGAAATAGCTGAGAATCTCGTTCTAATCGAGATTCTGCGTGCTGCAATGCCGATGGCATCTGGCGCTCGAGAACGCGTAGATGAATTAGAAAACATATCTCGTTCATGGGGGATTGTTGATGCCAAGCGACTTGAAGGAGAAAATTATTGTATAGAAGATGCTATACTAAATAATAAGATTATTGATGTTAATATACAATATACTACTTGGAAAGTACCTCAATCAAATGAAGAGTCAGTAATATTTGTGCTTGATCCAATGCTAGCTAGCGGCTCTACCTTAAGGCATGTTATTGAGAGATTACAGCAAGAACGTAAATACAAAAAAATAGTTTCGTTAAGCATATTTGCAGCTAAATATGGTATTGAGAAAATGGCTAGTCAATTTCCAGAAGTAAACTTCTATACTTGTGCGATAGATACCGGAGGAATAAATGGTTCTGGATTGAATAAGGACTGCTATATCGATCCGGGCTGTGGAGACGCCGGAGATAGATCAGCTAATACAGATTAATCTCTAAGCGTAACAAACCTTTTAAACCTTAATTTAGCTTTCTTAGTATGTTTAAGAAGAAGAAATTCCGTAAACGTGCACAAGAAGAAGTTGGAGCAGCAATTAGAGTGCCGCTACCAAAAGGAAGGCAGTGCCTCGGCATAGTTGAAATTCGGCTCGGCTACGGAAAGTCAAGAGTCCATTGCACAGATGGAAAAACAAGACTCTGCAAAGTTCCAGGTCACCTAAAAAGAGGACTATGGGTTCGACCAGGAGATATTGTTCTAATTGAGCCATGGGAAATAGAAGGCGATCGAAAAGGAAACATTATTCTAAATTATCGGCCAAATCAGCGGCAGTGGCTAGAAAGAAAAGGCTTTTTGAAGAAGCTGATTGAGCTAGAGGAATTTTAAATAGGTAGGTTTTTAAGTAAAATTCACCTGTAAGTAGTATGGCAATATTAACGCAAGCGCAGATGCAAGAATATAATCTTACTAGCTCGGAAGCTGTCGATGGATGGGTTCAAGAGTTTGGTAAATATTTCTTTGATCAGACTACTACAAAAATTAATGAGCGCACAGGTGCAAATATCAACTTCGCTATGCCCGAGATTCGAATCGTAGAACCACGAACTAGAGACGAGGAACTAGAGCTACGCAAAATTGATAGAACTCGAGAAAAAATAATTAGCAAAATGAGTGATCGTCATGAAAATGGTGAGATTGATACAGATAACGCACAGGCTGAGCTGGAACTTCTTCTGGCAGATTATGACGCAGAGGTATCTGATCGGAGACACTTCTTGACTAGAGAACGAATTAGCCGAGATTCCGGAGGAACCACTACTGCGAACAAGTCTGAAAATATTGTTCGGTTGAATAAAACACGATTCAATCCCGAGACGCTTGCATTTACTTCCTTAGCGCACGAATTACTACATCGAGTTAGAATTCAGTCGAGTCCGACCGAAGAAAATATGTTGGGATATTTCGGATTTGGAGATATTTATGATGATTTAGAAGCAAGAGGAATAGAAGGTATAGTACCACCATATTTAATAGAATTTTTCGCGGAGCTAAATCCAATTATTCTTTCTGAAATGTTACCAAACAGCAAGTATTCGCAGTTATTAGATAATCTCAAATCTGATTATCATTATTCTCTTGAAGACTTAATTACTGCGCAGGAATTCTTCAATGAAGGTGGATTAGATAATTTTTCTCAGGTCTACTCTGATTTAATTAAACTCGGAGCGAGATTAGAAAATACTGTTAATTCAGCCAACGAAAATGAAATTATTCTAAGAGTAGGGCAGCAGAAAATCAAATATAATTTACAGAAAATAGTAAGTAATCTTGAAGCAATCTCAAAAACTAATCATTTAACATACTTAACTTTTTACTCCAGTTCCGCTGCGACGTGGATTGAGGATAATCTTAAAATAATAACTTACTATGCAAATGAAATTATACATGCGACAGCTGTTGCATATAGGCGAGAATTAAACAAGAAAGATAAACTGGACTTAATTGAAACTTTTGTTGCTCCAATTTGTGAGCTAAAATCACACGACTCAAATTCAATTCTAGATGAACTCGGAATAAGCATCGATACTACTAAGCCTTACAAACAGACTTCGATCATTATTCAAGATAACAAAGAAGCTTTAGAAAAAGAATGGCCGCAGGTCTTCTTAATGCCTTCCAAGGAGGTAGACGAAAAATACTGCAAACCTGTGCTCGATAAGATCAGCATAACTACTAATCCACAGAGATACTGGGAATGCAAATTCGAAGAGGTTGTGTATGAACATTTCGATAACTTAGATGAAAAACATATTATATTACAACTAGAGGAAAAAATCGACGCGGGAGAGGAATTATCTGATGCTGAAAAAAGAGATTATTTACAGGAAACTACGAGCATCCTCGATGAACTGGGATTACAGTTTCAGATGGACAATACAAGTAATTACCTCCCTTCTGCTATATCCTCAAAAAAAGATGAATTACTTCAATATACTCTTGAAGAAATAGCGGAGAGCTAATCTTTTAAAGCAATTAAACTTATTTCTATTATGATCCATACGCAAGAAATCCTAATTCCAAAAGCTAGAATAGCTGCTCTAATCGGAGAGAAAGGCGCATCTAGAAAGCTAATTGAAAAAGCTGGAAAAATAAAGCTCTGGATAGAGTCAGATACGGGAAATATTAAGATTATTTCAAAAGATCCAACCACTGTATGGATAGCTGAGTCAGTTATCGAAGCGGTTGGTAGAGGTTTCTCACCGCAAGATGCAATCCTGCTTTTCAAAGATGACTATTCTTTTGAATTAATTGACATGCGAGAGTTCAGTGGTAAATCTAAAGATCGGCAAAAGACGATGCGCGGAAGAATAATTGGAACAGAAGGTAAGGTCAAGGGAGTCATTCAGAAATACACGGGTGTTAAAATAGCAATACAGGGAAAGACAATTGGAATAATTGGAAAGACAGAAGATGCATTTATGGCTCGGCAAGCAGTAGAAAGAATTCTATCTGGAGCCAAGCAAGGCTCAGCATTCGGATTTCTTAGGGAAAAATACGAGCTCGAATGAAGCACAGGTTTTTGGCCTCGGTTTTGCGAACCCCTATAAGGTGGCGAGGAAAAGCGAGTCGCAGATTTCTTAGGGAAAAATACGAAGAAGTATGAATTATCTCTTCTATCGGTAGGTTTTTAAGAGAAGATTATTCACTTATTAGTAAAAATGTTTAATGGTGATAAATATAGACAGCAGAAGGCGGAGAAAGCTAGATGGAAGGCTAAGAAAGCTGTAGCGAAAGCAGATGTAGCTAAGTATCGCGCAGAAAGATTGGCGGGATTAGACGCGCAACAATCTGAAAATGGAACTACTTTGTCGCTCAGATCAACAAATCGACGCATTCCAGAGGAAGGAACACTGGAATATAAAATCGCCATTACTAAAACTGATTTACAGAAAGCAAAGACTCAACTTAATAGAGCAGACATAGAGATAGCTTCATTAACTAAAGTAATAGATGGATACAGAAAAAAACTTAAAGCTCACGATACTCGCAAAGAAGATCTTCGAGCACAAGCAAAAGCTGCATTAGCTAACAAACAAGAGACCAGATTTAGAACATTAGCGTCGAGCATAAACGCAATAGACCTAAGTAAACAGAAACTTAAAGTTAAAGATAGTCCGAAGATAAGTGCTAAAATCACATTAAGGAATAATCTTCAAATAAAATATGAGTCTATCGAACAACAAGTAATTTATCTTACTGAGCAGACCCAAACATTAAATGAACAATATACATTAGAACAACAAACAAAATTATTAATTTTACCTTCTACTGAGAGCGTTGCTACAAATACCCCTCAAACAAAAGAGATTACCTTCTCAGAAAAAGACCGCGCAGTTCTGCAAGCAATCGCAGACGAAGACAGATATAATATTGGAACTTTAGTGAAGAATGGCAGCAAAAGTATTGCTGAAACCGATGCAGTTAAAGATGATTTCTTCAAACCATATTCCTCGAGTGAAATTGATACTCAGATTTATGAATTAGAAAGAAAAGTAGATGAAGAATTGGGCTTGAGGCCAAGATCAAAACCATCTATGAATTTTATGCAGCTTGAAGTAGCAATTGCAGACGGACTTGAGCAAAATCCAGAAATCGATTTCGGAATAAAGGTAAATCTTGCTAAACGATCTGCGAAAGTTTTATATTGGAAGAATGGTGAGTTAAAAGAAGAACTCTATGTTAAGCTAGCTAATATTAAAACAACTGCTAACTAAAGATATTAACTTTCTGCTATCTGCTCGATTTTATAAATCATAAACCTTCATTTCTAGAATAGCGATAGAAAACCTTTTAATTTAAGATAATCAACTATCAATATTATGACTGATTCTAAAAGCAAGGAAACACATAAGGCTGTCTCTATTGCTGAGTTTTTCGAGAGGAATCGCCATCTTTTAGGATTTGATAATCCAACTAAAGCACTTCTAACCTCTGTAAAAGAAGCAGTTGATAATTCATTAGACGCTTGCGAGGCTGCTAAAGTTCTCCCTGAAATCAAAATATCACTCATAGATCTCGGCGAGGATAAATTCAAGATGATCGTCGAAGACAATGGCCCGGGAATCAGTAAAAAGCATCTTACAAAATCATTTGGTAAATTACTTTACGGTTCTAAATTCCAATCCATTGGCGGAAAACAAGGTAGAGGACAGCAAGGTATTGGGATTTCTGCAGTAATTCTGTACGGTCAATTAACTACTGGAAAGCCAGCTAAAATAATCTCCAAAACAAAGGACGATGATAAAGCCAGATTATATATTCTGCATATCGACGTCAAGAAGAATGAACCGGACATAATTGAATCAACAGGGATCGAATGGGACAGAGAGCATGGAATTAAAGTCGAGGTGGATATGCAAGCTAAATATATTGAACATCGTCAATCAGTTATCGAATATATCAAAGCCACGGCGATTGTTAACCCGCACGCTAAAATAGTTTATGTTGCTCCGAGTGGAGAAAAGCTAGAATTTCCAAGAGTTACAGATAAACTTCCTAAACCGTCGAAACAAATAAAACCACATCCATACGGAGTTGAGCTAGGAATTCTTAAACGGATGATAGATGGTACAAAAGCGCGGTCAGTAAAGTCATTTTTAATGAAAGAATTCGATAAGATAGGTTCAACTTCCGCGAATGACATTATTAAGATCGCGAATAATACTTTAGATGTTGACGCACAAATCAACGGGAAGTTCTTACCTAAATTACTGAAACCTGAACAAATCGAGCGGTTACTTAAGGGCATGCAAGAAGCAAAGATAATGAAGCCATCAATGGACTGCTTATCTCCAATTGGCTCGGAATTGCTTAAGAAAAGTCTAGATTCCGAATACAGCATTGATTTCTCATATGCTATCACCCGTTCGCCATCTGTTTATCGCGGAAATCCCTTTCAAATAGAAATTGCAATTGGATATGGCGGAGATTTGGATCCCGAAGGATCAGTTAAAATGGTTAGGTTTGCAAATAAAGTTCCTCTGCTATACCAAGAAGGAGCCTGCGCAATAACAAAAGCTATCAAAAAGATGAGCTGGAAATCCTACGGATTAAGTCAAAGCAGTGGGAATATGCCAACTGGCGCAGCGATAGTTCTCGTCCACATGGCCTCAGTTTGGGTTCCATTCACATCAGAGGGAAAGGAAGCTATTGCAAATTATCCTGAAATTATTAAAGAAACTAAATTAGCTTTACAAGAATGCGGTCGGAGTCTGTATAGATATGTCGCTCGAAGACAGAGAGCAGAGATTGAAGCAAAGAAACGGGAGAAATTTAAAGCTTACTCTGGAGAAGTTGCTAGATCTGTAGCAAATTTAATTACTGACGAATCTTTCAAACTATCAACTGAGGATTTAGAAAAGAAAGCTAAGAAGATACACGAACAATTATTAAAAATCGCTGAGTCAATGTATATGAGCGAAATTGAATTATCTAAAGTTGAAGAAGCTGAGACAGAAAAAGAAGAAGCTGAAGAATTAAAGAAATTGGAAAAAGCTGAGAAGAAGATCGATAAAGAAGAAAAAGAAGGTGCTGAAGAAATAGCTGAAGAAAAAGAACTTGAGGCTGAAAGGAAAGAAGAAAAAGCGGAGTTTAAAGAGGATGAAGAATAAACTATTAATGCGACCGTTAATTGTTCCCTCAGAAGATTTAAGTAGAATCCTAGATAAAAGAAAAGGGCATTTTGGTGGAAAACCAGAAGATGCAGACTACTGCTTCCAGCTTAGAGTATCTAAATACGCCATGCGGAGCGTCTTGCAAGATACCACTATCGACTGTATTGTTTTAAAAAATGGGAAGCTTCATCCTATGGCTTGCGGAACCCCTTATTGTAAGAATTGGCACGCAGATGGGAACTGCTCAATGCTTATCGCCCAAATCAGAGAGCATCTTGGCGCAAATGATTCATATATCACGGCCTTTGATAATAGAGAATTAGCTTTTCAATGTGGCTGGCCAGAAGCAGAGCTACCTGAATTTGCTTGGGTAGAGGGAGAAGAAAATGACTGAGCTAACTAGAGATATTATAATTCAACGATTAAAGAACTTGGGTGTAGACATGAATGGAGCTATTGAAGCGCTGAAAAATCCAAGCATGACTATGCCACTTAGAACATTAAGCAATGCTTACTTTGATGAGAAAGATCGGCTGATTAAACTAGGTGATAAAACTCAGACGCGTACATTTTTCAACGTAGGTCAAGCTAAGAAATTCATGCAGACTTCCTTAGTTGCGGCAGGAATTAAACAGCTCCTTGAACAGAACAAACCTGCAATCTCAACTAGACAGCTCTACTATATTCTAAAACACACAATAGAAGGCTCAAAAGAAAATACTTTTGACGATCAGAAGACTGAAACAGACCCAGTAATTGAAGATGTTGAAGTTACGATTGATGTCCTTAGAGAACAACTCGGATTAGAAGCAACGCCGGACGGAGTTATAGCTGGGCCACTAGTATATGAAGACATGAAAACTAATGATATTATTAATTGCGCTAAATTAGGCTCTGCCGGAGCGGCTATTCCTCCGAATACTGAAAATCATGTAGTTAATTTTAAAGAGTGCAGCGCAGATTATATTCTCGTAGTTGAGAAGTTCGCGGTTTGGAATCTATTAAATCAGGAGCGGTACTGGAAGAAAAATAATTGCTTGCTTATGACTGGAAAAGGTCAGGCTTCCCGTTCTGCAAGGAGATTACTGGCGAGGATTAGCAAGGAACTAAAGATTCCAGTTTATATCTTCACAGATATGGATGCTTACGGGTATTACATCTATTCTGTTTACAAGCAAGGCTCAATTAACCTAGCTTTCTTCTCTGAAAAAGCAGGCTGCCCAGACGCTAAATACATTGGATTGAAAACTAAAGATATAAAGCGATTTGATATTCCTAAAACAAATTGGATTGAGATGAATGATCTTGATTACAAGAGAATCAAAGAGATCCAGAACTATGATTGGTTTAAGAATAAGGCTTGGCAGGCTGAGCTAAAAGCTTTGAAAGATTTCAAATATAAAGTTGAATCAGATTCTTTGGTCAGCAAATCAATTGATTTCACGTCTAAGGTTTATTTGCCTACAATTATTGATAATAAAGACTTTATTGTTTAATCAATACTCTTATAAAATATTCTTTAGACAGCGCGTTATGATAATTCCGACGCGAGACGAATGTCTGCGATTATTAGACAAATACATGGGTCAAGAATTTGCACACATAACTAAACACAGTCTCGTGGTTGAAAAGATTGTAGTTTTCTTAGCTAAGAAATTAATAGCTGCGGGCGAAGAAGTTAATTTAGATCTAGCTAGCAGGATAGCAATGCTCCACGATATCGGAAAGCCCGAGGAGATAAGAGTAACGCTACACGGTAGTGGACATGGAGAGCTTGGATATACTACTTTAACTAAGGAAGGTTATCCTGAAATCGGTGAAAGCGCTCGCAAACATATTCTAACTTATCTATTTAAAGAAAAAGATTTCCGCACTTGGAGTTGGGAAGAGCTGATAACTTTATATGCAGATCAAAGAGTAAATAATGATCAAATCGTCACAGTAGAAGAACGATTCGAGTACTTTAATAAACGGTACGGGAGTCTCTCCCCGCGAAGTATGACTTTTTTTGAATTAGTAAAACCAAAAGTCTACGCGATTGAGAAACATATTTTTGATCGAATCGATGTTGATCCAGAAGCAGTTCTTTCTCTGACTTAGATCTTAACCCACTTACCTTGAGCATTTTTCATATAAACTTTCTTAACTGCAGCCCAAGCAACTTTGAAAGCTCGAACTTCTTCTTTATACTGCTCATGAGCTGAGTTGAAGGTTTTTCTAAAGATTGTCTGTGCTCTTGCTGGAAGATTATCTTTTACTGCAGCAGGTAATTCAGAGTTTTTTGAGTAGGGCATAATGAAATAATGTTTTACTATAATATATTTCTTCCGATAAGAAACTCTTTCAACTCAAAAATCGCGGATTTTCGAGAATAAAATTCGCTTGCGCAAATTTTATAAACGAATCTATGAGTATTATCTTGCCCGTGTAGCTTAGTCTGGTTATAGCGCACGGCTGTTAGCCTTATGTTAGAAACCGTGAGGCCGTCAGTTCAAAGAGCCTTTTTCTTTCTTCCCGAAGAAAGAAAAACCCTCGGGAAACCAAGCGAAACTCGTTAAGTTTCGCGTGGCCAAGAGAAATCTCGGGGATTTCTCTCTGGAAGAAAGAAGGGAACCTTGGTTCCCAGGCTTTAGAAAATCTGACCACGGGCGCTTGGCCGAGTAGCTTAGAGCTTTTCTCTTTTAGAAAAAGAGAAAGTGAGTAATCTGGTTAGAGCGCTGGTCTTATATGACACGCATCGGCTACGATGCGTTTAAGCCAACCAGAGGTCGTGAGCCGCCCTTTCCCTTAAACTGGAATTGGTGCACGAATTCAAATCTCATCTCGGCCATATTCTTTTTAAAAACTGACGGCGGAATAATATCCAATAAGACATATAATAAACATACATTACGAACATATAATGATAAATATAACTGCTAAATTTAAATCCCGCGAAGACGCGGCTAAAAAAATATGGGATACAAGATATACTAAGACTAAGCCTTATCTTAAGCGAAACGTAGATCCGCACGTCCGAAATTTCTTAAACAGATACGGAGATGAATTCAAGAAGGGAAGTATTTTAGATATCGGATGCGGAAATGGTAGAAATACTAAATACGTTGCCAAATTAGGCTTCAAAACTTACGGAATTGATATTTCTAAAAGTGCGATAGCACAACTTAAGGAAATATTAAAAGAAGATAAGCTCGAAGCAGATGTTCGGGTAGGAAGTTTTTATAAAATACCTTATAAAAAAGCTACTTTCGATTATATTTTAAGCATGCGTGTTTTTCAGCATAACGATTGGAAGGGTGCTGAAAAATCATTCTCTGAAGTTAGCAGAGTTCTAAAGAAGAACGGGTTATTTCTATTATCCGTGAGATCGACTAAGATGAGACAGTTGCCCGGAGAGCGTGTCCCAGATAGAGGAATTACCTTTGTACAAAAAGCTGGGAAGAAAGCAGGAATAATATTACATCATTATTCTAGAGAAGAGCTCGAGGAGTTAGCAGCAAGAAATTCTTTAATGATTTTAAGTATGCAAGAAATCGTTTATTCCAGAAAAGAAGGGTTAAACGCGCACTGGATCGTAAGCTTCAGAAAAATTTAATTCAGAATTATAATAATTTACTCTTCCCTTTGCTTACTTTAATATGCCTTAAAGCCAAATCTTTTTAAACCAATTTTACTTGTGAAAACTCATGCCCCCATAGTGTAGCCCGGCCAAGCATGCTGGCCTTTCAAGCCAGTGACGTGGGTTCAAATGCGAGCGTGACGAGCATTTATACGAACGGTACGTTCGAGGTAAATCCCGCTGGGGGCACTACTTTTTTATATTCGATTCAGAATAACTAAACATGACTATATTAACAAAACTAGTGAAAGCGGATTTCGAGAAAATATTAAGCAATTATTGTATTGGTGAATTCCATTCTGCAAGACACAGTTCTCAAGCACTTGAGACAACGGTGTATTTCATCCGAACTTCGAAAGGAAAATACGTTCTAAAAATCTTCGAAGGACAGTATCGAGACCATTCGAGATTCGAGATTAAAATACAAGCACTAGCATCTGATAAGAAAATTGCTACACCTAAGTTGATTAAAACTAGGACCGGTACTACATATATAACTTACAAAAAGAAAACTATGTTCTTACAAGATTTCTTCGAAGGTAACTATCCGGTAAAATTTACAAATGAAGAAATAAGTGCTCTTGGAATAGATTTAGCAAAGATGCATCTAGCACTTTCAGAAATAAGCGGTAAGCGCGAAGGCTATGGTCCGTTTGCAACAGAAATAACATCAACAATTCCCGAAATAGATCTTACGGGCGAGTTTAAAAAAACGATAGCTTCGATCAAGAAATTAGAATTATCTAAGCTAAAAGAAGGAGTAATACATGGGGATGTTCAAGCATCAAATATGCTTCGGTCGAGAGAAAACAAGATAGTTCTTATCGATTGGGGTGATGCTCATTATGGATTCTATGCTGCGGAATCAGCAATATTCATTGCGCACATGCTAATTAAAATCAAATTAGTTTATTGGAACCAAATAAAACTATTACTGCAAGCATATCAATCTAGAATTAAACTAAATTTGGAGGAGAAAAAAGCAATCTATTATTTCATTAAACTCCGAATTCTCGGAGCAGTGGACTGGTGCATAGAACAGTGCCGAAGGCATCCGAATTTAGAGAAGAGTATTAAAAAGTGGATGCGTGAGCAAATCAAGCATTATCAGTTGTTCTCTAAAATAACTTTGGAAGAGTTTCTTAGTAAAATATAGCGCTTAAGTAAGTGTTATAATCAAAAAGAATTATATACTTCTAACTACAAGTTCATTAAATGCTAGCAATAATTTTCGGTGCAATTCTTGCGCTAATTCACTACTTCAACAAGTTCTTTTACAAAAAATTCACTGCAGGGAGAGTCAGCTTAATGTCTTTCGCAGGAGGCATAACCATATCTTACATTTTCTTATTCCTCCTACCAGAAGTATTAGAAACAGTAGAACATCTCCATAAGCTAGCATTTGTATTCGTATTAGTGGGATTTAGTGTTCTGCATTTAATTGAAAAGCACATTTGGAACCATCCGGCAAGAAAAGCTAAAACCGAACTAGCTGAAGCCCATGCTATAATCTTTTTCGTATATTATTTACTTATTGGTATTATATTAGTAAAGCTCACCAGAACCAGCATACTAATGGGAACTATTTTCTTTATTCCAATTACATTCCACACAATACTAAGTAAAATATCTCTAAAAGAGATTCACGTCAGCATAAGCGAGAAGACAATTATTAAAGTATTATTATCTGCATCGACACTTATCGGAGTTTTTCTAGCAATTTATATTAATATTGCTCCAGTCGTATATCACATTTTCCTCGGATTCGTCGTAGGGGCGCTATTTTATATAGCAATAAGAGATATGCTTCCGATTGGGCGCAAGGGCGATCCGAAATATTTCCTCGCCGGAGTAATCCTTTACGCGATATTTATGTTTCTCACTTGGACCGTCTAAGCACTAGCTTTTTAAACCAAAAAACAAGTAAAAAGACATGTACAACAGTATAGTAATTCATTACAGCGAGATCGGAACTAAAGGTAAGAATAGAGCTTTTTTTGAAAATCGACTTGTTAAAAATATTAACAAAGCTATCGAAAAAGAAGCTTACCGACGCTATGGAAGAATAATCTGTGAGCTAGATAAAAAAGAGGGTCTCGAAAAAATAAAACAAATTCTAGAAAGACTGCCAGGGATAGCTAATTTCTCCTTCGCTGTTAAGACAACTTTAGATCTAAAATCAATTAAAGCTGATTCAATTAAACTCTTGAAAGAAGAGAAATTCAAAACATTCAAGGTAGATACAAAAAGATCTAATAAGAAATTCAAACTAACTTCACAGCAATTAAATTGCGAGCTGGGCGATCATATCATAACGAAATTAAAGAAAAAAGTGGACGTTAAGACTCCGGAGCTGAGACTCTATATTGAAATTGGTGAGAAAGAAGCACTACTTTTCTGCAAGAAATATCAAGGAGTTAGCGGATTACCTGTTGGCGTTAGCGGCAAAATAGCTTGCTCGCTATCCGGCGGAATAGACAGTCCAGTAAGCGCATTTCTGCTAATGAAGCGCGGCTGCGAAATCGTTTTCGTGCACGTTCATAACACAACAGTTAGCAGAGGGATTTTATCAAAGCTGGATGATCTAGTTAAACAGCTAACTAAATTCCAACTAAATTCGAAGATTTACATTGTTCCTTTTGAGAAAATCCAGCAAGAAATAATTGCAAATGTTCCTGCAAAATTCAGAATGATAATTTATCGGCGCTTCATGATGAAAATAATCAATGAAATATCTAAGACTGAAAAGATTAAAGGAATCATTACGGGAGATAGCATCGGGCAGGTCGCTTCACAGACAATTGAGAATATAACCTGCATTTATTCTGCCGCAGAATTACCAATTCTTGCTCCTCTGATTGGCATGAACAAGGAAGAAATTGTTGATATCGCAAAGAAAATTGGAACTTATGAATATTCTATTCAACCCTATCCAGATTGCTGCTCATTTATGATTGCTAAGCATCCTGAAACTAGAGCTAAGCTTAGCGAAATTGAAACGATTGAAAAGAATATTAAGCGCCAGAAAATGCTAATTAGCGATAGTATCAAGCGAGCTGAGATTAAGAGATTTAAGTTCTAAATAATTAAGATTATAAACTTGCAGCTGAATTATATCTTATGGATATCAAATCCCAAGCAGCTAGCATTCTAAGCAAGCTAATTTCGCTGAACAAGAATCAGATCATAAATTTAATCGAGATCCCACCTGACTCAAAATTAGGAGACTTAGCTTTCCCTTGCTTTATTTTATCTAAGAAGCTAAAGAAAAATCCGGGCGAGATTGCTATGCAAATAAGAAAAAAGCTAGCAATTCCGAAAAGCTCTATTTTTAAAAAAGTAGAAATTGCCGGACCTTATTTGAATTTCTTTGTTGATGAAGGCAAATATGCTGCAGAAATACTCAAACAAGTTAGCAAGAATTACGGAAAATCAAATAAGGGGAAGAACAAGAAATTAATAATCGAGCATACTTCAACTAATCCCTCCGGACCAACTCATGTCGGACGTATAAGAAATTCTTTCATAGGAGATACGTTAGTAAGATTATACAAAGCAATCGGCTACAATGTAGAAACGCATTACTATGTCAATGATATGGGCAAGCAAATCGCGATAATCAACTGGGGAATAAAAAATAAAATTAAAACTTCTGCGTCGCTGATTAAGAAATTCTCTAAATATAAGAACAACCCAGACTTCAAAATTATGTTCGTTTATGTCACCGCAATGAAGCTGGTTGAGAAAAATCCGAAACTAATGAAAGAAATTGATGATTTCTTAATCGCAGCAGAAAATAATAAGCAATACGCTTCAGAGCTAAACAAAGTTGCCAAAACTTGCCTGGAAGGACAGAAAAAGATGCTTGCTCGATTTGGAATAAATTTTGATGAGTTCGACTTTGAAAGCGATCTTGTAGCAGCAGGTGAGCAAAAGAAAATAGCTAATAAACTAAAGGCCTTACCCGAATATAAAATATTAGAAGAAGGCGCTCATGCTGTGGATCTAAGCAAATACGGATTCGAGCGTAGGGGCGGAGGAACTGTATTTTTGAGAGCTAATGGAACATCAGTTTATATTACTAGAGATCTAGCGTATCATAAATATAAGCTAAGCCTTGCTGATAAGAACATAATCGTACTAGGAGAAGACCATAAAATCGAAGCTGTTGAGCTTAAGAAACTCCTCGAGATTTTTGGAATACTAAAATCAAAGACCCTCGATGTTGTTTTCTTATCTTTTGTTAATTTCGATAAAGTTAAGATCTCAACTCGATCAGGAACAACGCTACCGGCCGACGCTATTCTAGATGAAGGGATAGAAAAAATAATCTCTAAAAAGAAAACTCCGCTAAAACTAGCTGAGAAAATCGCTGTTGGAGCAATAAGATATTTCGAACTTCGGGTTTCTCCAACCAAACAGATTAGCTTTAATTGGGACGAAGTTCTTTCGTTAGAAGGCAACACTGGACCATATTTACAGTATGCATTAGTAAGATCTAACAAAATCTTGCAAAAATCAGAAGCAAAACCAAGCAAAGCAAGCTTAGAATTATTAGTTAAACCCTATGAATTTGAGCTAGTCAAAAAGATAGCTCTTTTTCCGGAAATTGTTGAAAAAGCAGCTGATTCTTATTCGCCGCAGTTGGTTGCGAATTACGCCTACGAACTAGCGCAACTGTTTTCTAGCTTTTATGAGAATTGTCCAGTAATTCGAGCTGAAAAGAAGTTACAGGGAGCAAGGTTAGCTCTTGTGAAGGCATTTGCTCATACGCTAAAAAATGCTTTGAATTTGCTCGGAATTGAAGAAGTTGCGGAGATGTAAAATGCCAAAGCTTTATTTTATTGGCGGAGCAAGTACAAGAAAACGAGAAGGAGCAGATATTTACAAAAAAGCATTCTCTGATGCAGGCAAATCTCCAATTATTTTGACTTTCCCTTGGACGAGAAAACATGAGGATAAATCTTATCGAAAGATAACTTCTGACTTTTTCCGGGAGTTAGGTGCAAAAAAGAGCATCTTCGCTGAGCTCTCAGATTCTAAAAAAGAGCTAATAAAGAAGATAAAAACCTCAAACATAATTAATTTGCCTGGAGGGAATCCTCGCTTACTAGTTAATCGAATCAGAGATCATAAACTAATTCAGATTCTGAAAGAATACAAGGGAGTTATTATTGGTAATAGTGCTGGAGCACTTGCTTTTTGTAAAAAATACGTCGCTGTAGAAGGACAAGATTTGGAACCGAGAACAACTCTTCTCCCAGGTCTTGGATTAGCAGATATTTATGTTACGGTTCATTACGGTAGCTCAGATCCAATACATGCGGGTAAGGGGAAGCCAGAAATACAGAAGTTATCTAAAGCAGAGGATAAGACAATTTATGCTATTCCAGAAAGAAGTGCACTTATTTATAATAATGGTCAAATAAGTAATATTGGTGAGATCTATTTACTCGAAGAGGGAAGAGCTATTTTACGAAAAGAAAGAAATGGCAAGCTTTAAAAAGGGATGCTCAGAGCTTATCCCATGACAATAACTAAAGATACTCCAATAGAAGAAGTATTAAACATTCCTGCTGCAGAAGAAGTACTTATGATGCATGGGCTAGGCTGCGCCGGATGTAGTGGATGCGGCTCGGTTAACTTTGGAACTCTCGCGAATGTTGCTAAAATGCACGGACTTAAAGCCGATCAGATAGTCGCTGAAATAAATCGCGCTATTGACGCTGCGGAAGAAGACTGAGATTTTTAGCAAAATCTTTATAAAACTCTCTGCCGGAGATATAAGTAGCGTTCCTTACGCAAAATAAAAACTATGAAAAGATCCTCTCGGAAGTGGAAAAAGAAGAACAAGTCTGGCTATCGAGGACGCTGGAAGTGGTACAGAAAGAAGCTTAATAAGAAAAAGAGACTGCGTAGACAGAAGAAGAAATAATTCTACTATCGCTTTTATTATCTAAATAATTATAAGCTATAACACCCTAGCGATGTTATGCCCTTAACTCCCTTAGAAAAACCAATTGGTTTCGGAATAGTGATGGTAGATGGTCAGTTCTGTAATCTCACGTTAACTAATAAATTAAAAGTCGCTAGAAAAAATGAAGGGTTTCTTGAGGAGAGAACTCGTGACTTGATGTTCGCGCTATTTAAAACATTCATTGGAGATTCTCCGATTGCCGAATACATACAGACTGCATGCCCACACATAAACAGAGCATACTTAGAGCTTCAATCACAGCTCCAACTTACTGAAAACAGAGTAGAGATTGAGAATATAGATAACGCAATTAGAATATTAAAAACAAAAATCGGCCCATATATCAATGCATACTTATAGGTTAACTTTTTAAACCGAATTCTATTCAATCTTATTAAGCAGGGGTGCCGGAGTGGTCAAAGCAGCCCTTTAAGAAAGCGCTGGCGGAAAGAAGATAGCTTAGCGTTGGTTGCGATTGAACGGGCTGGGTTTAGGACCCAGTGGCTTAGTGCCTACGCAGGTTCGAACCCTGTCCCCTGCACTAATTAAATGAGTTTAAACAAAAAATATGAGGGGTGGATTATAAAACACCGAATCAGAGGATTATTAGTTAGCATTATCTTATTTGTTGCGTTTATCATCAGTCTTACAATCATGCGTTCGGCAGGGATATCGATAACCCTCTTAGAAAACCTTCTTACCTTAGCACTGTTTATTACGATGACAAGCATATTATACTTTTTAATATCATTTCAATATATTAAGGGATAATCCGTCTGATCAAGAACGTGGGATTCCAAAACCATTATATATTCTCAAGTATAGACTTCTTTATGATCTCATCTGCTGCAACCATTGGCATCGTCGGAGCAATTATAATTCTCGGAGTAATTTTAACAATCTTATCAAAAAGAACAAAGTCTCCGCTTATAATTCTGCTATTAATTCTAGGAATAATCCTCGGACCACTAACTAAGGTGTTCACGCCCGCAGAATTTGAACCAATTATACACGCAGTTGTCACATTTGCATTAGTAGTCATATTATTCGATGTAGGTTATGGGATTAAATTACATGGTTTAGAAAAAAAGCTGGAAACTGCAGCGGGATTAGCAGTAGTCGGAGTATTAATTACAATTGGATTAGTTATGCTAGCTGCCAGATTCTTGCTCGGATTTGACTGGTTATTATCTGCTCTGCTCGGAGCATTAGTTGCATCAACCGATCTGACTATTCTAGCGCCCGCACTGGAAAATCTGAAAATTTCAAAATTCATCAAAGATAGTCTAGACTTAGAAGCAACAATGAACTCCATACCTGCAGTAATTATCGCTATAGTAGTTGTAAATGTTATGGAAATTGGAAAGGGCTCGGTTGCCTTCGCAGCACGCACGTTCTTCTATAATATCTTCGTAGGAATAGGAATGGGTGCAGTTTGTGGGTATGTAATTTTTAAAATAATTCAGAAACTTAGTCCAGATCAAAAACCACATATCTTATCGCTCGGTGCCGTATTCTTAATATACGCAATAACAGAATTAATCGGAGCTAGTGGAATCGCAGCGGCATTAATTGTAGGAATAATATTTGGTAATGCTAAACCTCAACTTCCGAAGATCATTCACTCATTTGGCGGAGAGATGGAATTATTGCTAGTAACATTTGTGTATGTAATTCTCGGAGCAATCCTGAGATTCGATGTTTTCCTAAGTTACGGTCTTTGGACTTTCGGTATAATCGCAGTATTTGTAGCAAGCATACTTCTAGCAAGATTCTTAGCAATTCGAATAACTTCAAGCAAGCTGGACCCGGCAGTAAGGAAACTTCAACTAATCGGCGGACCGAGAGGAATAGTTTGCGCAGTTCTAGCATTGTCTTACTCATCTCAGTTTCCAAACCCAGAATTAATAATCGCGATAGTATTCTCAATAATATTAGTAACCTCTTTCTCAGTATTTATGCTGCCATCAATAGCAAACAAACTACCGCGAAAGCTCAGAAAATAACCAAAATACGCCTTCAGTCAGACCTAGCACTAAAGTGCTAGGTATTATTGGTCCAACGGCGATTTGGAATTGAACACCGCATTAAAATGCAAAGTATTAATCCCGCGACGTTCAATAACCAAAATACGCCTTCAGTCAGACCCCTAATTAAATTGCAAATTACTAAATCTGCGGCATTCAATAAGAAAGATTTTTAAAGGCTAGTTCTACAATAGAATTGCACACGTGAAGACAACTTTTGTCGGATTTGTGTTTGTTATGTATACCAGTTAGAAATTGGTATGAATTAGTAGATGAATAGCTTTAATAGCCAATTCTATTTTAATGCGATCACAATTCCCGTTTATCCTGCGGGAGACCACTGCTAGTAGGATCCATGAGACATGCAAGTCTATGAGAAATCATGGCGAAAGGCTCAGTAACACGTCAATAATCTACCCTATGGTCGGGCATAACTTCGGGAAACTGAAGATAATTCCCGATAGATAAAAGAGGCTGGAATGCGCTTTTATCCAAAGCTTCGGCGCCATAGGATGAGTTGGCGGCAGATTAGGCTGTTGGTGAGGTAACGGCTCACCAAACCTAAGATCTGTAAGGGGGATGAGAGTCCTAGCCCTGAGAGGGAGACTGAGATAAGGCTCCCAGCCCTACGGGGTGCAGCAGTTCTGAATACTCCACAATGCGCGCAAGCGTGATGGGGGAATCCTACGTGCAGGCGCTTTTTGCGTCTGCTTTTCTGGAGTCCAAAACGCTTCAGGAATAAAGGGTGGGCAAGACCGGTGCCAGCCGCCGCGGTAATCCCGGCGCCCTTAGTGGTGGTCACGTTTATTGGGTCTAAAGCATCCGTAGCCGGCTAAGTAAGTCTTTAGTGAAATCTGGCAGCTCAACTGTCAGGCGTGCTGAAAATACTGCTTAGCTTGAGACCGGGAGGAGTTAGAGGTATTCTGGGGGGAGCGGTAAAAACTGCCCCTTTTCTTTAGGAAAGAAAAGGTGTAAGGTAGCCCAAAAGAAACTACTTTACTTGCTGCAAAGCAGCGAAAAAGTGCAGTTACATTGTTTTAATCCCCAGAGGACCGCCAGCGGCGAAGGCGTCTAACTAGAACGGGTCTGACGGTCAGGGATGAAAGCTAGGGGATCAAAGAGGATTAGATAGGCTTTTTCTTTTTTTAAAAAGAAAAACCCTGGAAAAAGAAAACTATTTTCCAGAGCCCTAATAACCCTCGTAGTCCTAGCCGTAAACGCTGCCTGCTAGGTGCTGCATGTTCTTCGTGAGCATGCAGTGTCGGAGAGAAGTCGTTAAGCAGGCCACCTGGGGAGTACGGTCGCAAGGCTGAATTGCTATATTTTCTTACAAATATTAGAGAAATGTAGCTACAGTATACTTAAAGGAATTGGCGGGGGGCTACCACAAGGGGTGGGTGCTGCGGTTCAATTGGATTATACGCCCGGAACCTTACCAGAAGCGACAGCAGAATGAAGGTCAGCCTGAATGGCTCACTCGACGCGCTGAGAGATGGTGCATGGCCGCCGTCAGCTCGTGCCGTGAGGTGTTCTGTTAAGTCAGACAACGAGCGAGACCTACGCTTTCAGTTGCCACTATTCTCATTGAGAATAAGCACACTGAAGGGACTGCTCTCGAAAGGGAGAGGAAGGTGTAGGCTACGGTAGGTCAGTATGCCTCGAATCCTCTGGGCTACACGCGGCAAGCAATGGTTGAAACAACGGGCTGCAACTCCGAAAGGAGAAGCCAATCCCTTAAATTCAATCTTTTCGAATCGAGGGTTGCAACTCACCCTCGTGAAAACGAAATCCCTAGTAATCGTGCGTTAGCATCGTGCGGTGAATGTGTCCCTGGCCCTTGCACACACTGCCTGTCACGCCAACCGAGTTGGGTTGGGATGAGGCTCAACTTCTTGGTTAAGTCGAATCCTGGTTCAGCGAGGCGGGCGAAGTCAACACAAGGTATCTGTAGGGGAACCTGCAGATGGATCACCTCCTTTTAAAATCAGGATACTTGCTTGCAAGTATCCTGATTAATACTCAAAGAAGGTTAAGCTATTCATCTACTTATACTCATGTTTGTACGCTAATTCCAAGCGTACGCGGACGAACAGATCGCGAACTTCGGTTCGCGATAAGTGGCCCAAAGAAAAACCTTATAAATCGACCAATCTGTCTTAAAACTATGGGCCTGTAGTTCAACCCGGTAGAACGCCTGCTTTGCATGCAGGAGGCTGGGGGTTCAAACTGCCCCTTTCTTTTAGAAAAAGAAAGGTGTAAGGTAGCCCAAAGAAAAGGTATTTTACTACGCGACTTCGTCGCTCCGAATATACCTTCGGCAACTTTGTAGCTTGAAAATCCCTCCGGGTCCACTTTACTTTCTGTTCAGAATCTTCGTTGATTTTGTACAGTTTACTCGAACTGAGATTTTCTCGGCTCGAGAACAATGTAATTGAATAATTGATATTCAATTGATAGATTCAAAGATCTTGCATAATATAAAACACGCCTCTTGTGGGATGGCTTGGCTTGAGAAACCGATGAAGGTCGTGGCAAGCTGCGATAAGCCTTGGGTAGGTGCACGTTTCCATTGAACCAAGGATTGCCGAATGAGACCTCTTATTTTTGATCGCTTGCGATCGGGAACGCGCTGAATTGAAACATCTTAGTAAGCGCAGGAAAAGAAAGCAATCGCGATGCCGTTAGTAATGGCGAACGAACACGGCATAGAACAAACCGAATCCTTGTAGGTGACTACGAGGACATGTGGAGTGACTGGTGTAATTCTTAGGAAGGTTAGCTGAAGTAAGTTGGAAAACTTTGCCTTAGAAGGTGATAGCCCTGTAAGTTAATCTAACCGAGAATATTGCCAGTATCGAGAGTAGTGCGCCTTGAAATTGGCGTATGAACGTGGGAGACAATAACTCCCAATTCTAAATATTTCTCAAGTCCGATAGTGAACTAGTACCGTGAGGGAAAGCTGAAAAGAACCCAGAGATGGGAGTTAAAAGATCCTGAAAGCAAGAGGTTAAAGTATGTAGCGGCGCTTCGGCGTTGCTACGTTCGTTTTGAAAAATGAGCTAGCGAGCTTCTTTTTATGGCGAGGCTAAGCTAAACAGCGAAGCCATAGCGAAAGCGAAATCCCGCAGTTTACGAGGGGAGCAGTGTTAAAGCGCTGTATAGTCATAAGGAGAAAACCAGAAGCCTGTCGAGCTACGCCTGGGCAAGGTGAAGCGGAGGTAAAACTCCGTGGAGGCCTGAAGAGATACTGAGAGCAATCGTTCTTCTGACTTGGGTGTAGGGGTGAAAAGCCAATCGAGATAGGCAATAGCTGGTTCCCACAGAAATAGGCCGTAGTCTAGTCTCAGCGGAGATTGCAGTCAGGGTAGAGTACAGATCGGATGTGCAGGGGACCTATATCCTCGGCATCCCGTCTAACTCCGAATCTAACTGCATCGTAGATGCTGGGAAACAGGGCGTCCGGGTTAAGCTTGACGTCCGAAAGGGGAACAACCCAGCGAGAGGTTAAGGCCCCAAAATGTTAGCTAAGTGTTCTTAAGGTGTCATTATCCGAAGACAGCGAGGAGGTTGGCTTAGAAGCAGCCACCCTCTAAGGAAAGCGTAACAGCTCACTCGCCGAGGATACTGGGGCCGAAAATGGACGGGGCTAAAGCTAACTGCCGATACCTCTCCGCAGATTCTTCTGGAATCTGACGAGTATGTGGGCGTCTTGTGCGAGCAGAAGCGTATTCGTGAGTGTACGTGGATCGCATAAGAATGTGAATGCTAGTATTAGTATGTAGCTGAGTGAGGTGAGAATCCTCATCGTCGAAAGGGCAAGGTTTCCTCAGCACTGATCGTCAGCTGAGGGTTAGTCGGTCCTAAGATTGAATCTTAAGTGATTTAATCGAAAGGGAAACAGGTTAATATTCCTGTACTATAATATTGCGACCGGCGACGATAGTTACTTTCTGACGCTTCTGGGCGTACTATGCAGACCAATCAGTCTGTTTAATTATTGAAATCTGAGGAGTTACGTAACGTAGAGATTCAGATGAAGATGAAAATAAGCTGCTTTGTAGCTTTAGTATATTCCTGGAGCCCGTGAAAAAGAAAGTAAAAGTAATCTTATAGCCGTACCGAGAACCAACACAGGTGCCCTGGCTTAGAAAGCTAAGACGTGCGAGAATAATCTACCAAAGGGAATTCGGCAAATTGGTGGTGTATCTTTGGTATAAGCCATCCCTGCAGCAGTCAACTTATGTTGGCAATTGCAGGGCTAAGATATCAGGGGGGTCCGACTGTTTAATAAAAACTTAGGTAACTGCCAGGTGGAAACGCTGAGTATAGTTACTGACTCCTGCCCAGTGCAGGTACCTGAAACCCGGGTTCAACCGGAAGAAGGGCCTGTAAACGGCGGAGGTAACCATGACCTTCTTAAGGTAGCGTAATGCCTTGTCGCTTAAATGGCGACGTGCATGAACGGAGCAACGAGATCCCTGCTGTCCCTTGGTAGAATCTCATGAATTTTATATTGTGGTGCAAGGTCCACAGACTTCCGGTGGGAAGCGAAGACCCCGTAGAACTTTACTGTAGCTTGTAATTGCAATTCGGTTGGAGTTGCGTAGCGTAGGTAGTAGATGTCGATGCGTGCATTTCGGTGTACGTGGAGTCACCAATGAAACACTACCCTTCTTTGATTGTATTGCTTACTTGAAAAGAGGACAGTTGCAGGTGGGCAGTTTGAGTGGGGCGCTACCCTGCTGAAAAGGTATCAGCAGGACCCAATAGTCAGCTCATCCGGGTCGGAAATCCGGAGTAGAGTGTAAGGATATAAGCTGGCTTGACTGAGTTTTGAACAGCAAGAAACTCAGAGCCGAAAGGCAGGCCTAGTGAACACTGGTACGTTTTTATTGAGCGTCCAGTCTAATAGAAAAGTTACCTCGGGGATAACTGAGTGGTGTCGTGCTAGAGTACTTATCGACCACGACGCTTGCTTCTCCGATGTCGGCTTTACCTATCCTGGAGGTGCACAAGCCTCCAAGGGTGCGGGTGTTCACCGACAAGAAAATAATTTCTTGACGGACATACACCGATTAAAAGGTATCATGAGCTGGGTTTACAACGTTGTGAAACAGTTGGTTTGATATCTACCGGAAGTGTTGGTGATCTGAAAGGAAGACGCTCTTAGTACGAAAGGAACGAAGTGTCCGAGCCTCTGGTGTATCTGTTGTCTGATAAGGCACGCAGAGCAGCTACGCTCGAATGGGATAAGTGCTGAAAGCATCTAAGCACGAAGCCTTCCTTGAAAAGAGATCACCTTTGAGAGCGCTTGTAAAAGACAAGTTTGATAGAACTGGTGTGTAAGCTTCAAGGCAACGAGAAGTTCAGCATGCAGTTACTAACAGCTCGATTATATTATGCTATTCAGATCTTTGAATCTATCATTGTTCAATTACTAGAAAAATCCATCTTGTATTAATTTCGGGATTAGAGTTGTTTCTACTCCTTCAGAAATTCTAGGTGACTTATCTAGAAAATTCTGCTTAGAGTACCAAATTGTTTTGGTAATCTCATCTCCTGGTTTAAATTCTCCTTCGTATTGAACCAAATAGTAATTATTTACCTGCATTTCGTTTTCGACCTTGTTGATGAGTTTATAGGTGCCGTAGTGTTTCAGAGAAGTCATTTCTATATTTAATTCAGATTTTAGTTCTCGTCTTAAACATGCTTCATGGGCCTCTCCTTCTTCTATTTTGCCACCGGGAGTCCAATAATATAATTCATCGTAACCTGTAACCAGCAACATCTTCTTATTGTTTAGAATAATTGCTGCAACTCTATCCTTAACCATTATAGCCCAAAGCTCTCCTTAAACTTCTCCATCTGCTCGTACTTTTCTAAGAACTTCAATCCCCGATCTGTAATATTAATCATCTTATGACCTTTATCCTCTGCTTCAACTATCAGGTCCTTTTCTCTTAATTCATCTAAATAATCCTTCAACAGCTTATAAGAAAGATTAGCCTTATACATAACATGTGTCGGCTTCAAACCTCGAGCCTGTCGGATAGCTTTAAGAATATCTCCAATTATTTCTATATTAGTTCGTCTTACTGACATTATCGCTTCTAACACTTGCGCTTCATTAGCAGTACATAGTTCGCTAAAAGCAAACCAAACCCTACTAGCTGCAAGATTTCGCCGACGAAGTATATGTTTTTATGGAGCGATACAAATATAAAGGTAACTTGTGCAGCGAGAAGTAAGGTAAAAGCATAAAAAACCGCTGAAACGTGTTTTGCTTTATTTTGCTGTGAATTAATATATAACATGTATACGATAAATACAAATACGATTGCGGAAGTTATATAGAAAACGACAGATTGATAGATACTTAATGCTGCAATTGCGGTAGCAAAGTAAAGTGAAAGGAAAAGCTGACGATTATTTCTTGATTTATCTAATAACACATAATATAACAGAAAACCCGCTAAGAATAATGCTCTCCATGCGAAAATGGATATAATAAAAGCTAAGCGCAGGTTGGTAGATGAATGCACCGCGAAGCTAACTGTATTCGTGACTACTTCTAAAACTGGATCCTTATGCAGCGAAATATGTGTCAAAATCTTAAAAAAGAATGATCCGGCTATAGCTAGAAAAGCTAAGCTAAAGAATTTGTACTCTCTAATTTTACAGAATAGATATATCTTATATGCAAATAAAGTAAGTAACAGAGCCACGATTATGGCGATTAAATCAAATGCGCAATCAACTCCACTAACCCACGGGTTAATCAGTACTTGCAGTTCCACGCATTACGATTTATAAATATTCTTTAAGTACTTTATGAAATTCGGTTCTTAATTGCTTTTCTTAATTGTTTTTTCATAATTGCTTTATAAGGGCAGCTCTTTCATGCTAGTATGAGGAACAAATACAAGATGCTTGCCAACGAGATCAAACGAATTAAACAGTTCTATCCCGAAATAAATCTCGAAGAAGCAGTCTACTTGATTATGAAGAAACTACAAGGTATTTCGTCTAATGCTGACGTATACTCAACAGACAACGCCTCAAATTCTCACCTTTTTATCCGGGAATCGCTGCGCCTGTGCTAGTCCGACTGCCTCCGGGCTAGCACAATCCTACCTCTAATAAAAATCAATTGGTTCTAAATCATTTCTAAGATATAGTGGATGCTTAGGATATCCGTGCTTTGTAATTCCTAAACATTTAAAATCATTCAATAATTTTAGAACTTCTTTGCCCCGATCCATAAATTCCCCGTGTGTACCCCAACAAGCAATTGTCAAATCAGTTTCTTGCGATTTAGCCGTTATCCAAACATCAGTATCCTTCCCAATCGGCTCAGCAGCAGATTTCAACATCTTGGGTACTGTAGCCCTAAATGCAAATATATTTAGCATTATTATTCCACCATAACCCCATCTTTTAGCATAATTTATACATCTAGTCACAGTTGGATCATTCTTTATCTCGTCTGCTGTAGAAGGATTAAGACCAATAAAGGAGGCTAAGGGTTTATTCCCATTCCAAATCCTAGTCAGAGTATATCGATATTTTCGACAGGGTGAAAAAATAGCAGAACTATGAAAAACATCTTTCATAATTTTTATTCAGTTTGATCTTTTAAGTATATTTCTAGCTTTAAAATACAGACCATAATGCTTTTAAATGGTGAATAAAATTTATTTTCAGTAGCGGGACGGCAAGCTATCGGAGTTCTTGGATTAATCTCCAAAGCACTGAGGAAAGTCCGCCCTCTTACGCCCTAATGATTTCGCTTCTCGGAGTGAAAGAAAAGGCAGCTCGGCTAGGAAATCTAGCTATGGTTAATACTGTAAATCGATATAGACAGAAAGCAATCATGCTTAGCGCACGATGATCCTCGGTGAGGTTGCTGAGTTGTGAGTGAAACTTGTCGATTCGAGTGAGTGCAAGGTCCTAGACCGCTAAGTAGAATGCTTGCGTCTGCTGTCCGACCACGGAGCAGAACATAAGGCGGCTTATAGTCTCGCTACTCTCTTTTAATCAATAGCTTTAAAAAGTAATTAATCTATTCATCAACATGGGCAAAAACAAAATCCGGATGCCATCTTCTGAAGGTGGCTTAGTCAGATACGACGAAGAGTGTAGGAGCAGATTCGTGATTAACCCGTGGTATGTCGTCGGAGTTTGCATAGCTATAATTATAGTTGGTATAATTCTAAGCACTTTATAGGAATTCTTTTATCCTAGCAATTCTTAATTCAGTCATGTCAATATTAATCGGTACTGCAGGTATACCACATTCCACAAAGAAATCCGGCACAGTAGAAGGAATAAAGCGCGTTGCTGAGCTAGGATTAACAGCTACAGAAATTGAATTTGTGCGCGGCATTTACATGACTCCGGAGCTAGCTAAAAAAGTCAAAGAAACAGCTACAAAGAATAAAATTGCTCTTACAGTTCACGCGCCATATTATATCAATCTCAATTCTCCAGAAGAAGCGAAAATTAAGGCTAGCGTACAGCGAATTTTAAAGTCTGCAAAAATCGGGAATCTTGCTGGCGCAACTTCAGTTACATTTCATCCAGCGTATTACATGAAAAAAGATCCAAAAGAAGTTTACGAAATAGTTAAAGCTCAGCTGATTGAAATGGTTGCAGAGTTAAAGAAAGAGAATAATCCGATCCGCGTCTCGCCAGAGACAACTGGAAAAGTTTCTCAGTTCGGAGAGCTTAAAGAATTACTTCAGCTAGCCAAAGAAATCAAACAAGTCTGGCTGTGCATTGATTTTGCTCACCTGCATGCTCGCTCAAATGGCAAGTTCAATTCTAAACGCGAGTTCGACGCAGTATTCGATACTGTAAAAGATTATCTCGGAGCTCCGGGACTGTCTAACTTACATATGCATGTTTCTGGGATCAACTATGGCGCTAAAGGAGAAAAGAACCATCTCCAATTGCCTAACTCAGATTTCAACATCAAAGCACTCATAGAATCAATGAAAGAAAATAAAATTTCTGGAATTTTAATTGCTGAATCACCAAATCCTGAAAAAGACGCGCTGTTGATTCAAGAACTTCTCACGAAAGCTTAGAAATAAAAAAATAAAGAAAAGGTTGGGCTTACGCCCACGTTTATTTACTCTGTTGCTTCTTCAACTACTGGATCAGCACTCATAGCTGTTACTGTAGTTCCGACAACCTTTACGCCAGTTCCGATTAGCTTGTCAGAGTACGCTTTGTAGTCTCTTACAATGTTAACTGCTGCAGTAGTGTCTGCTGCGTCCCATCCTGCAATTATCATCGCAGTCTTACCGTCAAATGCATTTTCAATTACTTTAATTAGTCCTGCATTTTCTGGGACTCCAGAAGCTGCTCCACATGCTGGATAGCTTAGACCCATTGCTTGTGCAGTTAGCTTGTTGATACATGGTCCACCGATTAAGATCAAATGTTTAGCTGTGTTAGCTTCTGCATCGGAAACTGCTATTGTTGTAGTAGGCATTGAGTAACCTGCTCCACCTGCTGCGCCGCTTACAATTACCGTTGCTCCTGCAGGGGATAGCCATGCTTCTCCATACGCTTCGGAATCAGTGTATACAACAGATACCCACGACTGATCAGAAGAACTCTCATCGAAAGTTACCTTCGAACCATATTCTGTGTAATCTTCAGTTACATCTGTATCAAGAATTGCATTTAGCCCAAAGTCTGCATCATCATCGCCAGGAGTTGTTATAGTCGCTCCAAGTAATGCGTTAGCTCCGACAGTTGTGTCTTCTCCTGCTCCACCAGTTTGTGTGTATCTTGGAACACCGACATCTGTTCGGCTGTTTGTGTAAACAAGCGGTATATAGATTGCTCCATATGCAGTTCCTTCGTCTTGGTATTCTTCAAGTACAGATACTCCTGCTGCTCTTGAGACTCCTTGTGTTGTTACTGTTCCAGGTATTGCTTCTACGTGTGCAGAAATGTTTGCAATATCTGCAACTCCCGCAGTAGCCGCGGCATGAGCTGCGTCATTAAGCGACCAAGTAGATCTAACGCCATTGTACCAAATATTTACTGTCTCTGCAGCATCGTTTACAGCATCGGTGTAATTTGTAGCTAAAGCGTATTGATAATCTTGTGTAACATCACCATCAGAATCGATCTCAAGATAACAAGGCGCGCAATTAGCAGTTGTACCAACATCTATTCTTGCCAGGTCCGCAGTACCATCGCCATCAATATCTGCAGTTATAGTAGTAAATGTTCCGGCAGTTTGATTCTGTAATTGTACAAGTGCTGCATTATTAACAGTAGTATATGGCGCGACTATTGCTCCACCCTTAGTATAGAATGGTATGTTTACTCTTCCTAAATTGGTAGCATTTCCAGTAGTTCCACTGTCATCCATATCTATGAATAACGTTACATCTGCTGCAGTACCTAACTCAGCTCCATCAGTTCCATCAGCCATAGCAATATCTATTGTCAGAGATCCTATTGTAAATTGACCATCGCTAGCAGTTGAATTATCATTATCATCTGTGTACGAAACTAAGTATTTATCTCCAGTCATTACATCCTTGAAAGTTACTTGATTATCACTGACATCAATCTTATGTATTTGCATTAAGTAAGACTCTTTGTTATTAGCACTTGAAACTACGAAGAATGATTTTTCACTAGCAACCGTAAATAGATCTGTGTTTTCGTTGTTAATAAATTGCTTAGTAGCTTCCTTACCGAAAGCATATGCGCCTGCAGTGTAATAGAATGCATCAAGATCTACTTCTCCCTGTGATAAAGGAATTGTTACCTTTACTCGATTAGATGTATCTGGTGATACTTTTATTGTTTCTTCGTTTTCAGTTACTACTTGAGTTAGCTCTATTTTCCAGTCACCGAATGCTGGATCAACATAAGGATGCTCTTTGTAAACATACATTGGGTCATCTGGGTAATATAGTAAGGTAATTGAGTTTAATTCCCAAACATCTGATTCATCAAAGTTACCATCAACTGTTCCAGAAACTTCGGTCATTACAATATCTACATATACGCCATCAATTGTATCTTCAGAAACTTTTACTTCATCATCAACCGTTGCTGCAGTCGTTTCAGTGACAACTACTGAATCATCATATAGAGTTACTTTGTCTGCTCCAAGATAGAATTCAACCTGGTCTCGTCCTGCATTGACTTCTCCAGCTTCGTTCTCAAGAATCTCTTTTACTCCTACAACTATTCCTGCAACTTTATCAGTCTGGCCTTCTCTTAATTCTTTTGTAGACTCTCCATTTATCTTCATCTTAGTGCTTGCTGCGCCAATATAAGATATCTCAACTTCAAAATCTACGCCGTCAATTGTATATGTTGCTGAATCGCCTTCGAACATCGAAGCTTTTGCTGCTCCACCCATCATGTAAAGAGTGAGTGCATTTCCATTAGCTACAATATCAGCACCAGTTATTTCATACTCTCGACCGAGCATTACTATAGTAGTATCTTTAAAGTCCGCTAGCTCTCCAGCAGAATTTACATCTGACTCTGCTGCATTTGTGAAGATCATCTTGTATCTTAGTAATTCTACATTATCTGTTTGATATAAGTAAGAATCTGGTGATTCAGATACGTCATCAAACTCGTCATAAGTTAGCATAGTATTAGCTGCTAGCTCTACTTGCTGTGTATAGTCATAAACTACGCCCTTATCATTCATGTATTTACCATCTGCCAGAAGAACTGGTAGCTGTGAATCAGTCAAGGTTCCTCGAGGTGCGTTAATTTCCTCGTAGAAGTTCAGTCGGTTATCAGAAGTCTCTAGTTTCGCTCCGCCTTCGACAAGAGTTGTCGCAGTTGCGGTAGCTACACCAGCATCGTTAGTAATCGATACTGCAAGGTTCGTTGCTCCGATGATATCTGCTGGTTTTGCGTCATTACCCATTACGATCTGTGCTGCCCATAGTCCATCCTCTACGAATAGAGATGGATACTGCGCCAAGTCCGCAGCCGCAACTGCTCCAGCTGCTGCTGTGATTCCCATCATTGTAATCGTTCCTATCGCTGCAATCCGTTTAAGTGTATTTTTTGCTTTTAGAACAAATTCCATTTTTTTATTTTTCACCTTTATAAGACCTGTAGCATGATAACTACAGTATCTTGGTTAGATAGAACTTTCTTCTAGAACTATATAAACATTATGGTCAATTTTATTCACCTTAATCGGTTTTGACCGACAAGAAGTACCCAAAAAGGTTTTTAAATTATCGGGGAGTATAACTACTTGGTGAGAGAAATTGAAGCGGAAGATCCCCTTGGGAAACGAGATGCAAATAAAGTTCTACAAGATCTCAAAATAATAACCGCAATCTCAATGGGCAAAGATAGAAATAAAGATCTTGCTAAAGTTCTGGATACCGACAAATCCTTTGCAGCTAAAAAAGTCAAGGACTTAGAAGAGCGCGGATTAATTCAGAAAGAAGGGGAAGGTAAGGAAACCCGGTATTCAGTAGTAAACTTTAATGTTTTTAAATTTCTGCAAAGCAAAGTAGTTATAACTATAAAAAAAGGTTCTAATAAAAAGGAGGTTGTAAAAAGTGTCAAGAAAAAGAGAGAAAGAGGAAAAGAATAAGAAGAAAACAAAAGTTGAGACTGAAGCCAAGTACGAGATTTCCATGTACAAGCTAATTACTATTGTAATTATTGGGTTATTTGTATTTATGGGGATTGGATTCCTAGTGGGAAATCGTATTGGAGCTGTAACTGCAATTGACAGTGCTAAGCTACCGGAATATTGTGCTATTTATAAATCGGGGGGACAAGTAGAAGTGAGATGTACTGAACTTAATGTACCTGCAGACAAATTCTGCGAAATGCTATCCCCCGCATTAGAAAAGCAAGTCAAAGTTGTGCTGATTACTTCGTAGCTTGCTTCTTCTCGTCAGGAATTTGGCGTGCTAGGAGCGTCTTCTCTGCAGTAAGCCGAATTATCGTCTCACTATAGCGATGGAGATTTGTAGCGAGGTCGTTAAGAATTTCAGTTAGTTTTTGCGTATCTTCGTGGATTTTCACTGGAGCAATTATTTCGATTGAGGACGGTAGATAATCATACATTATTCCCATTAATTTATTAAGTTCGTTAACGAGCAGCTCAAACTCCAAAAAACCAGAGAATAGCTTCTCACTTTCAGGAAGCTTTCTTGGTGCGTTAAGTTTTGTAGCGATTTCCTTAATGCCTGATTCCTTAAGGATTCTACCCTGCAATAACTTCAGAGAACTCGTAACATGGTCTTCTGGAGAACCCACAATAGGAATAATAAACTTAACTTGTATCCAGCCGTCATTGACTTTTGATTGTATTTCCTTGAAATCCATATTTTAGTGAATTGACAAAAGCTTTTAAGGATTCTTGTAACCCAAACGAAACCACATATTGGATTACAATCCGCGAACTTGCATATTTTACTATCTCGCAGCCTTAATTAGCAGAACATTAAATATAACTGAAACAAGCAATACTAAATAAATTATGCTGCGCGCTTTGCTGCTACTTTCGGAGACATAGACGGTCTTTCCGGTTATCGGAGACGGACTCGCTGCAGATTCATAAACACCTTCTGAGATATAGACTTCGTCGAGTACATTAATTTTTCTGCTAGTATCAACTTCTTTAGTTCCGCCTTTAATTTTTACTCTCAGCCGATATTCTCTTGCTAGCGTATTGTTCATAATGCGATTTGTAATATTAAATTCTAATGAAGATTTCGGTGGAACAATTAATGACTGTCGATTTGCAGTCCATCCCTTTGTCCAATCATCCACTAAACCCTCTGAGATACATTTTCTATCTAAAAATACATAAGAATATACTTCAAGAACTTCTGTCGAATTGCCGGTATTCATAATCAAAATCTTTGTCTCGAAGGGCTCATTAATTTTTACTTCAGTCGGTGCAGAGACTATTCGCAACAAAATAGAAGCTTCGACTTCCTCTTTCTTTGCCTTCTTTGGCTTGGCAGCGCTAGTTGAGCTACTAACTGAATCTGATGAGCAAAGATTGTTATTGTTGCCAGAAATCAATAGTGAAAATTCTTTCTTATACTTTTTAGTAGGCATGTACTTCCATTCGGATCCAGTCCATTCGCAAGCCCGAACATAAGAAACATAAGTTCCTTCAGAATGTTTACTTTCGCAATTAGATTTTAGAAAAATAGGGAGTTCCGCGCGAATTATCTGGCCGCGTTTTGTGTCTATCTCAACAGCGGTATTAACTTCACAATATTTCTGATATACAGTTTTACCTTGCAGATCCATACCTACGTGACTCGGTTTGTCAGGGTAAGCAATTAATCTCAATCGGCCATCGAAATTATTAGCTATAAACTTAACTGGCACAGTTGTGTAATCTCCAAACCGCGCGGATCTTGAATCAGCTAATATTTCCAGAAACGGCTCTCCGAGATCTTCTAATCCTGCGAGGTAAAACGCACCGTCATCGTAAGACTCAATATAAGTACTATTATACTTAAACTTCGCTCTTAACTTGTATATTCCTTCAACAGAATTGTTCGCGATAGCGTAAGTCCCATTAAATGTCTTGCTACTTCCTGCAATTCCAAGCGCTTCGTCTAGCAAAATAGATTTAGCTCTCCCTCTTCGAATATCAATAATTATTGTCCCATTAATCTCCTGAGAGTTTTGCGGCTGAAAAATCTGAGCTACCCAATTAATCATCCCCGTAAGATTATATCTCTCATCATCTAGCCACACCTTTGTTCTGTGTCGCTTGTACTTTGGTTGTATGGTTACGTTCTCGCAGAAATAATTCTCGGGTGAAGTATCGTTATAGTTCTGAACAAAAGTTATGCTCGCGCAGAAAGTATATGAACCAAAGTCTAGAAAAGAATAGTCATAAATCGGCGCTAAATCAATTGGATTTACTATTTCTCCATATTCATCAATGTCTCCTAATTCAAAATCAAAATAATCAATGAGAATATCTGGAAAACCCATCGGCGAGACAGTCAGCTCAACACTAACCATTGCATCTTCAGGTTGCGCATAAAATACAAACACTCTCTCGTCAGGGTCGGTCTCATTCGCAAACAACCAGATGGATAAAGTAACATCTGCTGGCGGCGGAACAATAACTTCAAAATCAAATTCATAACTATCTATAGCAGATAGCTCCCAATTAGAAATATCTGCAAGTAGAGCGTGATTACCTAGTGTGAGATTTTCTAATTCGAATTCTAATTCCAACGTATCTGAGGAATTGATCTCGAAAAAGTCTTCGGTAAATTCTTCTCCATCAACTTGCAACACAAATCTAGCTGGTTCATCATTAATGCCTAAATTATCTATATTAATAAGAACAGTGACTATCTGATCTTGAATCGGAATCTCTGGCTCGATCCACATATCTGAAATAACTAATTTATGCTCAGGGAAGTTTTCCTCTCCTGGCGAGCCGCCCTCAAACAAGCTCTGTTGCCAATTAATTGATTCATTAGATTTGCTTGCTGGATAAATTTTCTGCAAGGTAAATCCTTCATCATCGTATCCCCATTCACTCGAATAAATTAGCGTATCTGCGATGTCTCCGTCAGGATCAAGAATCGCGAGATATTCTCCATCATTTAACGAAAAAGAACTATCAAAAAGAGTTCCTTCATACCAATAATAATCAAGGAATGTATCGGAGTTGTCTGCGATTACTGCATATTGATTTGGTTGTAGGATGCTATCTCCTTGCGCTAGATTCAAGCTATGCTTAGTGCCAGATTCATAAAATTTCCAGCCATCGAGATCGATTTCAGCAGAGCCATTGTTATATACTTCTATCCATTCGCCATTAGCATCTCCACCTTGCTCAGGGAAGGGGTCATACATTATCTCATTAATTAAGATATTTGCATGAACTATTGGAATAATTAAAAGAACTACTGCTAGAAAAAGTAACTTTCGCATGAAACTAAATATTGCTAGAAATATATAAGTTTAATCTAGCATTCTCCAGAAATTTCTTCTCCACATTCACACTTCCCTTTCTTCAAAAAATTCTTAACAGAGTAACCGCTGCGTTCAATAACAACTTCACTGCAAGCAGAACAATAACTATGCGAACCCTCAATATCCCGAATATTCCCAGTAAAAACATGCTTCAAACCTTCAGCTAAAGCAATCTTTCTGGCGCGCTTCACAGTCTCAGCAGGAGTCGCAGGAATCTTAAGTTTATAGCTAGGATAATAAGCAGAAAAATGCAAAGGAATTTCAGGATCAAGTTCTTTTACAAACTGCGCTAACTTCTTTATCTGAGCTAGCTTGTCATTCAAAGTTGGAATTAGTAAATTAGTTATTTCTAGATGGATTTTTTTATTTAGATATTCCGCTGTATCTAAAACTGGCTGAAGTCTAGCAGAGCAATATTTTTTATAAAATTCATCAGACATTGATTTAATATCGACATTAGCTGCGTCGATGTATTTAATTAGCTTCTTTAACGGCGCTGGATTAATATAGCCGTTTGTGACTAAGATATTCTTAAGCTTGTTTTTATGAGCTAGCTTAGCTACGTTCAATACATATTCATAGAAAATAGTCGGTTCAGTATAAGTATAAGCTATTGATTCGCAGTTCATCCTTAAGGCTGAATCAACTACTTCTTGCGGAGAAAGTTCCAATTCCCCTTCCGGAGCTCTCTGACTAATTCTCCAGTTCTGGCACCATTTACAGTGCAAATTACAGCCTGCAGTTCCGATTGATAATGTCTTTGAGCCAGGTAGGAAGTGATAAAGTGGCTTCTTTTCAATCGGATCAACATTTATTGCGACTAATTTTGCATAAGTTAATGAGTAAATCTTACTCTTAATGTTTTTTCTAGCATTGCACTTGCCTAGTTGATCTTGTTCTATTGTGCAGAAGTTTGGGCAGAGTTGGCACTGCATTACTTCATTAGGCAATTGTTTGACTAACAGGGCAAGTTTCATATATATATATATATTAGTTAAGCAATTCGGTATGAATAATATTTGTTTCCACTAATAAGTCAATAAGAAACATTAATAAGTGACCGTTACTAGTTGATACTTACTAGGTGATACTCATGGCTTTATTTGGCAAAAAAAAGAAAGAATTGAATCTCGGACCGTCGCTTCCGTATTTACCAACTTCTCCAAACGATATTCCTCCACTTCCGCCACTAAGACAGCCAAGTCTTAAGGAACAATTAGGTGTTAATGATGATTTGCCACCACTACCGCCGCTACCAAAAGCAAATAATCTGCCTCCGATGCCTCAGCGCAACCTGCCTCCACTACCAGATAATCTTACTATACCAACGACTCCGCCTAAAAGAGAGCTTCCGCCACTTCCAAAGCTACCTCGCGCACCTGCAGAACATATGCATATGCGAGAGCATCCAATGGAAATGAATAAACCAAGTCATGTTTTCGTAAGACTTGACAAATACAATGATATAATCCGCGCGCTAAACAACATGGAAAGCAAGATCAACGAGCTAAGAAACACAATAACTAAAATAAACAAAGTCAAAGACCGCGAGAATGAAATCATCGAAGGCTGGACAACATTATTACAAGAAGCAAAGGCTCGCATAAATGATGTCAGCAGCAAATTACCTAGCGCAATAGAACGCGCTTAATTTTTTATTAATTCCCCTATTTTTAATTAGAATTAGTGGACCCGCCCGGATTCTCTTAGCCTCCGGAGTTCTTTCTTTTTCCCCAGGGTTTTTCTTTCTTTTGAAGAAAGAAAAAGGCTGTTTGAACCGGGGACCTCCCGCATGTCAAGCGGACGTCATTTCCTGCAGCGATTAACTGTACCAGGCTAGACCACAGGTCCACTCAATAAACCTGCTCAGAGAGCATTAAAAAGATTTTGATTTATGGTAATTCACGAAACTCTGAGTTCTGTGAATTAGCAGATAGCGAACCAGATCTAAGAATCTAAGTTCGCTATATGCGCCTGCCGGGATTTACCTCGAACGTGCCGTTCGCATACATGCTCATCACGCTCGCATTTGAACCCGGGTCGCAGGCTTGGGAAGCCCGAATCCTACCATTGTCTTACCTTTCCTTAATTTTACTTTCGAGCGAAGCGAGCTATTATTCTTTCTTTTGGCATAGCTTTTCTTTCTTTGAAAGAAAGAAAAGGTATCTAGACTACAGACGCACTAAACCCTTCTAAGCCAGCAAAATATTTAAAGAATTGCGGTCTTAGAAAAATATGGTTGATAAGACGAAAGAATATATCAAAATAGATGGGGCAAATAATTTATTCTCAGAGCTTTCGATGCTCTCGCTAGCATTTGACAAAGCTATTGATAAAACACATATCATTTCAAATTATAAGAAAGAAAAGTACCATGAAATTGCTAAAGCTAATGCTCTCTCACTCGCGCTTTTATCTGATATCCAACACATGGATGAGTATTTCGTAAAACGAGCTGTTCCGGTTACTTCTGAACCGAAAAAACAGCGGGGGCGTCCTCGCAAAAATATTTCACAGAAGCAGACTCCCGCTAAGCAAAAGAAAAAGAAAGCACGTAGAACTCAAACCGAAACTAAAGCTGAAAAACTAAAACGAATGAAAAATAGTTTAGAAGCTCTGAAAAAGAGCCTTGGTAAAAGATGAGAAGCAAGAAGAAGAAAAAGATTGACTCGCAGTTTTTTACGATCGCATTAATCAGCATAATAATCGTTGTGGGATTCTTTGCAGCTGCTAACGCAAATAGAAATTTCAGCGGATACGCGACAAGCAGTAAAAAAGTATCTATTTGGCATTGCGGATTCTACAGCACGAATTATGATCCAAAAGGTTCGTGGAGATGGGTTTCTTGGCCAGATGAAGAAATCCGATTAGAAAGGAAAATTGGTCAGAAAGATGCTAACTGCGTTAAGGGAGAATGGGTCTGCTCATATCCAACTTGCGGGTCAAATAGCAAAGTTGAAGATTGCTATTGCTATGAATAAACAGAAATTCCATAGCTAGATTTTCGGTAATTACTTTTCAAGAAAAGCAATAATTCTAAGCAAATGTTTTATACTCTGTATGTTTTCTAGAATATATGGCAAAAGATAACAGAGGGCTTTTAGTTCTTGCATTAGTCAGCACAGTGATTGTTGTATCTATAATTGCTGGATTTCTAAGCAGCCAGACAAGCGGATATGGCACCTACAGAGTTAACTTTGACGATCACTACCGATCTAATAAATATAGCCAAATAGTTCAGGATAGTTCTGGCGCAATGTTTGAATGCGGAACTTGGCCGGAGCTTAAACATAATGGCTTTGGATGGAAAGCAACGTACTTAAACGGATATGTCGAAGTAAGAGATAGCAACTGGGTAGGATACGGCAGTACGGGAATTAATTGTGAACAAAGTCAATGGGACTGTGGAGATAAGGCAATACCTTGCGACAAAGACTACAAAGGCGTTGTTTGCACCTGTGGCTCAATAAGCGGTGTAAACCGACCTGGAGATTATATGACAGATATATCCACTGATGATACTGCAGGATACGCTAAAAAATAATCCGTCTTTCTTTTTATTATTTTTATTTATTTCTTAATAAACTTTATATAGTATTATAATCTCTCAAACTTATGGCAAAACGGAAATCTAATGAACTCCTAGTATTTGGATTAATTAGTGTGGTAATTGTTGTTGCGGTTTTTGCCGCAGTAATGAGTACACCTAGCGGGCATTTCTCAAAAGAATCTACCGCGCCAAGTAGCACCGGAGCAGTATTTAGATGCGCACAAGCAAACACATTTAATTGGATGGCTGAATATACAAATGGAGACATTTGGCTCTTAAAAGGTCAAAAAGAACTTAGCAGTTCTGATGTCGGATGTAATCCTAACTTATGGTTTTGTTACTCTGGTTCTGAGAGACTAAAAAGCGATGAACCAATACCTTGCAAGCAACAATATAAAAACGCCTATTGTATGTGCAGGGGACAGAACACGGTCTTAGTAGCTGGATTATATAGTACATCCAATTAATTTTTTATTTTATTTCTAGTAACATTTTTATAGAAGGTGTGTATTTGAAATCCATGGCAAAACGAAAGTCCAACAAAGGATTTCTTGTAATCGCGCTTATCTGCGCTGTACTTGTTGTCTCTGTAATCTCTATGACATTAAGTGGCCAGACTAGCGGATACTATAGCATGAATCGAGGTATAACTTCTGACGTCACTGGTGCTATTTTCACTTGCAGTGCTATGAATAACTTCAAATGGCAAGTAGAGTATCCAAATGGTTTTTCCGAAAGACTAGGGAGCAAAACAATAAGCAGTTCTTATGTTAATTGCAATCCAGAGCTATGGTTCTGTGCCGAGCTACCACGAGATCAATCAATAACTTGCAATAATTACAATGAAGATGTGCAATGCATATGTCGCGGTCAGAAACTATATGATTATCCACAACAATATCTAACTTCGAGATAATCAATTTTTAATTTTTATACTTTTCTGAGTTTAATCACGCGCAACTCTTTTATACAAGTTAAGCTTCTCCAGATTATGGCAAACAATAATAGAGAATTTCTAGTGCTTGCATTAGTTAGTGCAGTCATAATCATTTCAGTTGTAACTGCTATGATTAGTGGCAATTATTCTAGCGGATATGTAGCAAGAGGCTGGCACAGCACGCCAGGATTGGTTGCACCAGATAGCACCGGAGCAGTATTTACTTGCGTCTACGACAATGGATTCCACTGGAAAGCGGAGTATTTAAACGGAGCAACTAAATTACTACCTAGCAATTCTATAATTGACAGTAGTTCAGGAGTTACCTGCGAACCAAACTTATTTTTGTGTGGCGGCAAAAAGCTAGATCAACCGAAAGAATGCACAAGTAATAATGAGTATGCTTTTCATCCAGAAAATTCTTACTCGAGATGTGTATGCAGGCAACAACTAGTTTATTCATATCCACATAGAAATACTGTCTCGAATTAAGTCCTTCTTTTTTTGTTATTTCTTTAATTTCACACAAATTTTTTATACTAGTTAGCACATTTACTAATATGGCAAAACGAAAGTCCAAGAGAAACAATGAATTCCTAATGCTCGGAGTGGTAGCAGTAGTTATCGTAGTTGCGATATTTGCAGCAACTATTGCAGGCAATAAGGTAAGTGGGTATGACACGTATTCACAATATGGCGCGGAAATAACACATGACAGTACAGGACTTACTATGAAATGTGAGTGGGCTGCAAACGAAGGAAATTGGAGATGGATTGGCTTTTATGATGATGGAACTGAAGTTCGAGTTCCAAGAAGAGTTACTGCAGGTAGCCGAGGAATAAATTGTGATCCACGTCCGGGATTCTTTGAATGTACAGATAAGAACAATTTATGTAATGCGCACAACGAGGAAGGCATATGTGTATGTAGACAACAGCTAACAATACATTATCCCGAAGAGTACAAGAACACATATTCTTCCTAGTTCTTTATTTTTTATTTATTTTATACCTCGCAAGTTTTTTATAGAAGCTCTGTCTTTTTGTGATTATGGCAAAAAGGAAATCCAATAAAAACAAAGAACACCTAACACTCGGTTTAGTAAGTATAGTCCTTGTTGTTGCAATATTTGCAGCAACTATTGGGAATAATGGACCTAGCGGGCATTCTACAGCTATTACTTATGACAGTACCGGATCTATTTGGGAATGTAGCTGGGACAGCCAACACACCAAATATCGTTGGGAAAATATATATGGTCCTGGTGCGGGTGACGAACTTAATAAATACCTTAGTAGATATTTGCTTAACTGCCAACAAGGACTGTTAGATTGTAAGGATCCGCAGACAGAGGAAATTTTCGAGCTTGAAGATGACACGTTGAAATGCGAAAGTATTACAGAGAATACTAAATGCATCTGTAGAGGACAGACGACATTTGATTACCCTGCGCAATTCTTAGTAAGCAACTGAAAACTAAATCTACCTAATTAGGTAGGTTTTTAAACTATTTTTCTTATTTTTAATTAAGCTGGGATGCCGGAGTCTATCTAATAAAACTGATAGCCGGAATGGTCAAAGCAGCCCTTTAGAAAAGCGCTGGCGGAAAAAAGATAGCTAAACGTTGGTTGCGGCGAAACGGGCCAGACTCAAGCCTTAATTATCGCTTGACGTGAGTTAAGTTAGATATCTGGTGGCTTAGTGCCTACGCAGGTTCAAGTCCTGCTCCCAGCACTCCTGGGCATCGAACTAAGCATTCAATGCCTGCTCATATAATTCCGTTTATTAAAGAGTATATAGATTAAAGCTCCTTTTTCGCAAAGTAGATTTGTAAAGACTCGATGAAACCTGCGGACATGCTATTTGGTTTTTCTTTGATTATTTGTTTTAATTCCGAAATAGTCATATATTTAACAGATTTAACTTCAGAAGGATCAATTTCCATATCTTCGATTTTATAACCTCCTCTTACTTCCCAGAGTGTAATAAATCTGTTATTGACATATCTTTCGGAATAATCAATTCTATGCTTTGAAATCTTTACAAATTTAGATTTTGGAATATCCAATCCTAATTCTTCTTTAACTTCTCTTATTGCACCATCAAGATAATCTTCATCAAAAGGAAAATGTCCAGAAGTAGAATAATCTAAACGACCGTTATCAGCTCTTTCTTGAACAAGAACTTCATTATTTGGATTTACAATTAAAACAGAAGTTTCTCTATGCAGTCTTCCCTCTGCATGATTTCTTCTTGGATATTTTCCAATGACATTATCATTATCATCAACAATTGCAATAAGTTCTTCTGGATTATGTGGATTGCTCATACTCACCTTAGCCATAATAATGACGTCAGATAGAATTCTTAAAAACCTTTCCTTTAGAAATCGCTATGCTCAAGCAACTAAAACTGCACCGGCTACCATTAACGCCAGCGAAATTATTTTCTGCACAATAATCGGCTTAGTTATTTTCTCGCTTAATATCTTTGGATAGAAGGTGCTAAGGATAATTGAAAATAAGAATACAAAAATCACCTGTACAGATACGAGCGCATTTACTAATGTAGCAAAACCAATAGATAGCGCTACCGTTATGAGGAGTAGAGCCGTGAGATTACCAATTTCAGCTGCAGACATAGCTATAAGGACCTTCGTACCGTGTTGTTTTACAGTTCTAATCAGCTCAGGCATAAATAGTAATAATATCGGAATTGCTGTAAGCCCAACTCCAATTTGTCTATATGCAAAAGCACTCCAATAATCTGTGAAATTCAATAGGTACTTCATTAAGATAGTAGATACTGCGACTAGTAATGAAGCTAATAACATTAACCAGAATGCTTTATTGAACTTTATACGTATGCTCCGAGTGGAGAGCGTTATTGCACCTACACCCAATAGGAGGACTCCAAGATATTTCAGAGATGTAAAACGCTCTCCTAAGAATATTGTCGCGAGAATCAAGACAAAAATAATATTTACATAAAATAGAGGCGCTGCTCTTGATACTTCTTCGAGTTGAATCGCCTTAAAATAGAATATTGCCATGGCTATCCATGTAACGCCCGACATCAAAGCTATGAAGAGATGAAAAGATGAGAGCTTCGCTATGCCTTTCACAAAGTAGATAATAAGCACCGAAACTACGCCAAAAATAGTCAGCATTATAACCGGAACCATCGGCTGGCGGACCCACTTTGTCAGATAGATTTTGTCTAAAACATTCACAGCTGCCCATATCACTGCCGTTAATATGGCCAAGACAATCCATAGCATACTTTAATGGATGATAGTAATCTTAATAAGTCTTAGGAACTATATTACTTACAGCACAGTCAGGGGTTCGAACTAAGACTGCCGTGCTTGCTCCCAGCACTTTCAAAAGTTATTAATACTCTAAACTATATCTTCTACTGTATGGGTGGTAAAGTAGCGGTTCCGGATTCAATAGCTGAAGCTTTTAAGAAAGCTAGCATTGGAATTCTAGTAATGATTGGGATTTTCGTTTTTAGCGGAGTTGCAATATCTTATATAAAAAATATGCCTGTCGGAGAGGCTATTTCATTTGCGCTAGCGTTTGCTACTCATAGCGGGGACGAATTTATGGCTGCGGGACTAGCGCTTAAATCAATCTACTTGACTCTATCCTTTGCTGTATCTGTTTTAATATTTTATATATTTTATATTCTAATAGATATCTCGATATCTGGAAAAATCGGTAGACATCTACACGGGGTGAAACGTATGAATCGAATGAAGAAAATGAAAAATCATCATATAATTTGTGGGGCTGGAAGAGTCGGTAAAAATGTTGGTAAGAAATTAGCTGAGAAAAAAGAGAAGGTAGTATTTATTGAAAAAGAATCTGACGTAATAAATGCACTGCGGAGAAAAGGCCACTATGTTTATGAAACTGGGCCTATCGATGAGGAAGTATTAGTTGCGGTCGGAGTAGAACAGGCAAAATCGCTAACTGCTTCGCTCGGAGATGACGGTAAGAATCTTCTGCTTGTAATAACTGCTAGACACCTTAATCCGAAGCTAACAATCGCTGCGAGAATTATGGATGCAGAACTAATATCCAAATTTAAACATGCGGGAGCAGATCTGGTAATCATACCTGAAGCTGTTGGTGGAATAAAATTAGCTGAAGCATTGCTAGGTAGAGTCGATCACGCACACGTAATAAAGATCTGATTTGTTTCCACAAAACAATTATTTAAATTGACTAATTTAAACTATAGCTTATGCGCGAGAAGATAATTAGTATTATTCGAAGCCAAGGTCCTTCCTTGCCAGTAGAAGTATCTAGCAAAGTAGGAAGTAATAGTTTCCTCACAAAAGCATACTTAGATGAGTTGGTTGAGACAGGAGTACTAAGAAAAAGCCAAAAGAAGGTAGGCGAGTCCTTTATTTACTTTGCACCCGGTCAGGAATCAGCAGTCGAAGCCAAAATCTCTGGATTGTCTGCTAAAAAAACTGCTAGGATATATGCTGACAAGAAAGTTAATGTCACGCCAGAACTAGCAAAAAAGCGGGAAGAGTTTGATAACCGCCTGAAGAGAATCGAGACAGAAGAAGCCAGAATTAAAACAATAAAACTAGCGCCTCAACCGCCAATTCAACCTCGCGTTCAAATAAAAATAGCTAGGTCTGAAATTCCGCTACCAACGCCAGAAGCTAAAAAAAAAGAAATTCTGCTAATTGAACCAGATATAAACGAAGAAGACAGGGATAATTTCATCGAACGTGCAATTAATCTGCTAGTCAGAAATAAAATCGAAATACTAGAAAAAGAAGAGAAATCGAGGAGCGCAGATCTACTTGTTAATGTACCTTCTGCGGTCGGCGCTGTCAAGTTCTTAATTAGAATCCGAAACAAGAGAAAGATTAGCAAGAGCGAGCTAGTTGAATTATATGCTGAAGCTCTAGAACAACGGACCCCTGTCCTGCTCTTGACAAATGCGGAGCTAGCGGACACTTCTAAAAAATATCTCGAAACAGTTGGCGGTTTTTTAAGAATCAAACTTTTGTGAATTCGAAGCTTTTTTAAAGTGCTGCACGGACTTTTTACTAGCGCGGTGGGGCAGTCTGGAACAACCTTTTAAAAAAAGGTTGGCGAAAAGAAGATAGCTCAGCTTTGGTTGCAGAAGGTGCCCGACGGGCTCATACAGCCTTTCTTTCTCTTGCGAAGAGAAAGAAACCCTGGGGAAAGAAAGAGAAGCATTTTACTTTACTTTCGCTCCGAAATAAAGGCTAGAGAGACCCGTAGGTCGTTAGTTCAAATCTAACCCGCGCTACTTTTAGTAACTATTTTATACTTGAATCAAAATAGACTGCCATGCTCAGCATACTATCAAACAAATACGTTCTAGCAACTATAATTCTAGCAGCAGTATTTACATTATCGATATTTCTTAATAAAATACTGCTATGGATAAAACACTTATCGAGTAAGACTAAAACACAGCTGGATGATATTCTTATCCGACATATAAGCTTGCCGTTAAAGATAATCTTCCTCGTTGGTGGATTCTATTATGCGCTTCGCGTAGTTCATCCTTCTTTCGTAATATTTAACCTGCCCCTGGATCGAATATTCAATGTAATTTGGATATTAACTGGAGCGCTATTTACTACTAAAATAATTCATGCGCTGTTCTTATGGTACACGGATGAGCTACAGCATAAATTCAAGAAAAAAATAGATAGCACGATCTTTAATTTCGTGCGTAAGGTCATAAACGCAATAATTGTTATAGTAGCTATTTTGCTAATTTTAATGAGCTTCGGTGTTAAGATTACTCCGCTGCTAGCAGGGCTAGGAATTGGGGGCATAGCAATTGCATTAGCACTCAAGCCAACACTAGAGAATTTCTTCTCTGCAATCTACTTAAGTACTGATCGGCCAATCCGAATCGGAGACTTTATCGAGCTAGATGACAAAGTTTCAGGGCACGTAACTGATATTGGATGGCGCACCACCAGAATAAAAACGTGGGATAATAATCACTTAATTATTCCGAATTCAAAGATTAGCTCTGCAGTTTTACGTAATTATAATGCTCCGCGTTCTAGCATGCTATTCGCTATTCCGATTGGTGTAAGCTACGACGCGGATCTAGAAAAAGTAGAAAAAGTTGTTATTGATGTTTCAAAAAAAGTTCTTAAACGTGTAGACGGTGGTGATCCAGAATTCAAACCAGTAGTTCGATACACTGATTTCGGCGATTCAAGCATTAATTTTAATGCAATTCTTAAAGTAAAAGATCGCTCAGCTAAATTCCCCGTTCGCCATGAATTCATTAAAGCGATTCATGAAAGATTTAAGAAAGAACGAATTGAAATTCCTTTCCCGCAACGGGATGTGCATACGCGGCGATAATCACCATAATCTTTTTATGAATTAGCTCCTGAGCGCTAGCATGGCAAGCTTAACTTTTGATGAAATTAAGGAAAAAACACTAAAATTACATAGCGAATTCGCTAAGCATGAGAAAAAGCCCTGGGGACCTGAAGCGTGCGTTATGGAACTCCAAAAGCAATTAGGTGAATTAGCTAAATACGTGATGTCGATTGAGAACTATTACATTAAGCACCGAGATAAGCTAGAGGAATACAAGACAACTAAGGAAAAACTCGGAGACGAAATGTCTGATATCCTGTTTATTCTAATTCGATTAGCAAATCACTATGGTGTTGATTTAGAGAAAGAGTATCTTAATCAGATTGATTTAGCATATAAATGGTTCGAGGAAAATAAAGACCTAGCAGAGTAGATTAGTAAGCTTTTTGAATAGACTATTTTACTTTTATTTATGAAAGAGAAAATACTCGCTTCACTTAAAAAGCTCGAAGAGAAGCATAATATTAGATTTATCTTCGCTATTGAATCTGGAAGCCGAGCTTGGGGTTTTGCGTCTGAAGATTCAGATTATGACGTGAGAGCAATCCATTGCAGCTCTATTGACGCGTATCTCGGAATTAAGCTGATCAAGCCACAGATAGAGACTATGCAAGGTGATATTGATATAGTTAGCTGGGATATTAAGAAATTCGCTTCATTACTATTAAAATCAAATCCATCTATATCTGAATGGCTAGAAAGCGACCAAGTTTATATCAACTCGATGTATCGAAAGAAATTTCGGGAGATCTTCAAGAAATATTTTTCTCGACACGCGTTGAAGAAACATTACATAAGCTTAGCAAGACAAAATTATGAGAAGTATATACGAAACAAAGACGAAGTTAATCTTAAGAAATATGTTTATGTTCTGAGAGCAATAGCTTGCGTGGAATACTTGAAGAAATACAGAAACGTACCTCCATTGAAATATAAAAAAACAACAACATATCTGCCGAAATATGCGCAGGAATTCATGGAAAAAATAGTTATCCAAAAGCAAGCTTCTGAGAAACTTAAAGGTGCACCAAATAAGAAAGTAAACAAGCTTATTGAGACTTACTTCACTAAGAAAATAAGAAAAGAAGAGGCATCATTTGATAAAGAAGAAATAGAGAAATTAGTAATTGAGGTGATTAAGCATTATAATTTGCGGAATAGATGAAGCTGGGCGCGGACCAGTCATAGGCCCAATGGTAATGGCAGGCGTAGCTATCTCAGAAGATAAGCTCGAGAAATTAAAGAACCTCGGGGTTAAAGATTCTAAATTACTGACTCCTAAAAAGCGAGAGGAGCTATTTGAACAAATCATTTCGCTTGTAGATGCGCATGAAATAAACATTACTGAACCGCAAGAAATTGATTCTCGGAAAGCAGTTGGAACAAATTTAAATCAATTAGAAGCTATCAAAGCTGCTGAAATTATTTCTGCATTATCGCCAGACAAAGTTATCATTGATTCACCAGATCCAATAGCAAGTAGATTCGGAGATGTGATTTCCGGACTTACTAACGGAACAGAGGTGCTTGCGGAACATAAAGCTGATGTCAATTATCCAGTTTGCTCTGCTGCATCAATTTTAGCAAAAGTCACTCGAGATAGACTTGTTCGCGAGATTGAGAAAGAAATCGGATATCCAATTGGCTCTGGCTATCAATCTGATCCGATCTGTCGGTCGTTTTTAGATAATCATTACAAGTCAGAGCATGAGAAGTTTCTGAGGAAAAGCTGGTCGACATTTAAAAATCTGAAATCTAAGAAAGAGCAAGTCAGTTTAGGTGACTTCTAGTAAAGTTTATATTCTGGAATAGATTAATTAAAGTATGGCGGGAGCTAAAAAATTAGCAACCAGTAAAACAATCTTCTTTGTAGTAATGGGTATTGTCATAGCAGTAATGGTAATAATACCCCTTGCGACCCCGAAGAATTCAGTTAGCGGAGGAGTAACTTATTCCGGAAGTGTTGTATCTTGCACCGTTAATGAAAGAACATATGATAAATGCATGTGGGTGTATCTAAGTCATGGAGAGACCGAGATCACTAATGTTCCATGGGCTTCGAAAACAACTGCGGGCGTAGCGGAATATATCCGCGATTATCTGCCCGAAGCGAAAGTTAATGAACAAGTTAGCGCGTGGATAGATCTAACTGACTGGCTAAACAATAAGATTTACGACAATACGCCCGAAGCATTTAGAGACTTAAACAAGTATGCTAAAAAAGATGGCAATATAGCAATATTAATCGCATGGGACCATGAAATCTCTAACTCGTATTGGCCCGGATGGAAATGGATTGATGTGAATTATGATTATTACTATGATACTGAAGGTCGCCAGATGAAGAAATATGCGAGCAGTAATGCTGGGTTCTACTATAATCCGCGCACTAATGAAGTTGATTACTAATTTTTTATTTTAGAATTTGGGCAAAAAATAAGATTAATCTATTTTCGGCGCGCAAGCAATTACTCTCTTGGTGCCGAGATAGACAACCGGATAATTAGATTCCTTAGAATGAGTATACGTTCGGGGATTCTCTATGAAAATTCGTATTAGCTCATCCTCTTTACGCGGTATTTTTACTCGTGCTGATCCGCCAGCTTCCCACTCTTCGATTTTAGCTCCCAGACCGCTTATTTCGCTCGCAGTCATATTTTGCTTATTTGCTAATTGCTGGATTGCTTCTGTTAGCTTAGCACTTGGAGCGTCTAGAAGTTTATACACAACCCGACTATCTGTACTAGCACGCTTATCGATAAACACCTCAGCGAAGTTCTCAGGGAGATTATACTCCTCTGACTTTCCAGTAATCATTCTACGTTTTTCGTCTATAAACAGTTCGGAACCCGTATGAAAACCCATAACGACGGGTGGAGAAGAATAGGATATTGAGAATATGTCACTGATTTCCATGCACATTAATAAACCATAAATCTTATAAGCATTCGTTTTAACACTTTATTCGGTGGTTAGAATAGATCTCTACTCAAACTGAGCAGTGTAGGAATTCTTGTCTAGCTAATCCTCTTAAAACTTCTTTAACTAAATTTTTAGATACTAAGAAAATTAAGTATAGACTTTTACCGCATTCTAAGCAAGTTTTTACATGTGAGGAAGCTGCTAATGAACGCAAAGTTCCAATTAGCGAGATGATTAAATGTATGCTCCTCCGGGATAAAAAAGGAGTTTATATTCTTGCTTGTTTGCCCGGAGATCAGCAGCTAGATTTGAAAAAAGTTCAAGGGGTTGCTGAATGCAAAAGACTTAGCTTCGCATCTCCAGAACAGATTGAGGAAGTTTTAGGGTATCGAAAGGGAGCGATAGCGCCCATTAGTCTTAAGCAGCAGCCGCTAACTATTTTTGATAAAAAGCTGCAAGAAAAATTCAAAGTTAATATTAGCTCAGGAGATCATCGTGCAGGATTAGAATTAAATCGTAAGGAGCTAATCGAATTAATAAAACCAATGATAGCAAATATAATAAAGGAGTAATACTAAGGTGAAAATGATGGCAATTAACTTAAATAAAAGAATAAGCACTCAAGAATTAAAGAGCGGAAAAACAGTCGTCCTAGCAGGATGGGCGCAAGACGTCAAGTTCCTAGGCAAGCTAGCTTTCATAATTCTAAGAGATCGTGAAGGACTAGCGCAGTTAGTTGCTACAAAAGAATTCAAAGATCTTAAAAAGATAAAATCAATTAGCAGAGAATCTGTTTTAGCTATTGAAGGCGAAGTTAAGGATAGTAAATCAAGAGCATTCAAGAAAGAAATCAAAATCACTAAGTTAGAGGTTCTAAATAAAGCGAATCCGCTGCCAATGGAACTAGCAGAAGGCGCTGCTGAAGAAGAAACAAGACTCAAATACCGCTTTTTAGATCTCAGAAAGCTGCGAATGAAGAATAATATGATCTTGCGACATAAAATAATCAAGGCTATCCGAGATTACTTTGATAAGCAAGGCTTTTTAGAAATTGAAACGCCATGCATTGCTAAAAGCACACCAGAAGGAGCTAGGGATTTTTTGATTCCTAGCAGAGTTCAAAAGGGAAAATTCTATGCGTTGCCGCAATCTCCGCAGATTTTTAAGCAGCTATTAATGGTTGCAGGAATGGAAAAGTACTTTCAGATAGCTCGTTGTTTTAGAGATGAAGATATGCGCTCAGACAGACAGATAGAATTTACTCAATTAGACGTTGAGCTATCGTTTGCAGATGAAGAAATGGTCTATAAATGTACTGAAGAATCCGTGGCAAATGTTTTCAAAGAAGCAATGGATGTTAAAATCAAAACACCGCTTCCTCAAATGAAATATGAAGAAGCTATGCGCCGCTTTGGCTCAGATAAACCCGACATAAGGTTCGGCTATGAATTACAGCCTGCTTCAGCAATTGAGCCTGCAATTAAAGAAAAAAGAGTAAAAGCAATTGTGGTAGATAAACAGCTATCTGAAGCGGATTTGCATGAGCTAGCTGCAACAGCTCAGACTTACAAGGCAAAAGGATTGTATGTCCTAAAAGGAAGTAAATTACAAGTATACAAACGACTGGGAAAGCCTTCTGAAATTAAAGTTTCTTCAGCAAGTATTTCGAAGCTAAGAAAATCATTAAAGGCGAAAGAAAAAGATCTAATTCTGCTTGCATCTGAAGAGGAATATTCTCGCGGAAGCACTCCATTAGGGCAAGTAAGAATAACTCTTGCTAAACAGCTGAAATTAATCAAACCAGGCGTCTGGAAATTGCTATGGGTTACAGAATTTCCAATGTTTGAATGGAAAGAGGAGGAAAAGAGATGGGTAGCTTCGCATCATCCGTTTACGCAGCCAAATCCTGAGCATGTTAAATATATGAAAACTATGCCCGAAAAAGTACTTTCTCGCGCGTATGATCTCGTTCTGAACGGAACTGAGCTAGGTGGCGGCTCAATAAGAATTCATAATGCAGAGCTGCAGTCTAAAGTATTTGACGCTCTGAAAATTAGCAAAAAAGATGCTGAGAGAAAGTTCGGATTCTTGCTAAATGCATTCAAATATGGTGCTCCGCCGCATGGAGGAATTGCTCTTGGACTAGATAGATTTGTAGCTTTGCTAGCTGGAGAAGACTCAATCCGAGAAGTCATGGCATTTCCAAAAAACAAGGCTGCTGAAGATCCAATGATGGCATCTCCAGATGAAGTTTCTAAAGATGCACTTTGGGAGCTAGGTATAGCTAAATTACCAAAATAATTACGGTTTAGATAGCTTCCATAACTTCTCAAAGTACTCTCGATAGGCTTCAGCAGCTAGTTTATTTTTAATTATGACTGCTTCTGGAGTCTCGCTCCAGATAATGATGGCTATCTTATCACCATAGATATTAGTAGCAACAGGTGATTTAGTTTTAAAATTCAAGTAACGAACGGTGGTTGTCCTTGTCGGGCTTACAGTAACTCCTCTGCGCGTAATATGACGAATTGGAATCTTTGCTTTTTCAATTCCGCGTTTAAACTGTGGTTGAAAATAAGGCAATCTCTCAGCAAGCTTGACTTCCGAGTCCAGGACACTATTTGGTTTTTTATCTCGTATGATATCCATTAATACAGACTTTACGCCCTTTTTACCATAATATAGAGTTACGTCATTCTTTTCTTTAGGTATAGAATATCTTTCTTCAAGCTCGGGCAAGATTTTCTTTGCTTCCTTTTTCTTTTCATCAACATATTCTACTAACCGTTTAGGATTCACAGCGTTGAACCATTTATGGTTTTCTTTTACCACATAACCCGCTAAGCCCTTATCTAATAAACTACGCAGGGCTTCGTAAGTTGAAGTTCTATTTAGTTGCGCTAGCTTAGCAATCCTTCCTGCTTTAGCAGAGCCCTCTCTAAGCATAACCAAATATAATTTTGATTCATTCTTGCTAAGCCCGATCCAGTGTAGTGTTTTTTCAATACTTGTCATAAGATTGCTAATCAACAGTCATTTATAAATGTTGTCAATAAATTTACAACAAACCTTCTTAGATCCGCGTTTTGAGCTAAAAGTAGCTAGCAGAAAGCTAGACTAGGATAGGAGGTAAAAAGTAATGGAACGATACGCAATCACTGGCGGACCCGGATGCGGGAAGAGCACAGTCCTAAAAGCTCTGGAAATCTGGCACGGCGAGCACATAGTAAAAGAAGTTGCGCAAGACTATATCGAGCTAAAGCAAGCTAACGGAACAAAAGAGCCCTGGATGGAACCTGACTTCCAGGACGAGATCCTGCGAATCCAACTGCAAAGAAACGCAAGAGTGCACCCGAATGCAGAGAGAGTCTTCCTCGACCGAGACGTACCGGACGGATTAGCATACGCACCGCTAAGAACCCCGATCTACGAGCGGATAACGGCAGCTACTGGACTCGAAGGAATAACAAAGGTCTTCCTGATAGAAAACATGGGAAGCACAGAAACAAACGAGATGAGACACGAAGACCAAACCGAAGCACTAGAACTAGAAAGAAAGCTGGAACAAGTCTATAAAACCCTCGGACACGAACCGATCAGGATCCCTACTGGAACACCAAAAGAAAGAGTAGACACGCTACTAGCACACCTTGAGTAAGACTGCTCGAGGTGCTGCTAGCACTAATTCGCAGAATAGTAAGCTCTTAATAGTTTCTCTAAGTTATTCTTTTATGAAAGTCCTAACTCGCAATAATCTCAAAATAAATAAAACACCTTACAAGAGAGATCTCGATGAGCTCTTCGCACAGGGAGTTATTGTTTTAGATAAGCCGATGGGACCCAAGTGCAAATATGTTATTCAGCGAGTTAAGCGAGCCTTAGAAGTAGCTCATGCTGGCCATATTGGAACCTTAGATCCGTTAGTAACTGGAGTGCTAACTCTCGTTCTAAATAAAGCAACTAAGCTAACGGGCGTTCTTTCTGAAGCAGACAAAACTTACGAAGGGATTATGAAAATCCATAGCGAGGTCTCGGACGAGGATTTGAAGAAAGCTTTCAAGAAGTTCACGGGTGTGATTGAGCAGATGCCGCCGAAGATCTCTGCGGTGAAAAGAGTATTGCGGAAGCGTCGCGTACATTTCCTAACAATACTTGAGAAAAAAGAAGCTAGCAAGGACCTTTTAGCAATGGTTCCGGAAAGTGCAGAAACTAACAACAAGATATACTTTAGAGTAAAATGCCAGCATGGAACGTATATTCGAAAGCTCTGCCATGATATTGGTGAGCATCTCGGAGTAGGAGCTAGCATGTGGCGGCTCCGCAGAATAGCGAGCGGATCCTTTACTGAAAAAGAAGTTATTTCTTTGGAAGATCTTAGAAAAAGCTATCGGGAGTTTATGAAAACCCGAGATGAAAAGCACATTCGCAAGATCATAAGACCAATTGAAGATTCTGTCCAGTATTTAGAAAAGATCTGGATAGATGATAATGTGCTTCCGCGATTAAAGCACGGCTCGCCAATATTTGTTCCGGGAATAATTAGATTAACTTCAGGAATTAGAAAAGGTGTGTGGGTAGCAATATTTGATCAGAAGAATAAGCTCTGCGCAGTTGGAAAAGGTGCTATGACTTTTCATCAAATAATGAAGGCTAAACGCGGATTAGCTATTAAGACGGATATTGTTCTGATATAGATACAAAAGTATTAATATTTCCTCAACCATTCCATTAAATGGGACTAGATTATATAACAATTAATAATCAAAAATATTTATTTATTACTCCGAATAAAATTTATACAGATTCTATACTGCTAGCTAGGAAAGTTATCGCGTCTGATTTTCAACCAGAAGGGATTATTGGAGTTATGCGCGGCGGCGCAGTTCCAGGATTAGTTCTGCCCGAAGTATTTCGATTATATGGTTCAAAGATCCCTTTTGACTTTATTTATTCGATTGGTTATGATGGTCAGCAAGCTACTGGCGAAGCAGAATTGCATGGATTAGACCGACTTGATGTTGCTGGAAAGAAAATATTAATTGGCGAAGATCTCTGGGACACAGGCAATACGCTAATTACAATAATATCTAAATTGGCATCGTTGGGCGCTACAGAGATACGATCCGCTGTTCTCTATTTTAAGCCAGGTAATAATAAATTCCCTGATCTGAGACCAGATTATCACCTGGAAGACGTGGACGCGGATAGATGGATTGTTCTACCTCACGAAATTAATGATATTCCTCCAGAAGCACGAAAATTCCATCCACTTTATCCTTATTTCAATTTAGAGTAAGCATTAAATACTTCTCTCCCTTCTATTGATTATGGACTTCAAACAAGTAATTCTCATCCGCGCAGATATTAAAATGTCTAAAGGTAAGACTGCAGCGCAATGCAGTCACGCTTCACTAGAATCAGCTCTCAAAGTTCTAAAGAAAGATAAGAAGCTCCTACAATCTTGGAGACGAGAAGGCGCTAAGAAAGTTGTTCTCAGAGTTGCTGACAAAAAAGAGCTTTTAGACTTTGATAAAAAAGCTAAGCAAGCTAACTTAATATCCGCTTTAATCACCGACGCTGGTCACACAGAACTCAAACCCGGCACAATGACTTGTTTGGGAATCGGTCCAGATAAAGAAGAAAAAATAGACAAAATAACTAAAGAACTCCAGGCATTATAGTTATCTTCTTTTCGCTAGCCTCCAGAGCGGAATAACATTCCGCTTGGCCAAGAGAAATCGAAGATTTCTCTCTGGTTTTCTAAAAGGCTAATTAGTAACCGCTTAATATTCTAACAACTGAATCTACAGCAATATTATTTCTGTGTGTTTCAGGAACATAAACACCAAATCTCCAATTAGACCAAGTATTTTCTTTTAAGAACTTCAACACAGATGAAACTTCTGTAATTGGCTTACGTGATCCATCATCCATAACAAAACATAGCTCATCAGACGTTACAGATTCATCAGAAATATCTCTCTCCGGCGGCGAAGGTATATCGAGAAGAATATATCCCTCATCAATTCCAAATTTATCTGCTAGTCGAGTTTCAACTTCACGGATTTTGTTCGCTTCTCTTATTCGCTCCAAGCTAGAAAATAATTCCGAGTCTAACGCATCCACTTGTGGCTTAGATAGGTATAATCCCTTAGCCTGTTTCAACAGCTTTCTATCTAATATTCCGCGCATTAACTCAGACGTTAGTCCGCCTTCATTCTCGAGAGCAACCTGCATCTGCGCGTCGTCAAATCTGCGCGCCGTTGCAACATAAGATTTCGGGTCATACTTGGATAAAACTAACTCTTCTAACGCACGAGTAAGCATTTTATCAGCGATCCGATTTGTATGATGAAAGTAGACTGTTTCAAACATATGCGACTTCGCCTCAAAGAAATGTTCTAATGCGACTCTGCCTTTTTCCTTAATTGCAAGTCTTTGGATACCTGCATCATCTTCATAGAACTGAATTACAGATACTAAATATGAAAAATTATGGACTCCGTATCTCGCGCCAGTAAAATACTGATCCCGTTTTAAGCAATCTAAATAATCCAAATCAAAATGACCGCGAATTAGCTCAGAATAATCCATTAGTTCCCCCCGTGCAACTGCTGCGACCTTCTTATAATCAATCCCATGATCCGCTAGCAAATCTGCCTGCTCTTCCTTAAGGATATCCGGAAGTATTTCTTCATGGTCTTTCCCAGATACAGCTGCAAATACTGCCTCGCTCTGATGCGAAAATGGTCCATGACCGAGATCATGATCTTCAGCAGCAATTCTCAAGAACTGTCTAGTCTCTGACGAAAGATTCAAATATTTGCTACCAGTTACGCCGCCAACTAAATGCATAACGCCAAGCGGGTGTGCAAATCGCGTATGATCTGCATTAGGATAGACTAGAATAGTTGTAAGTCCGAGTTGGCGTACGCGATTGAGTCGCTGATAGCTAGGGCTTTTAACGATCTCATATTCAAGCTCATTAAGCCCAATGTGACGGTTATAAACTGCATCAAGTATTTCTGTTGCCCAAGGCATGCTACGTTCAAGGGCTAAAAACTTTTAAGACTTCGGAATTAGCTTTGCTTTTGCTGCTAAGTAACCAGCTTGTCCATCCCAGTGCTTTTTCGAGGAAATTATCTTTAATTTTTCATTGAATAGCGGACAATCTAAGACCAAAGTTTCGAATTCTCCACCTTCGCCACCCGTACAGACATAGCAAGTATTATGTAAATTCAACAACTGATTGAAGGTCTTTCTGTTTATTTCTTTCCCTAACCATTCCGGACCTAAACCGCCTGCCGCGACTGCTGAAATTATTACTTTGAATTTTTCTTTGAACATTTCTTTCCATTGTTCTTGCGGGACTTTTTTCCAAAGTGGAGAAAGTGATTCGAGTTTTAATTCTTCAGCTAACTTATCAATTCTAGATCGCTGATATTTTGAAAATAAGGCTCCTGAAACAATCCCTTTAATTTTGTATTTCTTTTTAGCTTCTTTAATTGCTATTTTAAGATCCTTAAGCTCCTTTTCCTTCTCGCCTTTTGTTGTTTTGAAAATTAAGGGAATTCTAGCGGATTTAGCTTGCAGCTTAACTAAATCTATATTCGGAACATGAAACATGTAAGATTCTGGATTTTTTGATTTGATTGCTATAAAGCAAGAGAGTTCATGCTCTTTTGAAGCTAAGTATGCTGCGTAGAGTGAGTCTTTTCCTCCGCTGATAAGTGCTGCTAGTTTCATAAATAAATATAAGTATGGAAGCTTAAAATACTTATGAACCAATCACAATCGAGCCTTCTAATTTTATCGGGCTTCCTGAACCGAGATTACTTCTCATAATCACTGAATCTTGAATATTATATATATTCACATTAATTCTATCTTTAAGACCTTCAACTTCCTTATCTATTTCATCAAGCAATTTATGGTAAAAGCCAGCCAGAGCTTGTTCGTTCTCTGCAAAAGCTTTAACCGCGACACGGGAGTTCTCGCCAGTACCGATAACATCAACTTGCACTGCATACCGAAGCCCCTTAATACCTTCTCCGTAGAACTTCTGAGTCAGTTTTCGCTCGTATTGTCCAAGCAAATTCGTATCACTAAAAATGAGGCTTAGATTTAGCGAAGACCGCACTGCTTCAGATATCTTGCTAGATAAAGTATCACAAGGGACAGCTATTGCACTTGTATCTTCAGAATATAGTAACAATGAATTGACATATTCGTCCCATACTTCTGCACTTATCGGCTTTGACTTAATTAATGGGCAAGTTATGGCTGTCTTCTTTGCATCGCTGCTAATTACAAGGTATTCTCCTTGCTGTGCATCGTAATAGGTTACTTGTGCAAGAATTTCAATATTCCCACATTCACCAGTTGGGCGAAGTATAAACTCAGAGGTCTTGGACTCTCCGGGTTTTAACAAGCTAATCCTTCCCACGCCCTTATTTATTGAGAATAACTGTTCATCTCCCATCAGTGGAAGAATTCTTAGATCATTAATTGGATGAGGTGTATTATTCTCTATCTTAACCTTATAATTTACTGTTCCGCCGCGATAACCGACGCCAGTCTTAACAGCTATAGCGCCAGAGCAAAGCGGTACTTCTTTTAACAACTCTTCTGGTTCAGGAAGTTCATCACTAATCTCTTCTGTACACACCGCTTTATCTGAAACTTTAACGGCCGTTACTTTTGTTGAAGGTGAAGGTGGTAATCTTTCTGTTAAGCGTAACCGCGTTTCTGTTAAAACTGGATTCAATTCATTTTGCTTCATCTCCTCGTGATATTTCTCAAGAGTTGGAAAAACCTGCGAAATGTTTAGAACATGTTCTTCTAGCCCACCTTCAGTTATGGACTTAGTGATTTTGCACGCACTGCTTAGCATTGACCTGAACCTTCTTTTACGCGAGTCAACCTCATAATACTCCTTCTCAATAGAAGTATATTGCTTATCTAAGGTCTCAATAATATCATCGAGATGTGGAGCTACTAGCGCTGCATTTGAGCTTGCTATCCTCTCTAAAGCAAGTAGGGCACACTTATTGAAACCAGAATCTCGCTCTCTGACAGCAGCCAATCTCGGGATAGCTTCAGCTACTGCTGAAGGATTTGCTGCTCCAATTTTTCCTATTGCCTCTGCTGCCTTAGCACAGACATCGTACGAACGATCATCAAGATTCTCAATTAAATAATATACTAAATGATCTATACCAAGCACTTTTTCAGGATACTGTCCGCCTACAGTACCTAATAATTCCGCTGCATCTGCTCTCATTGCTGCATCTGTATCCTCAATTAAAACACCAAATACTTGTTTTAAGATATCTACAGATAAATATTCTTGACTGAGATTATTAATTGCTATAAGTTCCTTAATCTTAGCTCTTCGCGAATCTGTAAATAGTTCTGCAGCTGCACTCTCCGCTCGTTTAGAGAGATAATTATATGCTATATTCTTCAGCTCAGGTAAACTAAACTCCTCCGCAGTCTCATGCAGAAAATGCGCCTTAGAATTAGTATTAGAGTAACTCAAATCGCTAAGCTTGTCTAGTGTAGCATAAGGAGTATCTCTAAGTGCTTTTTTAAGAAACTTTGAGCTAGTCTCAAAGTGATCATCTAATCCTTTAACTGCTAAGCCGATTAATTCATCAGCGTATTCACAAGTATGCCTCTTTGAATCCGCCATATTAAAAAACTCAAGTACTTTGAATTTTAAAGTCTCCTCTTCAGTTTTCCGCGCCAAATACATTAGTTTTGGAAGAACAACATCTTCAGAGAAAATATTATTTTCTAAATAAAACTTGATAAGTTCAATATCACCAGCGGTGCATGTACCGAACCGTGCTATAATTCCCAACTCTTTTCTTACTTTAGAATCTAAGGTTTCTCTTAACTCTGGCCGTTTTTTCCATATTCGTTTTAATTTTATCGCGATATCTTTAGAAGGCTTATGCATCATGCGAGCGATTAACTTTTGAGAATCTTCATCCGTTAATTTATTCTCGATTATTAATCCGCTAGCATCATAGTATATATTCGATTTATTCTGCTGATTCTGAGCTATTCGCATTAACAGACGAACGGCATATTTATAGTATTCATTACGTGGAGAAATATATTCTTTTACTGCATAATACCCTGTCTCAGAGCCGCTATCTTGAACCATATTAATCGCTGCTTCCTCAAGATGCCTTGCATTCGGGTTCTCAATTATTAACCTAAAAATTCTCGGATCTCTATACCTCCAATTAGAGTAAGCCTCTAGCAACGGCTTACCTAATCTATCTATATCTTCTTTTTTCGTAAGTCTAAGTGCTCGCTTTAGGAGATTCTTTCTTCGCTGTTCTGAAGACGACTGCTGATCTGAGGAAAACCATTTCATTATTTATCACCTAATAGTTTGTAAAAAAGCAAATCTTATAAGGTAATTCATAAAATTTTGATAAAAATAACCAAAGACCGACGATATATTGGAAAATTTCCGGAAACTTTAAGAATATATCCATTCTTTTTAATACTATGAAAAAAATCGATAAACTGGATAAGAAATTGCTAGCAGAGCTACAAAAAGATTGCTCTCAGAAAATCAGAACTCTTTCTGACCATACTCGAGTGCCTATGTCTACTATCCACAATCGCCTTAAGAAATACAAGAAAGAAGGCATAATAAAAGCATTTAGAGCAGTGCTAAATGATGAATATCTGGGTAGCTACATAACCGCCTTTGTTCTAATCGATGCTAAGAAAGTCTCAAATACCTCTCTGGGTTCTGAAGGAATATCTATTCAAGTCTCGCGAATGGATCATGTGCAGGAGTGTCATGTCCTACAAGGAACTTATGATCTCATTGTAAAGATCAAGGCACCAACAATCGCAGATATACATAAGCTAACTCATAAGATTTCTTTGATTGACGGGGTCGCAGATATCGACGTGTTCATAGCACTTAAAACTCGCAAAGAAACTACTCAGATTGATCTAGATTAACATAAAATAACAAACAGCTGTTGCTGCGATCTGAGTTGTAAAATTATCTACTCCGTGAGGTGAAATCGCTTCTATAATCGCTGTTGCTGCTGCCGCGACAAGCGCAACAATAAAAATATAATAAGTTTTAATTGACATTATTTTGTAAATATAAACTGCGATTATTAAAAAAGTCATTACGAAAACCGCTAAGCTGCCTTCGATGGATCGCTGACATTTCACTTTCTTAAGTATGCTTGGCACGCAGTACTTGTGCTTCCCAAACCAAGTTCCAAATATCTCGCCAGCTGCATCTCCCCAGCCAGCAACCAAATATCCCGCAACTGCAAAGGCGCTGAAGAAATAATTGCTAGCTAATCCTCCGATAGCTGTTGCAAAAAAAGGAATTATTATGTAAAGCGTCCTATGTGGCTTGTCTTTTTCTCTAGCAATTCCCTCATAAAGAAGATTTCCGTCTCCCAGAAGAATTGCTAAAAGCGTATAAATTCCAGCTGCTCCTCCGAAGATCAGTGTTGCTTTAAAGCCAAAGAATAATCCGACTATTGCAGCCGCAGTGAAAACTCCGACATGAAATAGTTTTCTTGTATGCCCGGTGTTAATCCGTTTCTTTAGTTTTAACCAGCCAGAAAAAGCTCCGAGAGCTAGAATTCCTGCAAAAAAGATTGGTGTAAAAATAAGGATATTACTTATCGACGGGAGTTGAATAAACATGTTTTGCAGTTAGTAGGAGAGCTTATAATATTTGTGAAAAAGGCTTCCCTTCAGCGTTCTTCTTTATCACAAACCGCCCAGACGGAGTTTGCTTTAAATCTGCCAATCCGTAAAAATTCCATTTTGAGGAAAACTTAATAGCAATTAGCGGTGCGGCGCCGAACATTTCAGAGAATTGAACTAGCTGGTTTATCTGTTCTTTATCAAAATACTGGTGCTCTTTTTTTGTAGCTTTGCATTCAATAGCTAATATCTTATCGCCGTTGCTAGCTAGCACATCTGGACTAGGATAATTCATTCTACCTGAGCCAGCAATTCTTAGCGCAGACCATTCTCCGGTGTCCCAGAAAAAACTGACTAGCTGCCGTTCAGCGTTTGATCCTTTTGGTTTGCCTCCGATAATATCACCGAATAATTAAGCTTTTAACATCTGAACTAATATATTTTACTATGACAATCATTTCCAAGGTTAACAAATTCGTAAAAAGCAAATATGATAACGATGAATATAATTGGATTCATAATGAGTTTGTTACAAAACACGCTCTGAAATTAGGAAAACTTCTCGAAGCAGATCTGGAGATTTTGGAAATTGCTGCTCGCTTGCATGATATTGATTTTTCTCGGGGTAAGAAATTCCATACAGAAGATTCTGCAAAGCTTGCTGAAAAGTTTCTGAAGAAAGAAGGCTACCCTTCAAAGAAGATTGAGCAAGTTAAGCTAGCAATAATGTGTCATACACATTCAATTATTAAAACAATTAAGAGGCCCTCACTCGAAGGAAAGATATTACACGATGCGGATAAGATGTGGCTACTTACGCCAGCAGGTATTGCCCGAGCGATTGCACACAGGTATAAAGAAAATACATCTTATGAATTCATAATCAAAACGCTTAACAAGCTACTAAACTTTTTCTCGGAGCTGCAATTTGATACGTCTCGAAAGATGATTAAGAAAGATTACGAACTCTGCAGGAAATTTGTTGAAGGATTAAAAGATGTATAATCGAAAAGATTCCTACTTCCAGAAAGCCAAAACAGAAGGCTATCGATCTAGAGCAGCTTACAAACTTTTAGAAATAAACAAGAAATACAGAATAATTAAAAGAGGATACAAAGTTCTAGATCTCGGAGCAGCGCCGGGTTCTTGGTCGCAAGTCTGCTCGAAATTAGGAGCAAAAGGGATAGCAGTAGATCTAAAATCAATTTCTGAAATTAAAAATGTTAAATCAATTGTTTGTGATCTGACTAAAGATACATGTCTTGAGAAGTTAAGAGGCAAGTTTAATGTAGTTCTCTCAGATATGGCACCATCAACATCAGGGATTCGTAAGTTAGACCAAGGAAAATCTGAAATTCTAGCTGAGATTGCCCTTGAAATTGCTCAGAAATTCTTAAGAAAAAATGGGGCTTTTGTTGTTAAGGTCTTCGAAGGTGCTGAGACTAATGAATTAGTTAGAAAGATGAAAAAAGTGTTTGCTGAGGTTAAGAAATTTAAGCCGGAGAGTTCTAGGAAGGAGAGCAAAGAGGTTTATTTAGTTGGGCTCGAGAAGAAATAACACTATACTGAGAGCTTATTATAATCAAAACGTTTTTAAAACAACTTTTAAAGAGTAATACATGACACCTGAGCTTGAACTAATCTTATATCACAGGAATATATTTGAAATAAAAGAAGAAGATGCCAATAGAGGCATAGGCAGTCTTCAAGAACAAGTTATAGAAAAATTGAAGGTTTCAAATCTTTATAACTCGCAGTTACTATATCGCTTCTTTGATGAGCGGCAATTTGAACTTGTTAAAAAAACAGGAACTGACAGAGATCCTAAGTCTGATATAGACTTTAAGTATAGTAATCTTGATGTAAAATCAGAGCATCTTACTTATCTTTACGATGAAACATGGTTTAATCGGCATCGTAGAAGAAGAACTACTGAAAGATCAAAGGGAGTTATTGTGTATGATCCTAAGTATGTCAATCACTTAATTCTATTTGGATATGAGTTCATCGATGAAGTCAAGGCGGACAAAACAGAGGCCTTAGTTGCTATTTTTCACATAATAGACTAAACTTCAGATAATCGATCCTTTTTATTAGTTTACGCTTGTAATATTCGTATGGCTTATGGAGATGAACCACTTCCTAAGAACTGGGCAGAAATAAGAGATGCTCAAAGAGAAAAAGATAAGTACGCTTGTCAAGCTTGCGGCGTTAGGAATAAACACGCTCGTCGAGTAGCGGGTTACGAATCTCTCGAGTTTTATTTTAATGTCCATCACGTAATCCCTCGCACAACTGAAGTAAAATATTTTGAACGAGATTTTGTTCATAGCTCGAAGAACTTAGTAACGCTATGCGAAGCACATCATCTCAATCAATATGGAGTTCACAAATCAGCATATCTAAAGAAACAATTAGAACAAGAAGTCCTAGCTGCTTGGAAAGAACAGCGAATTGCTAGATTCAATCGCAGAGGGAAGATAAAAGAAAAACGAAAGACTCGCAATAAGATTAATGAACTGCGAGATTTTTCAAAGGCATTTTCACTTGATAAGATTCTCGAAGTAAATGATGCTGCGAAATATTTTCATATCCGTCGATTAAAGAAATATCTTATTTCATAAACAACTCAACAACGTCCCTATCCTTCAACTTATGCTCAAAGCCAACTTTCTCGCCCGGAAAGTGAGCAGAAGGACCCCAGACTTTAGCGTACCGAAATTTCTTAATAAAATCTTTATGGACTATTTTAGCTAGCTGCTCAACTGTTCCCCTTTCTTTCAAAATAACCGGCTTCTTAGCAGCTTTCTGTCCGCGAGCTTTTGTCTGAACGCGTATCTTTCCTTGCTTTAGCCAAATCTTCTTTACCAAGTTCTTATTATCAAAGTCTTTTCCGACAACATCGAGGGAAGGAATATGTTCGATAAATCCATCTCTGTATTTCGTTTTAGCTCCGAGGTAAATTCCAACTTCTGCTAGAATATCTTTTGCTGGCTGCAAATACTTCCGCTCTTTTGCAACAACTACTATGAAATCTGCGGTTCGGATTATAGCTAGCATCTGGCGACCGCGGGAATTTTCCTCGATTTTTTCGTAAAGCGCTGGAATTTCAACGCCTTGCAATTTAATTCCCCCAAAAGGAATCATTTTTACAGCAGGTAGTTTTGTAGTAAAGGGATATTCTGCTATTTTAATAGATTTGCCAGATAATTTAGAAAGCAGAGTCGATTTGCCAGAGTTAGGAATCCCCACAAAAACAATCTGCGCTGCGCCTTCTTTCTTAACAGTTATCGAATGCCCAGAACGCTTAACTTGCTTTCTTTCCTTCTCCTTCAGATATTTTAATTTTCTTATTTTTTCTTTAATATCTTTTCTAAGCTTCTCAGCACCTTTGTGCCCAGGAGATAAAGAAAGCATGTGCTTAAGAGCCTTGAGCTTTTCCTGCGTAGTCTTAGCTTCATGATAGCCCATCTCCGCCTTGAGATAATAAACAGATACATTCGTTGGCATAGAATATACTTACTTTGCGCGTTTTTAAGAATATTGCTTATTTTCGAGCGCAGTGAGTAATATGCTTCTTTCTTTCCAGAGAGAAATCTTCGATTTCTCTTGGCCACGCGGAATTTCATTCCGCTTGGTAGCATAGATTTTCTTTCTCCAGAGAGAAAGCGAGCTTTCTCTTGGCCACGCGAACGGAGTTCGCTTGGTTGCAAGAAAGAAAAAGTAGTTTTAGCGGGTTTGAATTAGAAAGTATTAAATATTAATCGTTCCTCGGAAAGAGCCAGAATGAATTTTTGTGATAAATGCGGGAGCATACTTGTACCGGCAACAGAGAATGGAAAGCAAGTAGTAAAATGCCCTCGCTGTAATGAAAAAATCTCTACGAAACATGCCAGAATCAAAGTTTCTGAGAAGATGTTTAATGAGCAAAAGGGTGAAGGAGTTTCAGAAGGTGAAGAACAGACTCTAGCGACAATTAGCTTGGAAGAGCCTTGCGAAAAATGCGGTAACAGCAAAGCCTACCATTGGTCCTTGCAAACTCGCGCATCTGACGAGCCCGAGACAGAATTTTTTAGATGCACTAAGTGTAAACATACTTGGCGAGAATACTCTTGAGCGAAGCGAACAATATGCTTTCTTTTCTTTAGATGCCTAGTTTCTTTTCTTTCGCAAAGCCAGAGAGAATCGCAGATTCTCTTGGCCAACAGGAACTAGTTCCTGTCTGGAAAAGAAAATGGCTACTTGGCGAGAATACTCTTAATTCTATAAATATTTTAAAACCTTTCTTGACTTGTTCGAAGCATGATTAAGACATCCGAGCAGTATGAACTATTTAGCAAATTTTATGATAAAGTACAGAAATACTCAAAATATAGCGAATGGAAGGCGTTCATAGAAGAAATTTGGCGGCAGCAAGGCGTTATTCCGAATTCATTATTGGATCTAGCATGTGGAACTTGCAATAATGCAAGATTATACGCAAAAGACGGAATCAGAGTCACGGGAATAGACCTCTCAAAAAATATGTTAAACATTGCAGAAGAGAAAATCAAGAAGCATCAACTGGATATTAAATTATTTAACCAATCTTTTTATAATATAGTGCTTGCTGACAAGTTTGATTCAGCAATTTGTTTAGATTTTTCTACGGCGCATATATTGCGCCGCGAGGAATTTATATGCTTCCTAAATGAAGTTTATCAGCAGCTAAATATCGAGGGTATTTTTATTTTCGATGTCAAACCAAGAATTGACTACGAACGGAAATTCGCTAAGTGTTCTGAGTTTACTAAAGTTAATGGACTAAAATATAAATGGATTATAAAATTTGATGAGCAAGATCACTCCTTAGTATATGTTACATTATTAGCTAAGATTAAGGAAAGGGAATTCCAAGAACAGAACTTAATAAAAACATATACCCTAGAAGAATTAAAAGAAATTATTGCTCAAACTAATTTCGAACTTATCGGAGCATATGATAATTATCAATTCACAGAACCAAAAGAAGATTCTAAATTCTGGGTATTTGCACTACAAAAAAATAAATAAGAATCGAGGGAAAAACCCTCTCTAAAAAATTACTTAAGGTGTTTGATACCCTTCTTTCGTACGTTTGCCTTCCAGATAGATCTTGGCATCCAAGCAGGTGCGTTTGCTGGAGCGCCAACTTTCTTTCGGCTACCACTGAATATGTGAAGCTTCTTTCTTCCGCGCTCTCGAAGAGTAATGCTCGTGAATCCTCGAGTAGCTGCTTTCAAAGCTGCTTGTCGTGGCTGTCTTCCTGTAAAGACATGGGATGTATCTTTTCCACTAGACTGCAGTACAAAGTACCTTACACTTCCGGTCGTTCTTCTTCTCTTTTTTACCATTTCTTATTTCCTCTCAATGTTGGTGAAATTAAACCAGCGGGTTCAATCCAACTTCTGTTAACCAAAAGCTGGTGAATCTCACCTAAAAACACAGTACACTACTCCTTTATAAGTTATTCGGTTCCGTAGGCTGTTTTTAGTTAGATGGTTATCATCATGCAGTGATTATTATTTGTTCTTGCTAAACCAAATGAATATTTGCAAGAATTATAGAAATTCTAAAGGAGTTTCTATTTGTTTTCAATTCTCGGTGCTAATATAAAGCTCATCTGCATCTTGTTTAGTGCTTTGAAATCGAGGCGCAGAGGGTAATCTTTGCTGAACTGAACAAGAACTGTATCTGCTAGAGAAGACGCCTTCGCCATCTTTTTCAAATACTCTGCAGAATAGATAGATTTAGAAAGCTCTTTGATTTCGAGTTTAATTAAAGCATCACTTCCTTCTTTCAGTTCAATGCTCGCTTTTCTGCCTGTATCGCCTGCAGACAAATTAAATTTATTTCCAACAGCATTAAATGTGAGCGCGTCTCCGGCAATGCTTGCATCATCTATGTACTCTCTAAATTCTTTAGCGTCCAATTCAAGAGCTGTATTAAATTCAAGGGAAGGAATTTTCTTGTCCCTGCTCTCTTTTTCAAGTAGAGGAATATGAAATTTCTTCGTAGATTTACCAGTTACAGTAATTTCTAGCTGATTCTTCTCTTTGGACAGCGTCAGAATTTCTCCAGATTTTGCACGCTTCAGTGCCTGATTAAGAATATCTAGATTAATTGTTATTTCTTCATCAGAATCAACTGTATATTCAATAAACGCTGACGAAAGAAGATTCAAAATAACCATTGATATGTTAGACGGATCCATTGCTATCAGGCCCATACTATCTTTAGTTATGGCAAAAGTTGCCTCAGTAATAAAATCTGATATAATCGACAAGCTTCCGCTCAGAATCTTCGGATCATCTAGTTTTAATTTAAACACGGTACTCACTGTCACAACTTAACAAGAACTAATTTATAACGTTTTTGAGTGTGTAGAAAACAAAAAGAATAAGAGTAAAGGAATTCAAGAAAGCATCATGTATAAATTAGTTATCGGACTAACCGGTCGTTGTAATTTAAAGTGTATTTGGTGCTGCACTCCTGTGGGTCTAACTCAAACCCTTAGCTTTGAGGATTTTGTATATTCAATTAATAAATATAAGCCTTACTGGGTTGCATTAACTGGCGGTGAGACATTGCTATACAAAGATATTTTTCGCGCAATTGACTATTGCAAATCAAAACGAAAAATAGTAGAATTATGCACAAACGGAACGCTAATTACAAAAAGTGTTGCAAAAAAGCTAAATGCGGATGTTATTAACATATCTATCGACGGACTTGAAGAAGTAAACGATAGCATCCGTGGAAAAGGTTCCTTCAAAAAGACTGTACGCGGGATAGAAAACCTAGAGAAAGTTGGTAAATCAAAGCGAGTAGTAATCGTAACAGCTCTTGGAAAATTAAATAAAAACGAGCCTAAGAAAATTATCAAATATTTTTATCCGCAAGTAAAGAAGTTTATGCTTGGCAGAGTAATTCCGATTGGAAAAGCAAAGCCCGAAATGTGCCTTAAATTTAAAGACGCACTTAAAATCTGGGCATCTGTACAAAGATTTAGGATAAATCCGCTTCTACAGATTAGGTTCGCCGTTCAGTTCTGGCAATTACCTAGCACTGCATTCTCCGGACCAGGAATCTTGCCCAATGGCGATATTGCTTACTGTTGCGCAAAAATAAATAAAATAATTGGAAATATCAGAACTACAGATAAGCTACATAGCACTAGCTGCCTATTATGCAAGGGGTGCGGAAAGTCATAAGTTTAGAATAGCTGCTCATCATCTATAGCTTTTTCTTAAAAAGCAATAAAAATCCTTGCTTTGCTGCAAGAGACCATCCAGTATTTATTAAAAGCTTTTTACTGAGTTCGTTTTTCAAATGAATCTGCGCAAATAACTCCACTACGCCCTGTTCCTTCGAGTTCTTTTCTATTCGATTAGTAAGCTGTACGCCGATTCCTCTTCCTCGATAAGATTCATCAACACCTAGCGTTAAAAATAAAGGTTTGCCAAAATCTCTTAAACGTACTGGCGCAATAAACAGATACCTCGAAGGCAATACTATATTAATTGGATTTTTCCACAATGAAAATATAGATTTTACAGAGCTGGCAAATCCAACAATTTTGTTTTTATCTTTCGCTATAAACATATCTGCGTTAGAAATATACAATCTTGAAATAGCGCTGCTAGTTGATTCCTTTAAATGATATTTAAACAATTTTTGGTATATTGGACTAAAAACTTCAAAGAATAATTTACCAATCTCTTCAGAGTCTCTAAGTTCAGCTTTCTCAACCCGAATCATTAAAATCAGAAAGGCAACATGCCGGCTTGGTATGCATACATGATAACAATTCCAATAACTATACCGAAAATTAACGCTCCGATAACAGAGCCGATGCCAAACATCATCATTCCGCCTTTCTTTCCAAATTTCATACTAACACCTAAAACATCTTCATATATAAATCTTTATCTATCTTTGAAATAGCTTTAACTTCGTTAGACAATCAGAAAATCTTTTGGTACAGTTCCTTATCGATTTTCGAGAAATCCTGAACTACATCTGCCTGTAGCTCTATTTCATCACCTTCGCCCCAAATTTTTGCAAATGCTCTAACAAACTGGCTAATTTCAATCTTCTGAAACCGATCAACATCATTCATTAGAACCAATACTTTGGCTTCACCATCATCAATCATAAAAGAGTAGAGATCTGTATTCTTACTAATAACTGTTCCAGCTACACAAACTCGCTTCATGCCGGCGCGCAAGTCCTTGATTTTAACTAGCTCTGCAGGGAGTCGCCGAAGTCGCTCAGTTGAAGCGGGAGGTTTAGATTCTACTACCGAAGTAGGTTCAGGTTTATCTTCGTTACTCTTGGACTCAACAGCGGGCTCTGCGGATTTAGTTTCTTCCGGAACCGAAGCAACGGGTTCTGTTTCTTCTTTCTTGCTATTCTCTTCAGGAGGAGTCGCTGCAGGTTTCTCAGTAGTTTCTACTTTAATCTCCTCAGCAAAGCTTTCCTTCTCATCAGCCATAATTATGAAGCTAAAATTACTACTAATATACTTTTATATAGTCGAACCTAGCACAGTATGCTTAATCGCTCTCCGATTCACCTAAAATCGTAGTTTAATCGCCCCGAAGATATGTCCAATAAGATAATTCTAATCAAAAAGTAGTACTATTGAATTACTCGAGAATATATTCAAGCTCTTGAGATTGAATAGATAGCGAAAAGTATTTAACGTATTGTTTTCGTTATAGAAAAGTATTTATTACAATGTGCTGATATAAGGCAATATGGCTGAAGATAAGCGACTCTCAAGGCAGATTATCGGAAAGATAATTGTTTCTAAAGCAGGAAAGAAATTCGGAGAAGTTGGGGATATCGTATTTGAATCTCGAACCGGAGAGCTCATTTATCTTACTCTACGCGGAGCCACGCCTTATGCAAATCAATTAGATTTAGAAAAAGACAAGGAAGGCGGTCATTTAATTCCTTTCTCCGCCGTTATTGCAATTGGTGATTTTGTGGTTATTGGCGACGAAGATCTTGTTTGATCCCGCAGAACAAGGCTTTTATGTTTTAGTTATTGGCTATTTAGAAGGGACATTGTAACTGGATGCGCTAGATTCATCGGATCGCACTTAACCGAAGCGCTTCTTGCAAGAGATCGCGAAGTGATTGGAATAGATTGTTTTACTGATTATTATCCAAAAGAATTGAAAGAGAGAAATATATCTAACGTTGTTAATAATCCAAAATTCAAGTTAATTAGAAAAGATATAGTGGATATCAGCAGAGAGGATTTTGACAGTAACGAAATAGACGTAATCCATCATCTTGCAGCGCAGCCAGGAGTAAAGGGTGGCTGGGGAGAAGACTTTAATAAATATATTGATAGAAATCTGCGTGCTACACAGCAAATACTAAATTTATCAAAAGAAATAAGACCTAGACAAGTTATAGTAGCAAGTTCATCTTCTATTTATGGCGATGAAACGACCATGCCCTTATCTGATTCATGGGAAAGAGATTCGTGGCCGCTATCAACTTATGGAATTACTAAACTTGCTACTGAAAAGCTCTGCTACGCATATAATAAAAAATTCGGGACGCCTTTAGTTTGTCTAAGATTCTTTACTGTATTTGGTCCGCGACAAAGACCCGAGATGGCATTCTCAAAATGGATAAGACAAATAATAAACGATGAAGCTGTAACTGTATTTGGTTCTGGGAAAGACATGACTCGGACATATACTTATGTTAAGGATGTGATTGATGCAATGATTGCTATTACTACGAAAAAGACTGGCTTTGAGATATTCAACATTGGCGGCGATAATAGCAATAGCGCTACGGCCCTTGAAGTCATTGAGATAATTGAAAGATTGCTCAATAAAAAAGCTAGACTAACCTTTCAAAAGAAGCCCGTGGAAGATGTACAACATACCTTCGCAGATACAGATAAGCTAACGAAACTTGTTGGGTTTAAACCTACTACTAGCTTGGAAGAAGGGCTGAGGAAGCAGATTGAGCAATATAAACGAGAGAAATAAAAAGATTATTAAATAGATATCCTAACGTCTAGACGTATAATGTACAAAAAGAAGAAAATAGCATTAGTAATTCCGGCGTATAATGAGCAGAAATTAATCAAGCCTACTCTGGAGCATGTTCCAAAAACAATTGATCATGTCTATGTTATTGATGATTGTAGTACAGATAATATGCCTGTAGTTGTCAGACGATGCATGAAGAAAGACAAGCGAATCGAATGCATACGGCACCGCAAGAATAGAGGCGTAGGTCAAGCGATAATTACAGGGTATAAAAAAGCAGCCAAAGATAAATATGATATTGCGGTGGTAATTGGCGGAGATTACCAAATGGATTTGAAAGATCTCCCGAATTTCTTAGAACCAATAGTTAACGGCGAAGCAGACTATATAAAAGGAAACAGATTCTTAATGGGCGGTAATGCTTATACAGACATGCCCTTTAAAAGATTCTTCGGGAATTCCTCGCTAAGTTTTATAGCTAAAATGGCCTCTGGCTACTGGAAAATATTTGATACTCAAGATGGATATACTGCAATAACTAAAGAAGCAATAGAAAGAATTGATTGGTCAAAAGCTTGGAAAGGCTATGGTTATGTGGGTGATTGGTTAGTTGTATTCAATGTCCATAACCTTAGAATTAAAGACGTACCCCGGAGAGCCATATATCTCAAGGGAGAAAGGCAATCCCAAATAAAAATAGGTAGATATATTTTAAGAGTATTACCAAGAATGATGAGAATGTTTTTCTGGCGCCTTAAGATGAAATACTTCTTTCAAGATTTTCATCCGTTAGTATTATTTTACCTTATGGGATTAACTCTGCTTCCAGTAGGAACACTATTAGCAGCATATATTGGAATCAGAGGATTATCTGGTTCTGTTTCAGGTAACCAAGTCTTATTAAGCGTCTTGCTAATTATCCTTGGATTTCAATCACTATTATTCGCGATATTATTTGATATGGAACAAAATAAGAAATTACAACCATAATAAAAATGAAAATCTGTGTATTATCCCCTTCTTTCCCAAGATTTAAGGGAGACATGTACCACCTTCCAGCATATGAATTAGCAAAAAGAATAGCGAAAAATCATCTAGTTTATGTTATAACACCACATGACTGCGGGGTTAAAACTAAAGAAGTGGTTGATTCGGTAAGAATATTTAGATTCAGATATATGTTCCCAGAGTCGCTAGAGAAATTAGCTTACCGCGAAGGTATGGCTGAAAATATTAGAGATCCTATTGCTAAATTAAGTATGCCTTTTTTTTTAATTTCTTTCTTTTTTACTGGTTTGAGGATAGCAAGAAGATGCGATTTAATACATGCACATACTACTGTAGCTGCGTTAGTTGGAGTCTTAGTAAAAAAAATAATCAAAAAACCATTAATAATGACCTTAAGAGGATTAGTAGTCAAAAATAAATTCTCATTATTCTTAAACAAATTCATTCTTAATAACTGCGAATATGTAATCTGTGTCAGTTCTTATCTTAAAAATAAAGCAGAAGCTATAACGCAGGTACCAAAATATATTGTGTCTCCATCTTCAGTAGACATAAATCAGTTTAATCTTAGCGTAAAAACAATAGATCTTCACGGGATTTATAATATACCTAAACAAGATAGGATCATTTTATTTGTTGGGAGACTAGTTGAAAAGAAAGGGTTAATTTATTTACTGAGAGCTCTGCAACTTATACTAAAAAAACACAAGGTTACTATAATTATTGGTGGATGGGGTTCAGAAGAAGAGAAATTAAAAAAACTAATTCATAGACTAGGCTTCCTTGATAAAGTTAAATTTATTGGAGTAATTCTAAGACAAGATCTTCCTCCACTATATCGTTCTTCAGATTTATTTATCCTCCCCTCAATAATCGACTCGAAAGGAGAAACTGAAACCTTGGGTGTTGTATTAATCGAAGCAATGGCTTGCGGATTACCTATAATTGGATCAAAAGAGGGGGGGATCGTAGATATTATCACAGATTTTGAAAATGGATTATATATACAACCGAAAGACGAATATGATATTGCTGAGAAAGTAGATTTATTATTATCAGATTCTAAACTTAGAGAAAAATTTAAGATTAATGGTCCAAACACAGTTAAGAAAAAATTCTCCTGGGACAAATCCGCAGAAAACGTTGAGGAAATATATATCAATGCGATTAAAAAATGAGTAAAAAAAATGGACTGCATTATCAGCAGAATTTCTCGAAGATACTCTCACGAGTGCTAGATAAAGACAGAAAGAGAATAAAGGGCAACAAAATATGTGCTGTCTTATTAGATTTTTTGTCCAAAACTGAAAAGGATCCAAAAAAACTAACTTGCTTAGATATCGGCTGCTCTGGCGGAATTATTGCTCAAGTTATAGCAGAAAACTTTAAGAAAGTTATAGCTATAGATATTGATAAACAATCACTATCTATTGCAAGGAAAAACTATTCGAAAAGAAACATAATCTATAAATATGATGATGCTATGCATCTTTCTTTTGAAGATGAATCTTTCGACGTAGTGATAAGTTCTCACACATATGAACACGTTCCTAACCGTAAGCAACTTTTCTCCGAAATATATCGTGTTTTAAAAAAAGGTGGTGTGTGCTACTTTGGAGGCCCAAATAAATACAAAATTATAGAAGGTCATTACTATCTTCCTTTTTTAAGCTGGATCCCTAAGCCATTAGCTAACATTTATATTCGGATATTAATAAACAAAAAAGAGTATTATGAAACTCCTTTATCCTATTGGCGGTTGAAAAAACTACTGAATAATTTCGAAATACATGATTATTTCTCAAAAATTATCAAAGATCCGAGTAGATTCTGTGCTACGGATATGATTAATCCAAAAATAATAATAACAAAATTTCCAGTAAAGCTATTAAACCAAATATCTTTCTTAACGCCATCATTCATATGGATATTATATAAAAACGAATAAAGTCAGAAAGTCAAAATAGCTCAGGATTATTACAAATTATACTTTCTATTCCGGATTTCATGTTCTAAAGATATTAGTTAGAAAATCTTTTAAGTTTATTTGTCCCAGAGTAGTAAGGGAGATATAATATTCCGGAAGAGAAAAGGAGAACAACCTGAAGAACGAGAACTAATCCCCTCGCTACGTCAGCGCTCTCAGAAATATATAATATTAGATTTATATGCTTATTAAAAGTTGCGTGGTTTGGATGTTGTATTAGTAGAAGCTATGGCTAGGAGTTTGCTTTTAATCAAATCAAAAGGCAGTGGGACTGCAGATAATTGAAAAACAAGAAGAGATTATACGCCAAGATCCACAAATCTCTGTTGGTGTTCCCTACATATAAAACTAAAGGGCGAATAAGATATTGCTAAGAAAGTTGACACTTTATTATCTAACACTAGACTCAGAGAAAAATTTAAAATCGCGGGTAGAAAATAAATTCTCGCGCGATGAGAATGCAATACAAATAGAAGCAACATACAAGACGGTAAAAAAATCATTTGGTTAAAATGCTAGAAAAATTAAATTTGAAAAAAGAAAAAAAGAAAAAAGTTCTATTAGTAATGCCTGCCAAATATGGAATTAAAGATGTCAATTTACCGTTATATTTATTATTTATAGCAAAACCTCTTCTTGAGCATGGATATGAGCCGGTGATTTTTGATTGCAGAATCAAAAATTATAAGACGAATCTGAAAAATCTAGACGATTTTATTTGTGTCGGAATTACAACCATGTCCGGTGAACAAATAAAATACGCCTTAGAGGTTTCAAAGCATATTCGGAAAATAAATCCGGGATTAAAAATAATATGGGGTGGTCCACATCCTTCTTCCATGCCCGAACAAACAGCAGCAAATCAGAATGTAGATATTGTTGTTAAGGGAGAAGGGGAAGAAACCATAATCGAAATAATACATTCGATAGAAAAAGATAAAAGTATAAAAAAAATTAAAGGGCTATCTTTTAAAGATAAAAATGGAAAAATAATAAGCACGTCAGATAGACCCCTTAGAGATATAAATAAATCTGTAGATCTTCCTTATCACCTCCTCAATATTAAAAAAAATTATTTGGGAGCATACTATCGATTTGGATACGTATCTAGTAAAGGTTGCCCCCATAGGTGTGGTTTTTGCAGTAATGAATGTAATTATGGAAGAAAATGGGTTGGTAAAAGTCCAAAAATCGTAGTTGAAGAATTAGATAAAATTATTAAAACATTTCATCCGAAAAGAATAGTTTTTCTTGACTCAAATTTTTTTGTAGATAGAAAAAGAATCGAAGATATATGTAATTTAATTATAAAAAAGAGGTGGGATGTTGAATTCTATGCTATGGTCAGATGCGACTATCTTGTGAGATATACAACAAGTTTCTTCCGACTTTTAAAAAAAGCCAATTTTAAGGAATTAGCGTTCGGAGCAGAATCTGGAGATGATAGAATTCTTAATTTAATTACAAAAGATATAACAGTAAAACAAATAGTCGATTCAGTTAAAATATTGAAAAAAAATGGATTTATTGTGTTGCTAAGTTTAATGATGGGTTTCCCATCTGAAACTGAAAGTGAATTAAATAGAACCCTTGATGTATATGACAAAATAAAAACAATAGATAAAAATGCTAGGATAAATGGTTTGTTTATCTTCACACCTTTTCCAAGAAACAGTCTTACCAATCTGTTAATCGAAAAATACCACTACAAACTTCCTGAAAAATTGGAAGATTGGACTAAAGAATGGGGATTTAATGATAAACGGAATATCACATGGATAAATAAAAAATTAAAATCAAAATATGAAGGTATCAACGTGTGTGCGAGAATAATGTTTATAAATCAATTGTTAGATCAATGGAGCTACAAACAAAAAATAGCGAAATTCGGAACCCCTTTGATGGTTTATCCGATAGTCATATTTAACAGATTTTTTAATATTTTAGCAAAAATACGGTGGAAACTGAGATTTTTTAATGCGCCACTTGATCTTAGATTGTGGCAGTTAGGATATAGTAAGACAAAAGGGATGAGCTAGTTAAAAGAATACATAGCTGCCTTGGACTAAATTCTATAGTATAACGAAATCTTAAAATTCATCGCGTGCATACTTTATAGTTAACATATTAGAAAAACTTACAGAGATAAGATATAATCTAAATCTACTCAGAAAATAGATTTTCTTTGAGAGTATAAGAATTAATGCTGGTTCTAGTTTATTATAGCGTTCATAGACCTAATAAAAATAATAGTAGAATAGATTCATTAATTCTTGTTTCTAACAAAAAGGAAGATTATTATGCCAGATAGATAAGCCAGTACGAGTCCTAGTATATATATCGTCAATACTACATTTCCTGGAATCCCAACTAGCCCATACATAAAAATTCCCAAAGTTTCTTTTACACCGATACCATTTATAGCGATGGGGATCAATGAGATAATACTAACGATTGAGACTATTATCATAATGGTAAGTAAATCTAGATAATTTCTAGTAGCGATTAGAAGAAAGTAAGCAAATAGTGCACCCAAAGATAATTTAACTACAGTAAGCCCTAAATTTAATATTATATATTTTTTATGATATCGGACATATCGCTTTAACGTTTTTGAAAAACCTTTAAATTTTTGAGAATAGCTTTTTAAAATATATTTTTTGACTATACGCCGAGAAGTTTCAGAAGATATAGAAAATATTAATATTATTATAACACTTATTAAAATTAAAATAGCCTTAATTGAGGCTCTTAATTCAAAAAAACTAAGCAAGCCTATTACGCAGAATATCGACCAAATAATCAAGGTTATTATTTTATCAATTATAGCTACTGCGCCTGAAACTCCGATACTGATATCTTCTTTTTTTAGGAAATATGCAATAGAGAGTTCCCCCAATTTCCCGGGAATTATTAAACTTACAGCAAAACTACTTAGATAATATTTTATCATGTTCCTAAATTTAATTTTTTTTACTGGATGAAAAAATATTTTTAGTGCGATCGCATTTATTACGTGTATAGTAATATAAATTAAGATAATTAGTGGAATATATTTTAAATCTAATGTCCTAATTGTTTGGCTTACTTTAACAAAACCAATCTTATAATATAAAATAAACAACAAAGAAAAGCTAAAAGTAATTTTTAATATGGTCTTAACCTTGGTTCTCATTTTACTTTTCTTAAGACCCAAAAAATATGGTGGCTATTCAAAACAGGAGATAACTCTTTCATTACTTTAAAACCACACCCTTTTAATCTCTTACGGGTGAAATTTCTAGAAATCTTCCCTTCTCCAATGGCCCAATAATGAGCTATTTTGAATTTCTTTACTAGCTTTTCCGGACGAGAAAAAAAAGGGAGTGGAATTCTAAATATTCTTCCTCCACCTCTCAACGGAAGTTTTAGATACAAACCTGCCGCAAAACCAGAAAAAGGAAGCGAGATTATTAGGTATTTCCTACTTATTCTTCTCAGCTCGTTTAAGCAAGTTTCGAACATACTTAATGGTAAATGCTCGAGTACCTCATAACAAATCACACAATCGAAGGATCTGTCTTTTAACCCAATAGCATTAACATTCGCAATAATATCTGGTTTTAATTTTCTATCAACGTCTAAAGTAGTAACTATTTTACCTAGTTTTCTAAGTTGCGAACTTACAAATTTATTCCCTATGCCTATTTCTAAAATTGAGCTTATTTTTTTAGGTATTAAATTTATTTGATAATAATAACTTATATAATTAGGGAGATTACTGAATGGAGATTCGTTGAAAGTTTTCATCAATTATTCTTTGATAATAACAAGCTTTTAATTGCACTCCTCCCATTAACCCATGCTGCTCTAACACCCGCTCTTTTTAAATTATATGCTATCCGTTTCGGAGTCATATAAAAACTCATAAGAGCTCTTTTTTGGTATTTTATGAGATCCGCTCGAGTAAGATCATTAACTTCTATTACAGCATTTCCCCATCGTCTGAACTCTCGCCAATCATTTGTTAATAGCTTTATACCGCCATAACCCTTAACCGCCATATCATAATATTCTGTACCTGGAAATGGTGTACCAATATTAACATATGCTTGATAACACTTTAAAGATTTCATAAACTTTATTGTATTCTCTATTGTCTTCTTTGTCTCAAATGGGAGCCCCAAAACAATTGACATCCGTGTTTCAATGTCAAATTCACTAGTTAGCACATATGCTTTCCTTATCTGTTCTAAAGTTATGCCTTTCTTAGCAGCGTCTAGGATACGCTGATTACCGCTTTCTACTCCAAAAGATAGTCTATTCAAACCTATGCTCTTTAATTTCTCGAGTAATTCTCTGCTGATTATATTAACTCGAGTCATTCCTTCAAAAGTAAAATCAAGTTTCTCTCTCTTTATCGCAGCTATAAGTTCATAAGTAAGTTTTTTATTAAGTCCAAGAGTATCATCATAGAATACAAGATGCTTTATTTTATAGTTATTTACAATTTCATCAATTTCCTGAACAATATTTTCTACTGAACGATGCCGCATAGACCTTCCAAAAATCACCAGTTGAGAACAGAAAACGCATTTATACGGACATCCTCGCGTAGTCATTATTGGCGTTACAGGTATGATTCCTTTTTTTGGAACACTCCATAAGTATTTCTCATTTTTTACTAGATGTCTCGCTGGAAGCGGAATAGAATCTAAATCAGCGATCAGGCTTCTTCTCCTTGTCAGTTTAATTTTACCCTCGCTTCTAAAACAAATTCCACTTATTTTAGATAACTGCTTTCCAGAGCATATTTCTCGAATAGTCTCCTCTGCCTCGCCAATAACTATTATATCAATATCTTTGCACTCTCGTAAAGTCTCCATAGGGAGAGCTGTAGGATGCGGACCGCCAGCAATTGTTTTTATCGAAGAATCGCCTTGCTTTATGCGATGAAATAACTCGATAGCTTTATGGTGAAGTGGTGTAGTTGAAGTAATTCCGACGATATCTGGCTTTTTGCGTAGAACTTCTTTGATAATCTCTGATTTTGTTAATCCTTCTACTTCGGTATCTATTATCGTGACCTTATGGTTGTCTCGCTCTAGAGAAGCTGCCAAGTACATCAATCCTAACGGCGGATATACTACAGTCACTCTTGCTGCAAATCGATATCTACCATATATATCAGTAAATTCAGGGTATATTAGTACAATATTCATTCTTTAATCACTACCCAATTAGACGTTTTATTTTCTCATCTCTTTTACGCCACCAGGCATTCAATTCACTGGGCAAAGTCACCCATGCATCTTTATATTTACTGCATTTCTCTAAAAACCGCTCATAATCCGCAAGATGCTCTTTATTAGCACTTATCTGCGGCTCGGGATGAACAAGATAATGCGCTACTCCTCCGAGTTCTCTAATTGCTTCTAATCTATCTTCTTGAATTTTAGGTATCTCTTCCTTTTGAACTCCGAGCTTCTTCAGAAAGTAAGATTCAGGCAAAGTGGTCGGAATTTCTAAAAGATTACTTATAAAGAAAGGGAAGCAAGAGCAGCATCCTTCATTCATACCGGAAAGAGCTCCAAGCGTAGAATCATGGCAAGATGTATCGTAAGATATATACTCCTCTAAGACTGAAAAAAACGTAGGATTGCGGAGAAATAATGGAGACCTCCCACCTTTGACGTTATACTTATCTAAGAATGGTTTACATTTATCTAATCGCTCCTTGATTTTTTCCTTTTTTAGAAAAGGAAGTCTATAATCATGTGTATCTCCATGAAATCCAATTTCATGACCTCTTTTAATTAGCATTTTCAAGGTACTGTGGTTTAATGGATACTTATTTGTAACAATATACCAAGCAGATCGAAACCCATATTTTTCTTCTATAGATATAAAAGACTTAAGTATATCCGCATTCTTAAAAATATAGTCTGTATCAACATCATGCGTTATAATGATCGCGAAGCGCTTATTATTTGGCCAAAATGGTTCTATTTTTGATGCTGAACAATATTTTTCTTTTACGATTTTTCTTAAATGATCTACACTGAAATCATATGGAAATCGTGGGAAGGTACTAACACTTTTCTTGGATTTTGCGATTAATCCAGATATATAACTTCTCATTCGTGGCGGGATCATATGTGGATGAAAAATGGGGATTTTTGAAAGAAGGGGGGCGGTTTTTGGGAGATATTCTTCAGATAATATAAACTTAGCTAGATTAGCAAGGGCGGATATTTCGTCAGACTTATTATCTAATTTAACTCCGTAAAAACGCTCAAATACGTCATAATCTATAATTCGTTTCATTCCTTCTCTCCAACAACGAAAATTCGCATAGTAATAATATTAAAGAAAGGGAATATTTTTAAGAGATACTCTAACGGAAGATAGAATTTAACGTTTTTCTTAGTAGCTCGATGTGGCACAAGATTACCTTCATATATCTTAATAACTTTAAATTGATTATCTTTTAGTAGATTTGATAAATAAAACCGATTGCTGTCCATAATAGTGCTAAACCAGATTTTTCTCTGTCGAATCTTCAGCAAATTAGTAAAATAATATGCAGGACACAGTAAGTTCATATCAACTAGTAGAAATTTTCCGTTCTTCTTTAATACTCTCTTAATCTCAGCAATTCCTTTCTTCTTATCCGGAACATATGAAAACGAATTGACCGCAACTACAAAATCAAACTTTTCATCCTCAAACGGCAAATCTTCAATATCTGCTATCTTAAATTTAACTCCAGGATTTCTTTTTTTAGCTTCCTGAAGCATATTATCTGAGATGTCTGAAGAAATAATTGATTTACTTATTCGCATCAGGGCTTGAGTAAATACTCCCGTCCCACAACCAACCTCTAGTACTTTCGCCCCCGGTTTAATATACTGTTTAAAGAATTTGAAGTAGTATTTCTCAATACCTCTCTGAGCACCATACATGCCTGCTCCATGTGTGTAATCATAAATATCTGCTTCATCCTCATAGTACTTCTTTATTTTCTCCTTTTTATTGTAAACCATCTCAGACATCCGCTATCGGTATTTTATAAAAATTTATTATATTATCGGTAATATAATCAACTCTAATTTTACTTAATTCCGGATAGACGGGGAAGGATAATATCTCCTTAGCAACTTTTTCCGCAACTGGAAAGTCTCCTTCTTTATACGATAAGAAGCTGAGAGCAGGTTGTATGTGCAAAGGAATTGGATAATAGATTCCAGTAAATATTTCCTTTTCTTTTAAGTATTTCATTAACTCTGTTCTCTTCTTCGTCCTTATTACATATACATAATAAACATGCTTGGAGTATGATTCTTCAAAAGGAATTTCAATAGATTTTACATCTTTAAGCAAGTCATTATATTTAAAAGCATTTTCTCTCCGTTTGCTAGTCCATTCTTCAAGATGCTTGAGTTTAACATCTAATATTGCTGCCTGCAGAGCATCTAATCGTTCGCCATAACCAACTATTCCGCTTTCGTATTTGCTAATCCTACCGTGATCCCGTAATTTAGAAACCTTATTAGCAATTTCTGAATTATGTGTAATAACTGCACCTCCATCGCCATACGCGCCTAGATTTTTTGCTGGGAAAAAACTAAATATTGCTGTTTCATGAATTGGCAATTTTCTATTCTTATACTCCGCACCGATCGCTTGCGCAGCATCCTCCAAAATAATCAGATTGTGTTTCTTAGCTATTTCAATTATCGGATCCATATCACATATTTGTCCGTAAATATGTACGGGAATTATTGCTTTTGTTTTAGGAGTTATTTTCTCTTCTATTTTTGTTGTATCAATCAACATTGTTTTCTCGTCAACATCAACAAAGACTGGCTTAGCACCGCACTGAACAATTGCTTCTGCTGTTGCGATAAAGCTATTTGGAACAGTTATTACTTCATCTCCTTCTTTGATACCATAAGCTTTTAATGCTAGAAACAGAGCTGAAGAACCACTACTTACACCTATCGCTTGCTTACACTCACAGAATTTAGCTAGGTTCTCTTCAAATTTCTTAACTGGCTCACCCATAATGAAAGAAGTATTATCTAGAATTTCCTGAATAGCAGAATCTATTTCTGGTTTTATGCTAAGATATTGTGCTTTAAGATCTACTAAGGGGATTTTCATATATTACAACATTTAGCGAGAGGGTGCGTTTTATATGTATTTATATATTTTATGTACTAATGCTCGCAAGTTGATCCGCTACGCTACCAATAAAAGGAGTTTCAACGACATGGATCTTATCTCTACCAGAGTAACTTGACAGTGCAGCATTTAGTTCATCCCTTCCGTATCTCGAACCAATGTAACTAAATACGCCAGCAACACAGGATCTAGTCGGATGCCAATGCTCATGCTCGAGGAATTTGATTAAACTCTTGGGATCTGTTCTTACGGAAATCAGCTTTGTTGAGAACTGATCACATTCGCTGAAATGCGTCTGTAATTCCTCTGGCTTACCTTCTAATTCTGCTACATATACTCCATCAAATCCTTTCGGGCCAACTTTTGGATAATAATTAAGACCAATCATAGATACACCTACAATTGACGAGGACATATCTTTCATTTCGTTCGTTAGTATTCGCTGTACGAACTGTTCTGTATTTATTTTGTCACCAACTATATCTACCTGACTCGTAAATCCTCCGAACGCAGATACTCTTTTGTTACCATAATCTTTCCGGTGACCAAACAAGGCATAATTTCCATTGTCACATACTGCAAGCATCCACGATGCAAGTGGCTCATATAAACCTGCCCTAGAATCTTTCATTTCAATATCACTTCTGTTTAGATATTGGTTGTAGCTGAAGCCAGCAGTAAAGACTTCCGCAGTTACTGTTCCCTCCGAATAGCTATACTCAACTAAGTATGCTACTTCATTGTCTACCGCATTAGACCGTGATTCTTTGAACCTTACCCAATTAGCCTTTACTCTATCCTCAACATCTTCTGGAAGAATAGGTTTTTCGTGAGAAATGTTAATAATCACATTATCTAAAGAAATTGGTTCGTGATTGTCACAAATTATAATTTCCCTTCCGGCTTTCATCTTCTTGAAAGGTTAGTTAGAAAATCTTTTAAGTTTATTTATTGTTACTACTGTATGGAACTAGAGATACAGCGCTTAAAGAGAAATGGTAGAGAATATCATGTTGAGAAGTTTGTTAAATCAGAAACAACTTATTATGACTCTAACTGGGGAGGCAGCAGTACTAGTCTAATTTTTAAGGACACTGGAGAAATACTTACTCTCAAGGATTTATTATTAGTTTGCTCTGAGACGTTTAGCACTGAGCGTGGAATTCATGGTGCGTGTCCTGAACATGATGCTATAAGGTATGGTAATGAAATTGGCGCAGATTATGTCTTAACTAGGCATATACGTGATCTAAAGCCCGAGACATGCAGTGCGAATTATTATATGAGAAAGAACGTGAGAGATAGGCTATTAGATCTTATTTTAGGTTCATTTTTTAAGTAAACATAACTGATGCTTCTTGCAAGAATTCATGTTAACAAGAACCTGCGCATAGTCTTAACTGGAAATTACAAAGGTTTTAAATTCTTAACGAAGCAGTATAAGACATGCTATGGCTTATCTTAGGATTACTTTGTGCAGTTTTCTTTGCAATTTCTCATATTGTAAGCAAGAAAATAGTTGATAAAGCTGATCCGCAATATATTGCCTTCGCGAAGCTGTTATTTACAGCTATTTTAACTACACCACTTCTTTTCTTCTTCTGGGACAAGCTCATTATAACTTCAGAGTCTCTTCTTCTAATGGTAATCATCGGAGTTATGATTGTTATCGGGGGGATCCTCTACATGTCTGGCTTAAAATATGGGTCTGTTTCAAAAACGATCCCTCTCTTATCCTTAAGCCCGCTGTTTACTTTGGTAATAGCAATGTTTTGGGTGCAGGAATACCCAAATCGCTATGGTATCTTCGGAGTAATTATCTTAGTAATTGGAACTTATGTTCTAAATATTGAGAAATCAATTAATACTTCAGAAGTCAGATATTCTAAATTATTGGCACCTTTTGCTAAAATATTTACAAATAAAGGCGCGCGGCTAATGTTCTTTCTTGCAATCTTTTGGGGGCTCAGTTCTGTTGTTGACAAAGCAGCTATCAATGCATCCAATGCAATTTCTAGAATCCTTCTGTACAGCTATTTCGCAATCGTGTTCTTTTTCATTTATCTTCTACTTAAAGAAAAATCTTCCTTCTTACCAAAGCTAAAAGAAACACTGAAGAATAATATCAAGGGATTGCTAGTCCTAGTTATTCTAAACTTTTTAGTTATTGCAACACAGATGTTTGGAATCTCTCTAACTCATACTGCATATATAATTGCATTAAAGCGAGCCTCAGCCATATTTACAGTAATATTCGCCTTTTTTATTCTAAAAGAGAAAGAGAATTTCTTAACAATACTAATCGGGACGCTTCTACTCGTTCTTGGCGTTATTCTGATAGTTATTTAGAACAGACATCCTAGCAGAAGATTTAGAGAAATTCTACTGTTTATAGATCTTCCTAGCCAACTCATCAGCAGGCCTTATATATTTAGCAGGAACTCCTGCCCAAAGTTCATTAGGGGGAACATCTTTAATAACCACGGAGCCTGCTCCAACTACAGCATTTTCTCCAATGATTACTGGAAGAAGTTTAGCGCCGCTTCCAATAACAGCACCTTTCTTGATCAAAGTAGGTAGCCAATAATCAGTTGTTCCAGTTCTCTTTCTAGAAGGAGGAAGGAGATCATTAACTGTCATAATTCCGTGCCCCATCCAGACATCATCTTCAATAGTAACAAGAGAACAGATAAAAGAATGTGATGAAACAGTTACATTATTACCTATCTTCACATCACTCTGGACTTCTACATAGGACCCGATTTTGCCATCATACCCAAGTTTACATCCATAAAGATTTGCAAATTTAAAAATTTTAGTTCTATCTCCGATTTTACAGTTATTAAGAGATGCTGACTTCCAGACTTCATTGTCATTCCCAAGAGTTGTATTACTTAGATCAACGAAATCTCCAACCATTAAATTATTCCCAATTTTACATGCTCGAAGCTTAACAAAATCCTTAATCTCAGAGTTGTCTCCGATTTTACAGTCATAGATTTGAATGAAATTACCTATCTGCTTGTTCTTGCCAATCTCGCTATTCTCAATTATTTGCATTACACTCTCCAAGGTCATAGAAAAATATATACAGAAATCCTTTTAAGAACTCCGTTATAGCTCCACTTCCACAGCCTTATTTTCTTCACAAGACTTTTGCGCAAGTTCGCACAACTTAACTCCAAAGTATCCGATACGTGCAGCATTCGAAGGAAAAGTCTTGGTTTGTACTGCATAACAAAACGCCCGAAGCTCTTCCAACAACGGCTCCCTATCGGACTCTGTCAAATTATAATAATTTCCTAAGTGTTCTCCAGCTTCATCTGTACCAAGCACATACATATCTCTAAATTTGTGTTGGTGATTACACGCAACTTCTAGATGCGCTATTATTTTTTTATACTTAAGAATAATCGAACCAAAATATTCGTTGTATTGGCATTGTATTATTTCTGGGTCTTCATGGACAATCATATCCAGAATATCAAAAAGGTGGATCGCTAAATTAAAGAGTACATTTGAATCTGACCGCGGCCCGAGAGTATTCAAAAAGCGCATAGATATATATTTTATATTTTTATAACGAATTCTAAACATCTGCTCTAATTCTCTTACAGTATCTGTAAACCTAAAGACATGTCCTGTCGCAAGGATTAACTTTCTATCCATCGCGAGTTCGAGCAATTCTCTTACGTGTTTAGAATTAAGTGCAAGTGGCTTCTCTACTAAAACATGTTTCCCGGCATTCAGACAAGATTTAACAATTTCGTAGTGTGTGTTACTCGGCGTTACAACTGTAACAGCATCACATATACTAAATATTTCTTCTATAGAACTTGCTGTTTTACAATTAAATTCCTGAGCTACTTTCTCCATCTGCTCAGAATTCTTATCGTAAATGTAAACTTCCTGTCCTAATGTGGTTAAGCCCCGCACATGATTTCTTCCCCATCTTCCAGTACCAAGAATTCCTATCTTTAATTGTTTCATTTCAGTAGCTTCATCACAAAGTTATTTAAGAATATCTGCTATAAAACATAGCAAATTATTTAAGAATAGCTTTCATTCCGGTAAAGATGTGGACTAGCGTAATATATTTCTTAATTGTAACAATTGGTCTTGGATTCTTAACTGATCTCATTATAAAAGACTGGAAAGCGGATTTCTTAGAAAAATTAGTTATGCGGCTAGGAATTGGTATAGCAATATTTACATTTCTCGGAGTAATTCTTAATCTATTGCATATTCCTTTAGATTGGAAAATATATTTAATTATTGCGATCACAATCTTTTCAGCAGCAGCCTATTTTAGAAAAAAAGAAGTTTTGTCCTTTCCTAAGTTCAGTTTTTCTAAAATAACTAAACAGCAAATATATTCTATCTTGCTTTTGATAATGTTTGCTGTAACTGCTTATATGTATATTCATGGATCTTTTGTATATCCTTGGCTAGAAGATGGTGACCCTTATGGTTATTCTCTTGCTTCCAAATACATTGCAGAAGAAAAGACTTTCTCAACGCCATTTCAATACTCTCACTACGCTGAGCCATACACACAAGGCTATCAAATCTTAATGGGCGTTCTGCATCAGACTAATGATTCTATATACTGGACAATGAAGTTCTTTAATGCACTAATTATCTCTTTATCCTTATTGTTTTTCTATTACTTTGCCAAGCGATTTACGGAGAACGAAGATATAGCAATTGTTTCAACCTTTGCTCTGTTTGCAATTCCGTGCTGGGTTGGGCACTTTGTGTTTTCTCTAAACTTCAATATGGCTCTATTTCCGGTCTTGCTCTATTGCTTAGTGGCTATGCGGAATAATAACAAATGGAAATATATTCTTGCTTTAGTATTCGCCTCAGTTCTGATAAATCATGTTAATACTGCAGTTACGATACTAATGCTTCTTGGAATATACTATATAAATTATATTTTTGTGCACGAAGATCTAAACATTAAGCTTATACTTTCATTATTCGGCGGTTTTATACTTTCTTTACTGTATTATATTCCCATATACATTCAACATAGCGATCTTTTCTTTAACCCTGTAGCTCAGTCTGGTGGACTTAATTTTATATTTAAACTAATACATAAGATAATATTTAACCCACTTATTTTGGGGATATCAATAGTAATTATTGCGAGCCTAGTAGTATTATTAGCTATAAATAAATTCTGGTTTAAGCACATCAAAAGAGGATTACAAATCAAGAACATTAAGCAAATACTATTCCTTATTGTCTTAGGTACAGTAGCTCTAATTTTGATTTTACCGTCTAAGAAACTCATAAACCTAAAGGGATCCGGAACAAGAGCATATACTCTTGCTGATTTCTTCGTTGCTCAGAAAGGGAATATGACTAACAATCCGATTGGAGTAGGAATTATTCTGATGAGCCTTTTTACAATAGGAATTATATTTATCCTATTAAGTTACAAGAAATTATTCGAAAAAGAAAACTTTTGGATTAGCACAACGCTTATTTGGGTGATCTTTTCTCTAATTATAATTCTAGGTGTGTATCATTCAGTAATGTATCTCCCATTTAGGATGTGGACGTTCTTCGCAATTCCAGCTTCGCTTATAATCGGGTTTGCTGTTGTAGGACTAGCCAAACTAATCAAGAAACAGCACCTAACGGCGATATTCATAATTGCAGTAGTTATATTAGTAATCCCTACTTCCTTCGCGCAGAAATACTGGCACAACACCGCAGTCTGGCCGGAACATCAAATCTTTATTCCAGAATCACAGAAATTTTATGTGGAACTGAGAGATGGAGATATAATTCCTAAGGATTCTCACGTCTATCCGCTATGTCATCAACCATCTACATTATATGGGTATGATATGCATCCTATGACTTGGGCGAATGAAGAATTATCTGAGAACTCAGAAACTGCTTACTTTAGGACAGCGCTAAATAAAAGTATTGAAGATAACTATCAATTTCTGAAAAGAAATGAGATGGAGTATGTAGTTTTGGGCGCAAGCTGCGTAGCTAAACATAAATTTGATGTGAATCTAACGAATCAGAGATTGCAAGAAATAAGTGCATCTGATAATTTCGAACTAGTGTATAATACTCAATCAGAATTCTTATTTAGTGTTAAATAACTGCGCTTAAGCTAATGCAACTCGGCCGCGATCGATTCAAAGAGAGCTTATTCATTTCTCATATCCGAGGCGTTTTAGTTGCTGCTCTATCTTTTTTTGCTCAGCAGGATCAATAGCGTTCTCAACTTCTTGTTCTTTAAATCTATCAACTATCTGCTCCAAGATATAGTTTATATACTGGTCAACATTATTGTAGTCCTTACTTACATTAACGCGTTCCTGAAGCGCCCGTATTATATTCTTATCTATATCCACTTTCATTATTATCAATAAGTTATTCTCGAGTAAACTTTTAAAAAGATTGTGTTATCTACGCTAGATAATTTTGCCAAATATAAAGTTTATTGTGTGTGGAACCGTGCTCCGTACTTACTCCCTCCCCAACTCCTAGACCTGCTTCTACTGTAAGACATTGCTCTGAAATAGTTTAAAATCGTTAGGACTATAAATCCGCATAACAAAAAGAACTATTTATAGGGCGGAAAGTATTTGCAAACCGCAAGCATAGCACGCAGATTTAACCTTATAGTTCCTTGCAATATTTAGTAATATAGTTTAGATAACCGTATTTTTTATACAGTTCTGAGCTATCCTTAGATATAAAAAGAGTAATCTTTCGAAAGCTTAATAAGATAAAATATATATAATAATACGAATGAAAAAAAAGAGTAAGTTTACTACCGTTTCTCTCCCCACACCCTTAGTCGAAGCTATTAAACAAAATATAGAAGGTACAGGAATACATTCCGCTTCGGCATATGTCACTTTTATCCTAAGGCAGATTTTATCTGGACCAAATGAAGGTATTCTTGATAAAAAAGTGGAAAATGAGATAAAGAATAGATTAAAAAGGTTAGGCTATCTTTAGATTGTTTTAAGTATAATGCAGAAGTTTCACAATCTTTTTAAAGTAATTATATATAATTATATTTAATGACAAGAAAAAGTAAATACAACGTACTTTTAATTGTAGTGGATGGTGCTAGGTATGATCGTATCAAGGATCAAAAGAATTTCCAGATGTGGGCCCAAAAAGGGACACTCTTCTCAAAAATTATAACGTATGGTACTCAAACAGTTACGTCAATGCATGCTAGTTTTACTGGAATTTATGGGAACATTAATGGCGCTTACAACTATTTTGGTAGTGCATTATTTAGAAAAGAGTCTTGCAAGACCCTTGCACAATACCTTAAAGAAGCTGGTTTTAACACATTTGGCGATACGATAAACGAGATTGTTGTTCCCAAGCAAGGATTTGACAAATTATCAATTCACGATGAGAAAAGAGATAATCTGGCAGATAGACATCGAAAAATGATAAAGGATGCTAAAAAGAAAGGTAATTTCTTCTTATATTTACATTATAGTAATATACATACTGGATTGGTGGAGACAGTTCTAAAAAAGTATGATGATTTTGATAAAAACTATTTCAAAAATAAAGATAAGAACCTTGAGAATTATGATAAATATATAAAACAAAGTGATGAGTATCTAGGTAAGATATTCGAAACTTGTGAAGAATTGAATTTGTTTAAGGATACAATTATCCTTATTATGTCAGATCATGGAGCTAGCGTTGGCGATAAAATCGGAGAGATAGGATATGGGCGTTATTGTTATGATTACACCTTAAGAACTTTCTCGCTCTTTGTTCAGCCAGAAATATTTCCTTTTAGAAATATCGAAAAGATGGGTAGAACGATTGATATCCTACCAACAATTCTAGATATCCTGCGTATACCGATTAGTGCAGGATATATAAAACCCCAAGGAAAATCTTTAATGAAATTAATGGATCATGAATCAGATAGCAGAATAGCTTTTTCAGAAGGAGCTGGATTAGTTAAACCATATCCAACAAAGAAAAAACCTTTATTAAAAGCAGTCAGAACAAATGATTGGAAGTTGATATATAATATTAAAACAGGTAAAAAGGAGCTCTATGAGTTAAACAAAGATCCTGAAGAAAATTGTAACGTAGTGGAATTAAAACCAGAAATTGCTGAAAAATTGTTTAGCGAATTAATTAAGATCTGCCCGGAGGTAATCGGGTGAAAGCCATAATATTGGCTGGCGGCATGAATTTTCGGATGGGCGAGTCTACAAATGGTACCATTAAATGTTTGCTACCTATTGAAGATGAAACTATATTAGGCAGATCAATAAGACTTCTCAAAAAGAATGGCGTTGAGGATATTTTACTTGTTGTTGGATATCGATCAGAAGATATTAAAAAGAAATTTGGAGATTCTGTTAGATATTTAAGAGAACCGCTCTATACACAAGAAGGTATGCTGGACTCATTATATTTTGCTTTGGATGAATTTAATAGCGAAATATTGTTTATGTATGCTGATTCTATCTTCTCAGAAAGGGCCTTGAAAAAAATCGTTGCTAGCGAAAAAAGTGATATAGTTTGCTTAGTTAGTGAAAAGGCTGTCGATGACGAGTCTGAAAAAGTGAAGATTAAATATGATAAAATAATTGTATGTAGTAAAGAATTGCCTAATGAAGAATCTAATGGAGAATTCGCTGGGATAATAAAAATGAACAAACAGGGTTCCAAGCAATTCAAAGAAAACATCCAATTCCTAAAAGATTCTGATGCAATACAATTCAAGAACGTAAGGGATTTAATCACAATTATAGCAGAAAGTGGAATAGCAGTAAAATATGAGCTTGTGTCAGGAGAAGATTGGATGGAAATCGATTTCCCTGAAGAATATAAATTCGCTAAAGATGTTTTTATCAATCAAATAAATAAGATAGATACTGATACTCTCGGAATCAAGTTACTGATTAACCGACGGATAAAGGTAATGAAATGAAACGATTGAATATTTGGAAAATTGGCTTTCTTTTACTATTAGCATTTATACTAGTAAACTTTGGCCTAAATAAATTTACTAGTGGAACAGATGTTAATGAAGAAGAAATTACCGTCTTGCGTATGGGATTAATTCCTGCGGATGACGCTGACGAGATGCTAAGAAATTATGAACCCGTTAAGGAATACTTATCTGAAAAGTTAGGAATTCCCGTTGAGATACAAGTTACATCTGATTATACTGCTGCGATTGAAGCAATGCGAGCAAAACATATTGACATGGCGTGGTTTGGACCATTTTCATATGTTATTGCAGCTAATGTTGCAAATGCAGAAGCAATTGTTAATGGCGTAAAAGAAAGCACAGGTAGTGCAACATATAAATCATTGATTATCGTGAATGCAGACAGTGGGATTGAGACGCTAGAAGATCTAAAAGGAAAAACCTTTGCTTTTGTAGATCCTGCCTCAACGTCAGGAAACCTTATTCCTAGAAAGATGTTGCTTGAAAATGAAATAGATCCGGACAATGACTTTAGCACTAGTTACTACGCAGGAACCCATAACGCAGTTCAATACGCTATTGCAAATGGCAAGGTCGACGCGGGCGCGAGTGGAGACAATGTATATGCTCGAATGATTAAAGAAGGTGAGATAGATCCTGAAGTTAATATAATATTACATGAATCAGAGCCGATACCTGGATCGCCAATAGTTGTAAGAGGAGACCTGCCTGCAGAACTAAAACAAAAGATACAGACTATTTTGGTTGAAATGGACCAGCAGACCATCCATAAAGTTGACGGATGGGGAGGGATTTCCAACTACCAAAAAGTTTCTGATAGCGACTATGATGTAATTAGAGAAACTGCAAAAATACTTGGCATGGATGTAACAAGCGCAGAGGCTGCTAATAAGTAGTCTTTCTTTTTCTTATTTTATATTATTATGATAAAAATAAAAAACCTCAGCCATACTTACAAAAACCGCGAGGATGCAGCAGTTAAAAACATCTCTCTGCACATAAAAAAAGGAGAAAGTGTAGTAATCATCGGATCTAGTGGTTCTGGCAAATCAACGCTCCTTAAATGCATTAATCGATTAATCGAGCCGGAGTCCGGTAAAATCCTCATCCAGAATGAAGAAATACTGAATTGTTCTCTTAAGAAAGCTGCACGGATAAGGGGCAAGATTGGGATGATTTTTCAGAATTTCAATCTTCTTGAGCGTGAAACAGTAATGAAGAATGTATTAAATGGACGTCTAAAATATAATAGCGCATTCAACACGTTGTTGGGTCGGTTCTCCAGAGAAGATTATTTGATTGCAAGAGAAAATATTGCAAGAGTAGGATTGCAAGAGTATGAAAATGAGAGAATTGCTAATCTTAGTGGCGGCCAGAAGCAAAGAGTTGCAATTGCTCGAGCACTATCACAAAAGCCAAGCATAATCCTAGCGGATGAACCTGTATCGAGTTTAGATCCCAAGCTGATGAAAGAAGTCATGGATCTGCTAAAGAAAATTTGTACTGAAAAAAAGATTACATTAGTTACTAGCTTACATTTTCTTGATTTTGCTAAAAAATATGGTTCAAGAATCATAGGCGTACGAGATGGAGAAATCGTATTCGACGGTACACCGAAGGAGCTTACTGAAAAAGACATTGTAGATATTTATGGCGCGACTAGAGATTGGTATATGTACGGTAAAACTGGATTCTAATATGCGATTAAAAAAAATATTACGCGGCTTAAGAAAAAAGTACAAGAGTTTACTCCTCGGTCTCCTTATTGTTATAATATATTATTGGGCAATTAGCGGAACAGGTGCAAGTCCTACTACCTTCGTTAAAGGAATTCCATATATGATTGATTTTGTAAGACGAATGTTTCCTCCAGATATAACGCACCTGGGCAGGTTTCTTTTGAAAACAGTTGAAACCTTACAGATGGCGATTGTTGGTTCTGGAATTGGAGCACTTATTGCCCTGCCTTTGTCTTTCCTAGCTGCGAGAAATATCATGCCGAACAAATTTATTTATCATAGTGTAAGAACTTTTTTCGATGCGTGCAGAGGAATAAATGAAATTGTATGGGGTTTGATATTTGTTGCAATGGTTGGATTAGGTCCTTTTCCAGGAATTCTGGCTCTTGCAGCACATGTTACCGGTGCGCTAGGAAGATATTTCTCTGAAGCAATTGAAACAGTAGATCCTGAACAAATAAAAGCAATTATTTCAACGGGCGCAACTAAGATTCAAGTTATTGCACGAGGTATTTTTCCCCAAGTAAAACCTTTGTTCGCTAATTATTTCCTTTATTATCTTGAAAATAATTTCAGAGCAGCTACGGTATTAGGACTGGTTGGTGCAGGCGGAATTGGAATGGAATTATTAACTAGTATGCGTCTCTTTAAGAACAGAGAAGTCTTAACGATCTTAATCATAATGGTGCTAATGGTTGTTGGAATTGATAGACTCAGCGCATACATAAGAAAAAAACTCATCAGAATAGAGTCTGTAGACTAATCAAATTTAAATCTTATAATCATACAAGATTAATATAACCAAAAATCGATTAAGTAGATTTTTGGAATTGCAAATCTATTTATGCGATTTGACCAACGATTTACAATGAAAGCAATTATACTTGCCTCAAGAAAAGCAACAAGATTATTACCTTTAACAAAAGATACTCCACAGTGCTTGCTTAAAGTTGGAAGTAAAACAATCCTTGAGCATCAAGTAGAATTTTTACGCGCCGCAGGAATAAAAGAGATTGTAGTTATTACGGGATATCTTGCCGATAAAGTTCAGACACAGTGTAACATTTTGAAAATTAAAGGAGTGTTTAATCCTTTCTATGCAGTATCAAATATGAGTATGGCGCTTTGGATTGCAAAAGAAGAGCTGCGAGAAGGATTTATCTTTCTCTACTCGGATATTTTATTTGATTCAAAGATCGTTGATAATTTATTGAAACAAGAAGGAGATATTTGTCTGGCTATAAAAAAAGATGGATTTAGAGAAGAGGCTGAAAAAGTTGTTGAAACGGAAGGAGTTATTGTAGAGATTAGTAAGGAGCATATGTTTGGGGAAAACGGTGAGTTTATCGGGATTGCAAAGCTTTCTGATCGGGGAGCTAAAAAATTAATTGCGGCGTTAGAGAATATGTCAAAGCAGACGATTAATAGCACGTTGATTGAATCACTCTCCAGACTTATTAAACGAGGTGAGGTAGTATCTGCGTATGATATTGGAAAGAACGTGCTCTTTGTTGATATCGATTTTCCAGAAGACTTAAAAAAGGCGGAAGAACTTTCAGATTATTAATGACTTATTGTGAGAATATAAATACTATAATTCAGCATATTATTAATCTATCAGAACAACCCTCTGCGAAAAAGTAAAAAAGACAGCCCAATCTTCCGATTGCGAGAAGATATAATGAAACGTTCGATGAGCGAACATAATTCCAAAACACTTTAAAATAAGAATGAACGAAAACTTGATGATTACAAATAAGCAATTACTCCCAGTACTTATAAAAAACGGTGAGAAAGAAACGAAATAAGACCAAATCAAGTCGGAGACTTACATTAACTTTCCTAAACAAATAAAATGAAGAACGTAATTCTTATAACGATTGATTCTCTGAGAGCAGATCATCTCAGTTGTTACGGTTACGAGAAGAAAACAACTCCGTTTATGGATAGCCTAAACGGTCTTCGATTTACTAACGCTTTCTCAAACGCTCCAGGGACTATATGTTCGTTTATTTCGATATTAGCAGCAAATTACGCTGCTAAAAATAAGGACGCCAGTTTTCTAAGTAAAAATATGTTATTGATCTCAGAAGTATTAAAGGATAACGGATACAGAACTGCAGCGATACATTCAAATCCTTTCGTTTCTCGGCACTATGGTTATAACAAAGGTTTTGATTTTTTTGAAGATTATTTGACTTTTAAAAAATATCGCACAACTCGAAGAAATATTAAAGATAAAATAGCTAAAATGCTAGAAGGTAAGAAGATCTATGACTTAATCATCCGTATTTATTCGCACCTTACCGTAAACAAAAGTATTCCTTGGACCCTAGGAGAAAAGCAAACATCTGATGCTATAGACTGGATAAAAAAGAATAAAGATAAAAAATTCTTTCTTTGGTTACATTATATGGATGTACATGCTCCTTTTCTACCAGATAAGAGACATAGAAAGAAATTCTCAAATATCTCTAGAAGTCGAATGCACGAATTAAACTATAAACTAGATAAGACTAGAATAGATAAGCCACTTACTAAATATGAAGTGAAAGATCTTATCAAACTGTATGATGCCGAAATTAATTACTTAGATGATCAAATCAAAAAATTAGTTTGTTTTCTTCGAGAAATTAAGATTTACAAAAATACGCTCTTGATCATTACGTCAGATCATGGTGAAGAATTTTACGAGTATGGCGATTTTGGACACTGTTCTAAGTTATATGACATTAATCTGAGAGTTCCTTTAATTTTTTTAAACGTTAATAAAAAGACTAACACTCATAAGCTAGTTTCTCTAATTGACGTTTCCCCAACTATTCTAGCATTATTAGGTATAGAACCGCCAGACGACTGGGAGGGGAGATCGATTTTTAAAAGAAAGGGCGAAATTATATACTTTGAAACAATTGATAAGAAAAATCACCTGATTGGTGCAAGATTAAAGAACTACAAATTAATACTAAGTAACTTCCAAGAAGAGTTTTATGAACTAAAGAGAAACGAGTTAGAAAAAGATAATTTAATCAAAAACAAAAATTATCAGGAGCATATTAAATACCTCAAAGCCAAATTACTAAATAAATTCAAGGAGACCGAAGAGGATAAAATAAAAACCATAATTAAAGACGTAATTAATAAGAATCGTCTTTTCTAATAAAATGGACAAGAAACGATTATTTAAAGGTTTACTTACTGTTGCGGCTTTTGAATTGCTAGTTATGCCATTTACGTTCCTATTAAGAATTCTCTTTTCGAGGACATTGGGGGTTGAAGATTATGGTCTGTTTTATGCTATGATTAATTTCGTAGCGCTTATTAGCATATTTATAGATCTTGGATTAGGAAGTAGTCTTGCGCATTACATACCTAAGCTCTTTCACAGCGAAAAATATTCTCTAATAAAGCGGTCTGTTATTCAAGTATTTCTAATACATCTCCTGTTATCAGTAATTATTATATCTATAATTCTCTTACTTAAGAACTTCCTAGCAAGTCAATATTTTCATACATCTGCAGCGATACTGATTATTCCACTCTTTACGCTACTGTTCTTATTTAATATATCCTACAAGATTATAGTATATTTTTTTATAGGCGTTAATAATGAAAGATTCTATGCCTCAATGAACCCTATCCGATTGGTACTTGTTCTGATTGCTTCTTCGATCGCTCTCGTTTTTTTTAAGGAGAATTTATTAATAGCATTTTCAATAATCTGGGTTGTAAGTTATTTGATCATATCTGCTATTTATTCTGCACTAGCGATAATCAATTACCCATTAGTCTTTAGAAGCGCTAAAACAAAAGAGAGTTACTTCAAGCCAATAAGTAAATATGCTTCTATGGTTTTTCTTAGTGCGACTGCTTTTTTTATCTTAAGTAGGATAGATGTATTTATGCTAACTATTTTCAAAGGAGTTAAAATGGTTGGTTTATACGAAGCTGCTTTACCTGCAGCTTCACTTACTTTGCTATTCATGACCCCCTTAAGATCATATCTATTTCCAACAATTTCTAAATTGAAACATTTGGGGGATAAAAAAATGATATCCACAATACTAAAAGCAATTTATAACTTAGGTCTCTTTTTAGTCCTCCCGCTGACGATAATCTTTCTTTTTTTTGCGCAAGATATCTTATCCTTAGCCTTCGGGAAAGAATTTATTTTAGCATCAATGGCGTTAAAGATACTAATCATTGGTTTCTTTTTTAAGAGCTTTACATTAATTAACTTCGCTACGCTTCAAGGTCTGGGTAAAGTTAAGAAAGTAGCACTTATAGTTTACATTGGTGTAATCTTAAATATAATACTTAATACAATACTTATCCCAAAACAGTTATTCGGAATTAAGTTATTCGATTTAGGAATAATCGGAGCAGCCTTAGCTACAAGTTTCTGTTTCCTGATCATGTTTATATTAAGTTTGCTTATTATACATCGAAACTATGCTATCGCTTATAAAAACTGGTGGAAAATTATAATTCTAAACGTGTTCCTCTTTTTTGGAGTATACTTCTTACTGAAAATTATTTATCTGCAAGTTTATGTTAAAATGATAATAATTAGCTTGATCGTAGGAGCAATATATTTATTAATTGGGATACTATGGAAAGTTATTGATTATAACGAGCTGATCCGATTAATACGGCGCGATGAAATCAAAATTTAAGATGTTTTAATAACAGATAGTTCTTTATCATTTAGTGGCTCTGGTTTCATTCTGCTTTCTCCGAAGGCTTTCCGACTATAACTACTTCATCAGATAACTTGGCTTTGTCTAGAGTCTGCTGAAATATAGGCATTAGCTCTTTCATCTTCTTGTTTACTTTATTTTTACCAAATAGATTTGATAGTTGAATACTCCATTCATAGGCATCCATCCCAAAATACCATGCTGCAGTAATATCAAATCCGCTATCTCTAAAGAGTGTAGCTAAGGATGTATCTGTAAAACAGCTTATGTGTCCTAATGGATCAAGGTGTCTAGTGATGGAATCTGAAAACACTTCTTGAACGGCTGTGCTAATGGAATCCCATCTTGGCACTTCAGCAATGACTAGCCCTTCCTTCCCAGATAGAGCCATCGAAGCTGCGCTCAATAACTCACAGGGATATGGTACGTGTTCAAGAACTCCCCAGAAGCATATAATATCATAATCACGGAACTTAGACCATTCCGATATGAAATCCACGTTGAACAGTTCTATGTTAAAGTTATTCTTGCAGAATTCTATACCTGTCTTGCTTAATTCCACGCCATCAGCTTTTAATCCTCTTTCCCGGCATAGATGAACAAAATGACCGCTTCCTGTACCTACGTCTAAGATTGACTTTGGTTCTCTTCCATAAACTCTTTTGAATTGCTTAATTACCCAATCTAGCTTAGGAGCGACTATGTTCAAAACCCTAATGTTTATTTCATTCTTATCTGTATATGGACCTTGATATTGTTCATCTTCGGAATAGAATGATTCCAAGAAAGATGGTGATGGTCTATTAACTACAAAATAATGTGCGCAATTAGAGCATTGTCTATATATAGCATTATATATATTAACTGCTTCGATAGAAGACTCAGTATCGTATCCGCAAACTGGACAGAACTTTACGTGCTCTAAGTTCTTCTTGTTTTTAAATACATCTTTCCTAGATTTACTTATAGCTAATAGGTCTGCTTTGAACGCTCCCATCCGTTTAGATTTAAACGCTAGAAAATCTAACGGCTTTCCAAGCCTAACATCAACGTTATAATTCTCTGTCCCTTCCGAACTGTTGTACTGCCATACCTCTTTCTGTTGGCTTTTTGCTTTGATAGGTATTATTTTACTCCATCTCGCTGATTCTTTCATTTTTTCCCCTATACGTACAGCTAAAGTACTTCTCGCACTCGCAGACTGGCATTTCTCCAAGATAATATCCTTCCCGTAGGGTTTTTGCATAGTATATCTCAACTCAGTTAGGTTTCCGCCTGTTGGCTCACCGCCTAAATCGCAGACTTGCACTAACTTCTTCCTCGGTTTCTAATCTAAGTTCATCATTTTCTCGCCTCAATATGCAAACTAATTCTTGGCTTAGTGTTATCAAAATAGTTTGTATCTGTGAGTATTGGACAAAAACTTTGGCCATATCCGGACTTGTATACGCTTTTAAACCCAGCTCTCTTTAGCTTAGAGATAAGCTTCTTTTCATTCCACCAATTCATATGATCACCTGCTCTTATTTTTTGGATAGCTACCTTACAAAAAGAACAACAATAATTCAGAGCATCTTCATAAGCTTTTTCTTTGAATATTCGCGCTAGTTCAGCATCAGTAATTTTCTTGGTATTAATATTCTTATTCATTGGACTCATAGATGTTTGACTAGCGAAGAAAGCTAAAAATAACTGAGGAATAGATACACCTTTCCACCCCGGCTCATTTCTCCAGTAGAAATAATATTTGTCACTTTCTTTATATGCTCGATAAGTTAGGTCTATATCTGGAACTACAACTCTAAAATAACCCTTCTTTTTCAGTATCCGATAAACCTCACTAAACATATTTTCTGCACTCTTATCGGTTATGTGCTCAATCGTATGGGCGGTATAAATCGCATAAGCCGAAGAATTTTCGAGTGGAATGGGCTTATTTGCCAATAAATCAACATCAATATCTACAACATTATCTTTATACCAATCGGTCTTATGATCAATGTTTGTCCAGGCAATATGCCTAAATGTTCCAGAACCGATATTATAAAATCTTCTTTCATCAACAGCTTTTTTACCGTATAAGCTAATGTAATCTTCTACAGATATTCGATTAATAAGTGTGCTTACTTTATATCCAAACTTTGTTAAGAGTTTATTGGGTAATAATCTTAAAAATTCCACTATTGGGCTACGAGCGATATTACCACGCACAATCTTACTTTCAGAACTTTTATTTTTCAAAGAATTAGACATTTTATATTAAATTTATTCAGATCAGTTACTACCACTTCTTTTAAAGGCTTTCGATCCTGAAATCTTTATCTTTTCATAAATATCATTCATTCTCTTCCCATAGTTCTCCCAGGATAAAGTTTCAGCTATTTCTCGCCCCTTCTGACCCATTCTATCACGCAGACGCTTATCTTCATACAGAATTCGTATTTTCTCGGCTATTGCATTTGAGTTTCTTATTGGGACAATAAATCCTGCGGATTTATTTTTAAATGGTGCGCCCGCATTAGTAGTAGTTATTATCGGTAAACCCGAAGCCATAGCTTCATACTGTGCTTTTGCGGAACTCTCAAATAAGGAAGGGAAAACAAATATATCTGCTTTTTGGTATTCTTCAACCGGATTAACAAATCCCTTAAATTTTATTGTTTTACTATTTCGATATTTATTAAGCAAATTTCGGATATTTGATTCCCACCTACCACAAAATACCAATTCTGAATTATTTAAATTCAATTGCTCCCATGCATTTAATAAATATTCAATCCCTTTTCTTTTAGAGAGAACACCAACATATAAACACCTAAAAACCTTCTCGTTTTTTTTCTTGAGATTAGTAAATTTATCTAGATCTACTCCAAAGGGTAAGCTTATTAATTTCTCTCTAGGTACCTTGTGCTTAAGATAAGTTTCAGTCACAAAGTCAGAAGAACATACAATATAATCTGCGTATTTAATTATATCATAAACTTCTTTAGCAACTAGCTCCTTCCTAGCTTTATTCGATGGGGCTTCTGCATAATGAGCCATTTGAGAATCATAAATTGTTATATTACCCAACTTATGAGACCGTCTAATTGTTTTCTTACAATCAGCATAAATATGTAAAATACTACAGTTCTTAATCCTTCTCTTACAAAACGCATCAAATAAGTTTATATTAAGAGCGTTGAAGAACCCCTCAACCTTAGGGAGCGTATATATACTTAAAAAATTTATCATTAAATTAATAACTCTATGCCCCGGAAATAAATATCTAATATACTTCTTTGGAATTATATTCTGCTTGTTCCCGCGAACAATAATCCTATCCAAGTAACCTCGTTTGTAAGCTTCCTTAGCAACCGTGAACGTTCTAAAGCCGATATTTCCGTGTTTTCCTAGATCAGAATTAGCAATAAGTACTACTTTCATCAATTATGCACCTCTTTAGCTATACGTAAAACTTGATTAGCTGCATCTATGCAGGTGGGAATTTTACCAGAGAAAACAGTTACTATTTTATCACTTACTTGTTCTACGATTGTAGGGCGTGCATCATCATGCTCATGGTAAGGCAAAACTGTTCGGATAGTAAACATTGATCCGATATGCTCCGCATCCTCGATTCCTGGAAAGAACTCCTTAGCTGAATTAATGAATTTCTCATAATTAGTAATGGGAGGATTTCTAACTACGCCGCTATTTAGCAAGCCTTTAAACCGCTCTGGTATTTCCGGTAGTTTCCCGATATTTTGAGTATGTATCGCATGTACTACATTACCCATCGCGAAATTTCCTGTTCTCCCAAAAGGATCTATACACATAAACGGACCGTCAATAACAACAACACTTTTTTTATTATATTTCTCTGGAAGTTTAAGCGTTAACTTCTCACAGATTTCAAATTGGAAGTCTCGCTGTACATTTGGAAATTTACTAAGTAACGAATTATTGATAGAATAGGTAGATATAACCACTAAATCATATTCTGAGAAATTACTCTCTCGAAACTCAGTGTTTAATAATACATTAATATTATATTTTTCAAGTTTAAATCGACAAAGCTTCTTTAATGCTTCAGGATCAAACAAATACTCCGATACCTTGAAAGAAGCAGAGATTCTACTAGGATTTATTATATCTAGCGGAGACAGGGTGTACCTCAAACCGACTTCGTTCCATATTCGCATACATTGTTCTGGAGTCAAGAAGCTACCTTTACTCGCCACACAATAAAAATGCTCAATCTCCTCATCAAGGATGGCTTCAGTGTATATTTGAGCGAATTCTCTCTCACCATGTAAGCAAGTTAACATTGTTTCCTTACTTCGGGGATAATGATACCCTCTATGAAGTCTATACTGATTTATTCCTGAAGCCGCCAATAGAATACCTTCCCTCTTTTCATATAGATCAACTGAGAATCCATTCTTTCCTAACATCCATGCGATGGTTGTTCCAAAAATTCCTGCCCCAACAACTGCAATTTTCATTGTTTCAAATCCTTTTACTACCGATTTTAATACTTATGTCTTCTAGAAGCGCTATACTATTTAATGCAAGGAGATGATTTCTAGCATAATTTACTTCGTCATTTAAGAAACGTGAAAGCATAGTATCTAATGCGTCGCTCACTTCTAAGTCTATCTTTGTATCTCCCACAAAGATATCGTTATTATTCCACGTAATGGTCTCTCTCGAATCAAGGATTAATTTAATCTCTTTCTCGCTCTCACCAGAGTAAGCGCGATTATATTCACACTTGACTGCAGTTTTACCATATCGAAACTTAAACTCTAAAATATCGATTCGCTCTTCCTCGAGTGGACTTGAACAGTTAATAACTTCAAAATCATGTATTTTATTTTTGCCTAACAAATCTGTTAACAGATACAGATCGTGGTACAGTAAATTATTAAGAATAGACTCCTTGAAGGAGCCATATTTTCTCCAGATAAATCGAATAGTATCAATCTCGCCAGAGAGTCTGGCCTTTAATTCCTGGTACTCATTCCTATACAAGAAAACATCATCCACATAGAGAGTAAGATTTTTCTTTTTAGCTAAATCCAAGCATTCTTTCGCTTCAGCTAAATTAGTATATAATGGCTTCTCAACAAATATATGTTTATTGTTTAGCAAGCAATCTTTCACAATAGAATAATGCGTATTTGCAGGAGTAGCAATTACTGCAAGATCTATTTGATCGAGTATTTCTTGATAATTAGTGCTTATTTGTATGCCATATTTCTGGCCCAAAACCATCAATTCGGGAGCTAGTCTTCTTCCACATAGAAAAGTAACATTTCCGAACAGATTAAACCGTTCTAGGAGTTTGGTTCCAAACCGTCCTACACCGATTATAGCTATATCTTTTCCCAATGTATTGCTTCTCCCTTAGTAATATCTCTTCGATAAGCTTCTCTAGCAACATGAAAAATTCTAAATACAATATTTCCGGGCGTTCCTAAATCGAAATTACAAGCATAAATTATTTTCATATTTACCATTCTAAGAGTAATAATATTTTCTTAGCATAACACTATAAGTATACATTCGATCCAATAGTTGAAGATTTTCTATTTTATTTAAATTAAAATAGCGAGAAAAGATGGGATCTTTTTTTAGTATATTAATATATTGCGCGTAATACTTCTCCTCCATCCTTTTTCTCCCAGATAATTTCTTAAAAATAGTTAATAATCTTCGACTAGGCATAAGAAAATTTAATCCAAAGAATTCCCAGAGAGTTATTCTTCTTTTAACTAAATTATATTTTTTATCTATTCTTCGAGGGCTTTGATGCGTAAAGATCGGAACGTCAAGAGTAGATCTATCCAGCGTCTTAATTAATTTTGCTTGAAATTTACAGTCCTTTCTAAATTTAAATGGAAGATTAAAACTCTGCTCATATAAACTTAAATCTCCGATTACACTCAATGAAAATGCGAAATCATTCTGGATATTTAGCGCATGATTATCTGTTACTCTCGCGATAATTTGGCGAACTTCATTAAATGTATCTGAATCGAATTTATTATTCTTAAGATTTATCTTGAATTCTCTTGCGAGGGTATTTAACTTCCTTACTCGGAAGTCTATATACTCTTTCTTGACCGTCTTGTCCTTAAACAGTCTTAATAAATCATAAGACAAGCTATATCGTTTAACTAAATTCTTAAAACTTATTCTTTTCTTGAACAGCTGAACTTCTAACCATCTACGAGTTTTCAATGTTTCTCCAAACAATCCATCAAAAAATAAATCTGGATAATTCGGAATTTTACCTTCCAATTCTGCTAAGAAGCTTTTAGTAAAACTAATTAGCCCTATCCCCTTATCCAGCTTATAAAATAATTCATCAGGAATCTCGCGGGGTCCACAAGGATCATTCCAGTCCATTAAATATAACTCTTTTGAATATTTATCAGAAAACAATTTAACTGCTTCTAAGTCTTCTTTATCTGTTATTTGATTTGGATTTTTACTTATTCCATACATCATCTTATACTGCATATTGACACTATTTAAACCCGCAAGTACAGTTCTTGTATCTAGTCCAGCAGTAAGTAATATGGCGTTATTTTTAAAATTCTTAGAGAGTACACTAAGAACATATTTTACCTTATGAGCATAATCTCTCACTGCATTATCAAAGTTCTTTCTGAATAATTTTGGATACCGTTCATATTCAAGCCGACTTACTTTTATTGTATTTTTGCTGCAGTTTATTTCTAATACTTCATTACCAAATAAGCGATACATCCCATTGAATACATTTTCTCTTCCGATGCATCCTTCATTAATAACTTCTTCAAACAAGGCAAATAAATCTAATTCTCTGTTCTCGATAGCTTCTACAATACTAAAATAAGAATTAGAAATTATGAATCTATCTTCATCAATGAAATAATATACTTTATATAGCCCGTATTTATCGCAAAAAACGCTTATTTGCTCATTCTTCTTAATTATTATTACATAATGACCAATTGAATTCTCTCTAATTTCGGAAATATTTTTATCATTGAACTCTTTTAATAAGTTTCTCAATCCGGCTTTACCTAACTCTTCTTTATAAATTAAAGTCCCATTTACAGCGACAAAATTCTTATTCCTATCTATAAAAAAATTCTCGTGATTAATTAATTTTTTCTTGAAAACATTAAGGACTATTTTATTTATTGAAATCTTTTTATTTTTTTCGAATCCTGATGAAGCTATAACTCTTGATGCGGATTTATCAAACTTGTGTGTATTTGTGAGATAGAATTTTCCCATTATCCTCTAGCTCTCTGCTAACGGTAATTTATTTAAAACTATCGATCATATGTATATTTTTGTAAGGTGCAGAAGAAATCATACTAAACGGCTATACAAAACTGAAATATTTCAGACGACTTAGGCAGTACTTAGATAAAAAGGCCTATCTTGATCTTCTTATGAAACCTAAGAATAAAAATAGACTAATACACTACCTGAACGGGAAATGGCGGAGCGCATACTAATTCATAATTTAGAGAGAATAAGTAGGATTATTAGATCTTATGTCAGAATCATGCTGCGCATTATTCTGGACAAACCCTTAAACCCAAATATTTATAAACATATTTAAATTGTAATACTTCAGTGGTTAAATGAAAAGTTTCTTTTTAAAAAGTAACAAATGCTATCTAGGAGGGATAGAAAGAGAAGATTTTCTCACATTAGTTTATAAATGGGCCAACGACCAGGAAGTTTGTCATTATTTAGAGACTGGGCTCAAGCCCAGTAATAAAGAAACCTTCTCAAAAATATATGATGAGATACTTAAGAAAAACGATATAGTTTTTATCATCTACGACAAGAAAACAAATAAAGAGATCGGGATAGCAGGTTTATATGAATTTGATTTTCAGAAACGTTCTGCAGAATTTAGAATTATAATTGGGGAAAAAGAGTTCTGGAAGAAAGGGATTGGTACAGAAGTACTCAAATTATTAGTAAAATACGCTTTTGAAAATTTAAATCTTCACAAAATTAGACTGGGGTATAATGAAAAAAACAAAGGCGCTGAAGCTTCTTATTCCAAGGCAGGATTTGTTAAAGAAGGGACTTGGAGGGATGAAATTTACAGAAATAACAAATATTATAATGCTATTTTTATGAGTATACTCAAAGAAGAGTATCAAAAACTAAAAGATACTATATATAAAGACATCTAAAATGAAGATCTATAAAGTCGGTGTAGTTGGTTGTGGTAATATTGCTAGTAATTATGACAAATATGCCAAAGAATTTGCTCTCACTCATCTAGGTGGTTATAAAAAACACCCTCAAACAGAAGTCACAGCTATTTGTGACATCAACAAAACAGCGCTAATTTCTTGTGCTAAATGCTGGAAAGTTAATAATTATTACACGACTATAAAAGACCTGCTAGAAAATCATGAGCTTGATATTATCAGCGTCGCAACTCCTTATGAGACTCATTACAAAATAGTTAGACAAATTATAGAAATTAAAAAGCCTAAAGCTATTTTTTGTGAAAAACCAATTACAAATAACTTAATTGACGCTAGAAATCTAATCAGATTATGTGAAGAAAATAATATTATTTTAGTGATTAATCATCAAAGAAGATATGATCGAATCCATGAGCTAATCAAAGAGCGGCTCTTCTACCTTATCGGAGATATTCAGAAATTAACTTTCTGGTATAGTGGGGGAATAATTAATAGCGGATCTCATTTATTCGACATATTGAGATTTCATTTTGGAGATATAGCTTGGATTCAAGCAGACTTTAGTAACTATGATTCTGAGTTAGATCTTGATATCTTAATTAAATTTAAATCTGGTTTAAAAGGATCTATCCTTTCTTGCGCTTCAAATAATTTTTCTATTTTTGAGATGGACTTACTAGGAGCAAAAGCTAGATTTGACTTGATCGATAAACATATGAACGAATATGATTATCGTTATTTTTTGAAGGAAGAGCACGAACTAGGTCCGCTCTTAATAAATAAATCAGAAATTCCTTTGTCAGAAAAACTTCCGCGCGATCACTTTGTAAGAGCGATCTCTGATATTATACAATGCATAGAAACAAATAAAAAACCAATTTCTGCGGGGGAGGATGCCTATAAAGCACTTGAGGCAATCACCGCTTCGATTGTCTCAGCACAGAATAAAGGTAAAAGAATTTATATTCCATTAAAACAAGAATATTTAAGGGAGGATATTAAATTACCAAAAATCATTGGTGAATTTAAAAAATGGGAAAAGAAAAATTAGCAATTTTAGGTGGAAAACCTGTTTTAGAAAAGCCATATCCTATGAATAATGATATTGGTCAAGAAGAAAAAAGAGCTGTTATGAAAGTAATGGAAACTGGAATTTTATCAGATTTTGAAGGTTGCTGGAATGAGTACTTTTTAGGTGGAAAATACGTAAAACAGCTTGAAACAAATTTTAAACGTCAGTATAAAGTAAAACATGCTGTTAGTTTTAATTCAGCAACAACTGCATTACACGGAGCGGTTAATTCAATAGGCATTGGTCCGGGAGATGAGGTTATTGTTCCGCCATATACAATGACTGCCACTACGGCTGCAGTTTTAATGAATAATGGAATTCCTATATTCGCTGATATAGATGAAAAAACATTCTGTATTTCTCCTGAAGATGTTAGAAAAAAAATAACACCTAGAACCAAAGCAATTATCGCAGTTAATCTATTTGGACACTCTGCTGATTACGATGAACTTAAAAAAATAGCTGAAGAACATAATTTAGTTATAATAGAAGATAATGCTCAAGCACCAAATGCCATTTACAATGGGAAATACACCGGAACTATTGGTGATATTGGTGTTTTTAGTTTTAATTTTCATAAAGTTATGCATTG
>JAFCGA010000001.1 GCA_017608345.1 Candidatus Pacearchaeota archaeon | reverse complement strand
CGAATTTGATTATTCTAAACTGCAATGAATCGAAATGGTGATTTTATACATAAGACGTGTCTTGTTGTCTGTATTATTATCATTGTTTCGTTAGTATCTCTTCTTGCGTATTGCTCTGCGACTAACGGATTCGGAACGAAAGTATTGGGTGCTAGCATAACTGGCAGTACTGTCGAACCAGGATTTGATCAGGAGAATATTTTGAATAGGAATATCGCGGATCAGCATGATGATTCTAATAATACTTATTCTAGCCCGCAGCCAATTCGGAAAGTAGTTTATTAATTATAGAAATTCTTTTATTGCTTCTGCGGAGAATTTGATTATGAAAATATTTGTCTGCTGTAGCAAGCATAATTATCACAAACTTCATCCAATAATTACTTTTCTGGAACAATCGGGACATATTGTGACCCCTCCGAATAGCTATGATAAGCCATTTAAGGAAGAGGAGATGAAAGAAGTAAGTGCTGAAGCTCACGCGAAATGGAAAGCCGACATGATGCGGCTTCAGGATTCGAAAGTTACTGAGAATGATGCGATTCTAGTAATGAATTTTGATAAGGGCGAGCATAAGAATTACATTGGTGGCGCGACTTTCCTTGAAATATTCCGCGCTTTTGATGCTCGAAAGAAGATATTTCTATATAATCCAATTCCAGAGAATATTTTTACTGATGAACTGAAAGGAATGCAGCCAAAAGTAATCAATCAAGATTTAACTATTGTGAAATAAACAGAAATCTCTAAGATGAGATTTCAGTAATTACTTTTCTAAGAAGCCGCAGCAAGCTGCGAGGTTTTAGACTTAAAAAAGTAATAAATCGAATATTTCCGAGCGCAGCGAGCAATCTGCTTCTTTCTTTTGGATGCCTATCTTGGCTGCGTAGCAGCTAAGAGACTTCGGAACTCGTTCCGATGTAGTTTTCTTTTCTTTGCACCAAGCGGAACTCGTTCCGCGTGGCCAACCTGAACTAGTTCAGGTCTGGAGAAAAGAAAAATGGTACCATAACCTTTTTAAAACTTTAACCACTTCTTAGGAATAAGAGATAGGTACAGAAATATGTTTCATAAAATTTATATGTATTCACGTATAGCGAATAACACTTACTTCTGTCCAGATCGGACAAGGATTTATAAATGAGAAGAGGGTTTTATTATATGGAAGATTTTCCAGAGCGAGAAGAAATGGCTATTAGCACTAAGGTAAAATTCGAGGAACGGCTGAGTGTAATCCGAGTTAGAAAAGATTATGCTGCGCCATATCTAAAGCATCGATATTTCAACATCAAACGCATAGACATTAAATCTAAGAAGCTATTTGTCAAGAAAATAGAAGAGACAGTCAATAATTGGCCGCCAGGAATATACTATCTCCGAATGTCTGATGGTAAGGTTTTTGCTAGATTTGATATAAATGTTGATGGTAAGGTGAGGGATCTCTACAGACTTTCGCCTGCTACAGGTTATACTTATCCGGTTTGGCAGTTTTTTCGCAACTAACAGCCATTTTTCTTTCTTGTAAGAAAGAAAACTAGGCGTCCAAAAGAAAGAAGCAGTTTACTACGCCGCTACGCGGCTCCGAAATAGACGCTCGCTGGAACAACTCGCTACGGAATTATATTTCTATAGCTAATAACTGCAGCTAGTGTCGAGATCTTCACTATGTAGAATTATTTAGTTTCAGGCGAATAGTTATTTATTATTTGAGTGAGTCCGCCAATAATTTCCGATTTATCTTTTTCTCCTACAGCGCGGAATATAGAATTTATTTGATTAATATAGCCAGCATATAAATCCTGCCAGAGATCTTGCCTGTCCAGCACCGGCGTGTCCGGCATAGGCTTTCCTACTAGAAATTCTAGTTCAGTAGGCGATCCTAAACGATCATACAATTTTTCAGCAAAGTCAACCGGTAGTTGATTCCTCTTTGCTGGATTCTGAGATAGATACATAGATATAGCGCTTTTAGCAATACTAAATTCCTCGCAAAGTGCAGTTTGAGTTGTACCGCTCTTATGTCGGATATAGTTTCTAACTTTTCTTGCTTGACTATCAGATAATGTTAATCTACCTTTCATTATTTATTACTAATAAGTAAATCTTAAAAACCTTTCTTTTAGAAATCGCTGTGCTCTAAGCAATCTCGAGCTTAGTTCCAAGAGCTTGACCCGGAAGGCCTTTCTCATCAAATCTTACAAGAACAGCGCCTTTTCCGCCATGTGGTTTAGTTATGATTCCTTCTATCTTATTGCCTTTTGGAGTTGACCAAATGGCTTTCTTTCCGACTAACTTAGCGGCGGTTTCCTTAGAAGTTGAGCCTTCTGGCTGAATGATCATTCGCTTAGTATCTTGCGTCTTGTGCGAGCCTCTGTAGGCCATGACTGTTCCGTTTACCATCTTAATTTTCCTTTCCCAGCGTCATAGCCGGGAAATTGAGACACGAGGAAAGTAACCAATTCGTGGCTTCATCGCTCAGTTAGGAGTGATGCACAAGGAAGTTTACTTCCGCGGTGTCCGACGTGTGATTGAACAACGAATGAGGGATTTAAAAGAGTTACGTTCCGGTGGAGCTGAGGCGAAACATTTATTATTCTTCCACGTGTAGGACTACGCATGAAGAAGTTAGTACTAGTTTTTAGTATGCTTATAGTAATTCTGCTAGGAGTAGCTATTGCTGGAGCAGAAGATACTGAGCTAACTATTAGATATACTCCAGTTAAGGATGAGATAACTTACGAAGAGACGGCGGTATTTGATGTTGAGATTATAAATCCCCTGTTCGTAAAAGAAGAAGTGTTTATTGTAACTCCGATTAGTGACTGGGGCATTTCTCTTTCTGAAACTAGGCTAAAAATCCGCGCTAAAGAAAGCGCATATGTTAATTTGACTCTTACTCCTCCGCGAGAGATTCGTCCGGGCAAATACGTTAGCTGTTTTACGTTTAAGGGTCTGAATCATCCATCAATCTCTAATCACCGATGCATCTTCGTTGTAGTTACCGAGGGATTGCCAATAGTGGAGGAGCCTGGCGAAGAAGAAAAAGAGCCCGAAAAGATAACTAAAGTAGTCATCGAAGAGGAAGAATTAGATAAATTCATGTCTAATACGCATATTATAACTATTAAGAACGTAGGTAATACGATTGTTAGCGATGAGTACACCGCGGACTTTGAATTATTAGCTAGCTTTTTTGTAACATCTACACCTCTAAGCACCGGAATCCGAGGAACTCTGAAAGGCAAGCAGTACTATTGGGGCTATACTCTCAATCCGGAGGAGGAAATGGTAATTACCTACTCGCTTTCTTACTTTCCAATCATATTTAGCGTTGCAGTCGTTGTTATTGCACTTATCTTCCTGATGTCTTTTTACACTTCGGGATTAAAAATTGATAAGAAGCTGCTAATACCAACAAGCAAAGTGCACGGACCAAAATCAGTCAAGGTGAAGCTATCTATCAAGAATAACACTAATCGAGAAGTAGAGAATGTCGAAATTGAGGATTATATCCCGGTTCCGTTTAAGTTAGCTGGTCACTTCGGAACGCTAAAGCCGGCGATTATAAAGAAGCTCCAGGATAAGACTAAGTTGATTTGGAAGATATCCCATTTAACACCAAAAGAAGAGAGATTAATAACTTATACCTTCAAATCACGACTAGCGGTTTTAGGCAAGATAATGTTACCTCGAGCTAAACTGAATTATACTAAGAAAAAGACTAAGCAGAAATCTTCTGTTTATTCGGGAATCTTAATTGTTAAAGGTAAGAAGGAAGAGCGGCTAGAATAGTTTAATTAGTACTGATTTTAGCATAACTGATCCTTTAGCATAATTTCTAGCATTTCCGGACCAGATATTCTTGGATTATAATGATTAGCTTCCGTTCGTATGTTTCGTTTGATTAGTTCCGGTTTTAACTTATCGAAGAGAGGGCGGTTGTATATTGCATGATGGTTAAGTAATTGAGGTACGTTGTATCTTCCGGACGCGAGGAAGTAGATACGCGGACATAATCGGATTACATGCTCTGATTGAGTAGAAATTCTCTTCGCTAACTTCTGTACGTACCTTATGGAATCGTAGCGATTATATTCATTAATGAATATTCCAATATCCAAATCAGACTCAGATATGACTCGATTATGCTTTAGTCTAAATTTCGGATATTTCTTTTCATTCGGATAGGAGCCGCAAATAGTAGCAAATAATACTTTTGGGAACAAATAGGCTAATTGTTCTACAGTCGAGAGCAATAATTCTACAGCCTCGAGTCGCTTCTCATTTGCTTTCTTACCCCAGTATTGATCATCAATTATTAATTCTAGCTCGTTTACTTTTAATTCTGACATAGTAGTGCTTAATTTAGTCGGTTTAAAAGGGTATTGTTTAGAATATAAGTCCCGCCACCCGGATTTTCTGAGCACCATTGTACCCGTTTGAATTTCCCAGCCCAGGAACTTTCGTTCCCTTCTTTTTCTTTTTCCGAAGTTTTTCTTTTCTTCGGGAAGAAAAAGAAAAAGCTCCCAGGAACCTCACGGGGTCTGCTTCCCTAACGGAAAGGGCTGAACTACAGCCGTGCGCTTTCGGCCGACGTCTGGATTAAAGTAAACTAGATTTAGTCTACCAGTCATCGTCTACCAAACTGAGCTATAGCGGGACTATAGTTACAACCAGCTTTCTAATTTAAAAAGATTATGGCAGCGAGTTTTAAGAGGATATATCTCGGTTTGAAAGTGTTGCTATCTTCAACCAAAACAAACCATAATCCTTATTAGGCGAGCTTGTTTTAGTGAATTATCATGGCTAGACCTACGAGGAAAGATATAGATTATAAGTATAATTTGAAGATCTATTGGGAGCTCTTGAAGAAGCATAAGTGGTTAGCTATAGGGCTTACATTTGTAGTCGTAGTAATGGAAGGTCTGCAAGTTGCAGATAAATTCCTGTTTAAGGCAATAATTGATAACGGAACTGAGTTTGCTGCAGGGAGCATACTTGCATCAGAGTTCGTGAGAGTTCTAATCATTGTAGCAGTAATATTTGGCTCGCTTATTGCAACCCGCGCGGTTGGAAGATGGACGAGAATACATTTATTGAACCGCTTAACTTGTAGACTAATGTGTGATGTTAAGCAGAAATTCTTCAACCACATAATTCACTTATCTCATAATTTTCATACTACCAATAAAACAGGATCATTAATCTCTAGGCTTATTCGGGGAGGGCATACTGTCGATCGCTTAACAAATGTATTCATCTGGAGATTTGCTCCATTAGCGATCCAAATAATAATTGTAGGAGCATCATTAATCTATTTCAATATCTCCTCAGCACTTGTAGCACTATTAATTGCAGTTAGCTTCATTAGTGTTAGTGTAGCTATTGAAAAGAAACGGCAGGACTACGCACTTGCAGAGAATGACGCTGAAGATACTGAGAAGGCAAATATAAGCGACATGCTCACAAACATTGACTCAATAAAATACTTCGGGAAGGAGACTCGCGTCAAGCAGATCTTTCTAAAGTTCTTAAAAGCAACCAAGGCAGCGCAAGTTAAACACTGGGATTTCTTTAAGCGAAGTGACGTGATCCAAGGAATAATAGTTGGTGTTGGTATGTTTTTTATTATGTACTTTCCAATCATCGAGTTTCTCAATGGAGAAACCACTTTAGGAACAATTACATTCATATTTACTGTTTATGGTAATCTTGTCTTCCCATTATACAACTTTATGGGCGGTATAAGGGGTTATTATCGTGCGATGGCCGACTTTGAATCACTAACTAGATATGCGAAGATTGAAAATGATATCAAGGACAAACCAAATGCAGAAGAGCTAGCGATCAAGAAAGGAATAATAGAGTTTAAGGATGTAACCTTCAAGTATCCAAAGCATAAGAAGCTATTCGAAGACTTTAGCTTAAGTATTAAACATAATGAAAAAGTAGCTCTCGTGGGCCATTCTGGCTGTGGAAAGTCGACACTTGTAAAATTACTTTACAGATTGTATGATCTCAAGAAAGGAGAGATTTTAATCGATGGCGAAGATATTCGGAATTTCAAGCAAGAATCCCTTCGCTCGGAACTTAGCATTGTTCCGCAGGAATGTATCTTATTCGATGATACACTTTATAATAACATTGCTTTCTCAAGACCCTCGGCGCAAAGAGAAGAAGTCCGAAAAGCTATGAAATTTGCTCAGCTAGATGAATTTATAGCTGATCTACCGAAAGGCGAGAAAACAATCGTTGGCGAGAGAGGCGTAAAGCTCTCGGGCGGAGAAAAGCAGAGGGTTTCAATTGCGAGAGCGATCTTAGCTGATCGGAAGGTTTTGGTTTTAGACGAGGCTACTTCTTCATTAGACTCAAAGACCGAGCACGAGATCCAAAAAGACTTGCAGGAGCTAATGAAAGGAAGGACTTCTATAATAATAGCTCATAGATTGTCCACGATTATGAGTGCTGACAAGATAGTTGTCCTGGAAAAGGGAAAGATAGTTCAGATGGGTACGCACAATCAGCTAATTAGAAAGAAAGGCGTGTACAAGGAGCTTTGGAACTTGCAGAAGGGCGGGTATATTAAATAATACTAAAACTTTTAAACACACCAGCTAGTAGTACCTTATGGAAATGATGATGCTAAATAAGGCGGAATTGGATAAAAAGTTTGTTTATTCTTGTCTTGCTAGTATAATTAATAGATTAAACGCGCAGTGCGTCGGCAGGTTTTATTCTGTTTCTATGCGTGAAGGTCCGGAGCATAAAATTTATCGGAAGCTTTTAGTCAAAAGGGAGATAGCTACAATTGCACGCTGGGATGGCGGACAGGTAGATCTATCTAGTAAATATAGTACTGCGTGTAAATTAGGTTCTATTATACAGTCTGCATGCCAAGACTTCGCAAATCAAAACGGCGTACGTCTTGATGGATTAGCGGCATAACGTTTTAGGAGAGATTAGTATTGTTTTATTAGTAAAACTGCAATAACTACCGCGACTATTGAAGCAAAAACCTTATAAACCCACTAACTAGTAGTAATTTATGAAAATAGAGACAACCGAAGATAGACTGAATAGTGAGTTTGTTAAATCTTATCTACCTAAACTGATTAGTAACTTAAATGAGCAGTATTCAGGTAAATTCAGTTGCATTACTGATTCCGATAATGAATTATATCGCCCAATTCACAATATCTTCCAGCAGAGATTATTAAAAATTCGTATTGCGGATATGTTAATATATGATTCTCCGGACGGTTCGAGCGTTATAGATGTAACACTTCGTTCTCATCCACAGATGAATAAAGCTTCGATGATGATAAGCTCTACATGTCATGATTTCGCGATTGAGAAGGGTTTAGAGTTTCTGTGCAATCCAAGACCTTCAAGTCATCCCGATCCACATCGTAGATAAGAATTTTAATAATTATTTTTTCTCTTCAACTTGATCTAAAGAATAATTGCCTTTAGTCTCAGGCTTGTGTTTCTTGCCGAAATAATAAGGAACTACAATCACCGTAATAATCGCTAGTACTACTAGCACTACAGCTAGCGCAGAAGCAAATACAAAATAGAAAACGATAGCTAATATTCCAAGGAGCGCTACTAAGAGTATTCCCCAAATACCTTTAAAATAGTCTAGTATTGCCATTACATTGCGCGAGTATTTTCGCTACAAAGAGCGTCTATGTAATCCGCGAATTCGCCCCTCACGTATGACAATTCGCGTTATCAAATATTATTTGCAATAGAACCTATTAAACCTTTTCCACCGCGGTTACTGCTACCTTTGCTTTGCTGCGGTTGAAAGATTTCTTTAGTCATGCTCTGGATGACTACACGGCCGGGTCCAGTCATCTGAGCTAAAAATAGCCCTTCTCCGCCGAAGACAGTTGTCTTAATGTTTCCAGCTCTCCGTAGATCATAATCAACTGCGGGGTCGAACGCAACCAGATGGCGCGTACTAATGTCTATCCGCTCGCCAGCTTTTAGATTATACTCAATCAGATCTCCGCAAGCGTGTAATAGAACAGTTCCCGGACCTTTGAGTTCCTGCATTAGAAGTCCTTCTCCGCCTAAGAGTCCTGCTCCGAGCCGCTTGACGAACTTAGCGTTAATCTCAACAGAATTATCTGAGCATAAGTAAGCGCCTTTTTCAGCCATAACTGATTCGCCAGCCTTGAGATCCCAAGATACAATCTTACCTGGAAACTTGCCTCCGAATCCAGCTAGCCCTGCGCCGCCAACCGAAGTCAGCTTAGCTAGGAATAAGGACTCTCCGACTAGCATCCGCTTGAAAGCTGCTCCAATTCCCTTGGACTCAACGTTAAGGTTAACGTTCCCGCTTTTGTAGACCATAGCGCCAGCTTCTGCGTTTATTACTTCGCCTTCCTTGATTGATACGTTAGCTATTTGTAAATTATCACCGATTATTTTGTATTTCATGTTGATAATCTAAGTGAGCGACAGTCTTAAAAACTTTATTACTCTTATATAGTTATGAAAACTGTCGATTTAAAGCCCCTTCTCGAGAGAGCAAAAGATGAAACTAATCCTCTTAAGAGTTTAGAAGAGCTTCTTGCGAGTGAAGGAATTAGCTTTAGATCTGATAAGCAATTTATAAAATTCTTAGAAAAATCCTGGAAGGAATCTAATTCTGAAGCACTTGAAGCAGCTCGTAATGAACCTCTTGCGGAGCTAACTGTTCTTCCTTACTCTGAAGTAAGATGTGGTGGAACAGTGTATAAAATTCACGGAATTATTCATGGTATTCATATGATCCAACCAAGTAAAAAGCTGAAAGCGCTTGTACGTGACAGTATAATGCAAAATTCTCAGGGAGAGTATGATAATAGCCATGTGAAGATAGAGCGCGGATTTGTAGATTTATTTGAATTAAATGATCTAAATTATGTACGTATTTCTGAGCTACCGGCTATTGATCCACATTGGCTAGGATCAAATAGTGAGATCATGAAAGCAAATTCCCAGCTGCTATTGAATCGGATGGCTGCAATTGTTTCTTCCAGAGTTAATGCTGATTCGAGGAATCTTCTAAGAGCAGTGAGAGATCCTAAATATCTTCAAAGAGCAAGAAAGATTATCTCAGCTTTAATGATGCCAGAACCATTTAATTTACAGAAAAACTATCGTCGTGGGGGCCTTTATTTTGCTTTAGCAAAATGGTCTGATAGAATGGCTGATTCGCTTACAGATAGCTATACTCACCTAGAATGTAGTCTTACAAGAGCCCCCGAAGAAATGCATGTAATTATCGGTATGGGTCACGAATCTGAGCTTGTACATTTAATTTCTAATAAGCACGACAATTATATGCAATATCACGCACCGCACGTAGAATCTCTGGAGTATAGATCCTTTATTTTCAGAGACATTGCAAAGATAAAGGCTTAAAAACCCGCAATCCTCTTTTTCTATATGTTAATCGGCATAGTTGGAAAGCCAAACTGTGGAAAAAGCACGTTCTTCAAAGCTGCGACTCTAGCGGAAGCTGAGATCTGCAATTATCCCTTTACAACTATTGAAGCTAACGAAGGCGTTGGATTTGTCCGAACAGACTGCGCTGAGAAATTCTTCAAAGTCAAGTGCAATCCAAGACAGGGTGAGTGCATCGACGGACAAAGATTTGTCCCAATAAAACTAATTGACGTCGCTGGCTTAGTTCCGGGAGCATCAGAAGGTAAGGGATTAGGCAATAAATTTCTAAATGACTTAAGTGCAGCGGACGTGCTAATCCACGTCATTGACGCCTCCGGCTCAACTAACGAGAAGGGCGAGCCAGTTAAGGCCGGCTCTTATGATCCCGCAGAAGACATCAAATTTTTAGAGACTGAAATAGACGCTTGGTACACTGGAATTCTCAATAAAAACTGGCGCAGATTTATCACTAAGCTAAAAGCAGAAAGCAAGCCATTTGATAAGGCAATTGCCGATCAGTTCTCCGGCCTGAAGATCTCCCTTGGAATGGTCAAGCAAGCTCTAAAGAACTCCGATCCAAAAAAGCCAACAGAATGGAAAGAGCCGGAAATAGCCAAATTCGCTTCAGAACTGAGAAAAGCCTCAAAACAAATAATCATCGCCGCTAATAAAGCTGACATTCCTACTGCAGAAGCTAATCTAAAGAAGCTGAAGCAGCAATTCAAAAACTACATTATCGTCCCTTGCTCAGCAGAATCAGAGCTAGCCTTGAAAGAAGCTGCAAAAAAAGGATTAATCAAGTATATTCCTGGAGACAAAGACGTAAAAGTCCTCCAACCAGAAAAACTTTCAGAAAAACAAACAGCAGCTCTCAAGTTCATCAACAAGTCAATTCTAGAAAAGTACAAATCAACTGGAGTTCAAGCTTGCCTCAACACAGCAGCTTTTGACATAATGAAATATATAGTTATCTTCCCCGGCGGAGTCCATAAACTAGAAGACTCGCAAGGAAGAACTCTACCTGATGCGTTTTTAATGGAATCCGGCTCCACAGCACTAGACTTCGCATTTCGGCTCCACACAGACTTTGGTAAAGGATTCATCCGAGCTATCGACGTAAAAACCAAAAGGACTGTTGGAAAAGAGCATAAATTAAGCAACGGTGACGTTATAGAAATTATTTCTAACAAGTGATTACGAAATTATATATACCCGTACAGCTAATTAATAGTATGAAAACCGACGATAAGACCAAATATGTTATTATTGCAGCGATTTTTGTGATGGCGATTTTTGCAGCTGTACCGCTGTTCACTGGAAATACTCCGAGTGTTCAGGGTTATAGCACGCGAGGCGAATGCTTCGATTCTGACGGCGGAAAAGATTACTTTACTTCGGGTTACGTTATAGCAACTATGGATGGCGTTGATTCTGGAGTAGACAACTTCAAAGACAGATGCATTGGCGAGAAGACCTTATTAGAGAACTTCTGCTTAGATGGCACCTTAAAAAGAATACACCACGACTGCGAATACGAATGCGAAGATGGAGCTTGCCTACCTTCTGGCTGTTTCGACTCAGACATAAGCAATAGATATCCAAACGGACGAGACTATTATCAAAAAGGATACGTAAGCTTTACGTATGATAACACTGGTGATGCTAAGGAAGACTGGTGTTTAGATGGTGACACCGTACAAGAATGGATATGCAATGCAGATGGAAAACGCGTAGACTTAACAATAGACTGCCCTAACGGCTGTCACGACGGAGCTTGCCAACCTTAAGCTCCCGACTTCTTTTCTTTTTTTAGTTATTTCTTAAAATCAATATTCCGCAACCTCGAAACGTTTTTAAACTCTACTTCTTAGTCAATATTGATACCATGGGACGAATTAGGACAAAATTAGTGAAGCGAAATGCAGTAGATTTAATTAAATTGTATAAGAGTAGCTTCACCAAGGATTTCAATAATAATAAGATAAAGGTAGCTGAGTTTACAGATGTTAGCACAAAGAAGCTACGTAATCAGATTGCTGGATATATTACAAAAAAGATAAAAATGGCGGTGTAATGCTTTTTTTGAATGCCTAGCGAAACCGCAAAGTTTCGTGTAGCATTACGAAAAAAGTGAAAACTCAGAGTCTTTAATTACATTGGTGCTTAATATTGCACGAATTAGAAATTCGCTATTAGTTGTTGGCGAATTGAGGGGTAACTAAAATGACAGAGAATCACGTAATTTTTGTAGGCGGTAAGCCATTTATGAACTACGTAACTGCAGTCGTAATGCAGTTTACCACAAAAGGTGCAGGAAAAGTAACAGTTAGATCAAGAGGTAAGTTCATCTCTCGAGCAGTTGACGTAGCAGAAGTTGTAAAGAGCCGTTTTCTTAGAAATCAAGTTGACGTAACAGACATTCTGATTGGTTCAGAAGAATTCCAAAGCAAGGAAGGTCGAACCGTCCGCGTATCTACTATTGATATTAGTTTATCAGCCATTTCAGAGCCAGCAGCAAATGAGCCAGCACCCGCGCCAGCAGCACCTGCGAAACCCGTAGAACCAGCTGCAACAGTAGCACCGACTCCGGCTGAGCCAGAACAAGTAGCTGAAGCTCCTAGTGAGACGGTAGCTGCAGAACCTGTAGCTGAACCAACCCCTGAAAAAACTACTGAACCCGCTGCTGAATCAACCACTGAGGCAGCCGCAGCGCAACCAACAGAGTAATTAGCTAGTAGTTCTTATTTTTTACTTTCTTATAATCCTTACACAATTATTATATACTCTAACGTCTTTACCTACTATATGCGGTGTATACTAATCGTTAGTTGCACAAAATTACTGCAGCGTAGCTAAAACGCTCTCAGAGGTGTGTACCATTAAGTGTCCTTATTGTTTATCAGATAGAATAAAAGTACTAGATACTCGAGAAACTGGAAATTACGATACTACTCGCCGAAGACGGGAATGTGAAGCATGCGGCAAGCGGTTTACAACTTATGAGCGGATTGAATTAATTGATTTAACGGTCTTAAAATCAGATGATCAGAAGGAGCACTTCAATCGAGATAAGCTAAAATTAAGCATACAGAAAGCCTGCAACAAACAGCCAGTCTCTGAAGAGAAGATCGATGCGGTAGTTAGTAAGATCGAGAAAAAATTGAGATTAATGGAATCAACTGAGATTCCTAGCTCCATGATTGGAGAATTAGTTCTAGGCGAATTAAAGGGATTAAATAAGGTAGCTTATCTTCGATTTGTATCTGTATTTAAGGGATTCAAAACATTCTCAGCATTTGAACGCGAGATACGCAAGCTTAAAACAGTCAAGCCACCTGAAACCCCCTCTAAAATATTTCAAATTCGAACGCGTAAAGGCATTATTGCTCTATTCGATCAGCAGCAAATCGCAGATTCTGTTTTTCACGCAGCAAAAGCAATCGGCGAAGAAGATGATGCTAAGTGCTCGCTATTAGCTAATCAGTTATCGGAAGATGTAGTTAACTTGTTGAACAACCAATTCGAATCCCCAACTATAATCACAACAGAAGAGATTATGGATTCTATAGAGAAAGTTCTCATGGATAATGGATATTCGAATATCGCTAAGAAATTCATCTTACAGCGCCATCGGACGAAGAAAATGCAGCAAACTCGGTCGATGCTAGTAGATGTGACTAATACTATGCAGGAGTATTTGCATAAAGAGCATTGGCGGATAAAGGAGAATGCTAGCTTTCAATACTCTTTCTCTGGTTTACTTTTGCATATAGCTGGCAAGATAATTGCTAATTATTCTCTGACAGAAATATATTCCCCCGAAATAGAGGAAGCTCATCGAGGCGGATACTTTCATATTCATGATCTTAATAATGCAGTTATTGGCTATTGCTCAGGATGGTCTCTTAAGAATCTGCTGCTATGGGGATTCGGGGGGATTCCAAATAAGTCTGATTCTCGACCTGCAAAACACCTAGACGTAGCAATTGCTCATATGGTTAACTATATTGGCTGCTTGCAGATGGAATTTGCGGGAGCGCAGGCATTCTCTTCAGTGGATACTTTGCTAGCTCCCTTCGTTAAGATGGATAATCTTGACTATAAAACGGTTAGACAAAATATGCAGCGTCTAATTTACCATCTTAATATTCCTAACCGCTGGGCAGGACAATTTCCATTCTCAAATCTAACTTTCGATTGGGTATGTCCGCAGGATTTGTATAATCAAAAGGCTATTGTTGGCGGAAAAGAGATGGACTTCACATATGGCGAGTGCCAGAAGGAAATGGATATGGTAAACAAAGCTTTCTTAGATGAGATGCTTGCTGGAGACGCCAAGGGTAGAATTTTTGCGTATCCCATCCCGACATATAATTTAACTAAGGACTTTGAGTGGGATTCTGAGAATGCACGCATCCTCTTCAAGCTGGCTGCGAAGTATGGCTCACCATACTTTCAAAATTATATTGGTTCTGATCTTGATCCAAGGTCGATTCGAGCGATGTGCTGTAGATTGAATATAGATATGTTGCAATTAACCCGACGACCAGGGCATATATTTGCTATGGGAGATAATACTGGTTCATTAGGAGTGGTTACCATAAACCTTAACCGGTTGGGCTATGAATGTCGCGGGGATAAAGATGCGTTCTACAAAAAGCTAGGCTATTATATGGCGCTAGCTAAAGATTCTCTAGAGATAAAGCGTAAGATAGTGGATAATAATCTGGCTAATGGATTAATGCCCTTTACAAAGCGCTACTTGGGTCATTTTAATAATCACTTTTCAACTGTTGGAATAGTTGGCGGGCATGAGTGCTGTGTTAATTTCTTGGGAAAAGGAATCGAGGCACCGGAGGGCAAGGAGTTTATGATTGAAGTCCTCAACTTTATGCGCGACCGCTTGATTAAGTTCCAGCAAGATACCGGCAATCTATATAATCTCGAAGCTACTCCTGCTGAAGGTTGCTCTTATCGACTTGCTAAGGCAGATAAGAAGTTGTATGGCGATAAAATATTCACTTCGGGTACGAATCAGCCATTTTTAACTAATTCAACACAATTATCCGTAGATTATACTGATGATGCGATATCCGCCTTGATGCATCAAAATGATATCCAACATTTATATACTGGCGGTACGATTTTCCATACTTTCCTGGGTGAACAGCTGAGCAGCTGGGAATCTTGCAGAGCACTCGTCAAGAAAATAGCTTACAATACAAAAATACCTTACTTCTCAATCACGCCGACTTTTAGCATCTGTCCTGATCATGGATATGTTTCTGGACGGCACTTTACTTGTCCACATCATGCTCCTGAGGCTGCTAAGCTAGCGCCAATAGAGGTAAAAAAATGACAGAATCAAACGAATCGAAAGTAAATGTTTGTGGTAAAGAATGTGAAGTGTTCAGTAGAATCGTTGGTTACTATCGCCCAACGCGACAGTGGCATCCGGGGAAGCAAGAGGAGTTCGAGCACAGAGTGGAGTTTAAAGAAGCAAAATCTCTTGCACATAGCTTCCCAAATGAGAGAACAGGCGACGAGCCAGATAAGGAGAAATTGACAGGATTTAGTAATGGGAACGGAGCTCCTTGTTGATGGATATGAACCGTCTTCTTTGAATGAATGGCCGGGTAAAGTAACTGCGATTATTTTCTTAGCTGGATGTAACTTCAGATGCGGATTTTGTCATAATAAAGATTTGGTTCTTAATTCTGCTTCTCTACCTCAAATACCTTTTTCCAAGGTCCTGACTCACCTTAAATCTCGCAAGAAATGGATAGACGCTGTTGAGATTACTGGTGGCGAGCCAGCGATTCATAAAGATAAAGTAATTGAAATTCTTAGCGCATTGAAGCGAGAGGGGTTTATAACAAAAGTAGATACTAATGGTTCTGTCCCAGACTTTATCTCTGAACTCAATACCCGCAAGTTAGTGGATTACTGGTCTATGGATGTAAAAGCTTCTTTTGAGAACTATTCAGATGTAGTTCGAGCAGAGGTAATCGTTGATAATATTCGCGAGAGTATTAAGCTGATAATGGAGTCTGGCGTCGACTATGAATTCAGAACTACTGTAATCCCGACGATCCACACTTCCGAGGAAGTCGCTTCTATTGGTGAACAGATTAAGGGAGCTAAGCGGTATTTTATCCAGAGCTTTGCTCCTAACAATACTCTTGATGTGAAATTTATGAATATTGAGCCCTTCAGCGAGGAAGAACTTCTTAAATTTGAGAAAATAGCGCAGCAGTATGTAGAAGAAGTTCAAATAAGATAAATTTTTAAGTTTAGGCCTCTGAGCAGTAGGTATGCGAAAAAGTTGGATGCTTAGTTATCTTATTTTAGCTGTAATTATAGCGGCTACTTTCACGTATATTTTACTTAATGTTTGCCAAGATGGTTGCGATTTCTTTCCGCAAAACAATTTGAATTCATTACGTAAATTCGATTACGCCGCATGTGATGGTGAGCAAAAATGTTTCCCAAGAGCTAATGTTAGTGGAATGATAAAGAATGAATGCGTAACTAAGAGCATAAAACTCTGGTCGAAAGTGGGTGGCGAAGGCGCTGGCGGACATTATTTAATAAATCTGCGTGGCTGTCCAGGTACGCACGTAACCGTTCGGAATGTCGAGAAGTATAATGGTGAATATTGGTACGATGTGCTTTACGAAGGGTCTATTCATGGCGAGCTAGACGTTCGGCTTGGCTGGGTTCCAGAAACAGTAGTTCTTGCAGGACCTCTGCCGATGACTCTGGAAGAATATAACGAACGAACAAAAACGAGAACTGCTGAGCGGGTATTCGCGTAAATTATGGGTACGAAGATTTCTGATCTGTTAGAAATCTCGCGTCATTATTGATTGGTGGTTTTTATAAGTTATCTGAGCGGAGAACAATAGAGAAAGGTTTAAAGAATTTGCTTAGAATCGCTATTTATGGCGCATTTATATCGAAAGAACCTTCTAAATAAGGATTTAATAGAAGAATTTCTTAGTTCTAATCATACCTTGGAGGAAGATGTCTTAATGGTTCGAATAGACAACGCTTTCGGAAGTGGAGTGCTAGCGCCGGAGAGTAAAGTGCTAGCTGCACAAGATACAGTAAATCTCGAATTATTAGCTAGGCGAGCAGATAGTACTACTGAATTGATTTATCGAAAAGATAATTTGCGAGTAAAGGGTTATGAATTATTAACTACTTCATTTGTTGTTAATGGCAACGGATTGAGCTATTTGGAAGGAACCTATAGAGTTAATGACGAATTCGTATCTTATACTTTATTAATTACCAGCGCACCGCCAGATTCTAGAGACGGTAGATTTAGAGTTACCGGCTTTAGCATTCAACCAAGAATTCGTGGACCTAAAAAAGTCATACGTAAATAAGCTTTTATATCTCGGAGTTGATTCTATTCTATGAAAGGTCATACTCATATTCTATTCGCAATCGTTCTGGGCACGTTGTATTTTGACTATTTCGATGCGGGCAATTGGCTATTGAAGCTAGGATTCGCAGGAACGCTCATCTTTGGAGCTCTTCTTCCAGATATTGATCAAGCGGAAAGTATGATGAGCCATAAGCACAAAGTAATGAGTGGGTTTGCGAGAGCTATTGATAAGCATCGAGGGATATTTCACTCGATTTGGATTCCGCTAGGAATATTTTTAGTTGCTCATTTTATTATCTCTAAATATTTTACAATTCCTAACTTGCTATTGATGGGACTATTGATTGGATACGGCTCACATTTGCTAGCTGATTCCTTTACTGTGCAAGGAATAGCTCCCTTGCATCCGCTTCATAAGAGACGAGTTCGCGGTTTTATTAAGACTGGGGGGATTATTGAGACGGTTTTTATCGCGGCGCTAGCGGTTTTTTTGATGGTTCACTAAGAAACTAGGAAGGTTTTTATTTAAGTAAGTATAATCAAAGAGTATGACATCGACTCCAGCTACAGTAAAACTGCCAACTGTATTGGCTCCGCTTCCGAAGCAGAGTAAAAAGACCCGTAGAGAATATGAGTATGATTTCAGCGGAAAAAGCATAGTTCTTCCAGATTATCTGCATATTCGAGTGACTAAACTGTGGAAGGAGCATTCTGAAGCTAAAGAATTCGAGAAATACGCACGTAATTTAGTAAGTTCAATTAAAAAATTAAAAACACGGATTACTGCAGCAAAAATATATATTGCTTCAAGGGAGAATCCTGAATTTATTAAGCAGGTCGAAAGGGAAGCAATAATGGCCCGACAATTCTCAGATCGATTAAAGGACGAAGCAAATATATTAAGGAATGAAAGTATATTATCTAAGAAAGAAGTGTCTAAAGTTAGATTAAGAGCAAAGAGCCTACCTGTAGCTCAAGCTAAATCTCTTCGAGAATGGGCAAAAAAGCTAGACATCGGTTCAAATGCAATGGCTAAGGACGCTAGAAAGATAGAGAATTTATCAAGAGCACTAAATTACAGAGTGAGATTTCTCTGGAAGACAATGACTAGACGACCGATGGTTCTTAGAGAGAAGAAATAGATAAAGGAAATAGAATAAGATGCGTTTGGGACTGAATCCAGCAATAGTAATAGTTCTATTTATCGGACTTATTTTTGTTAGCGGCTGCATAGATCAATCCGGAGCAGGCATAACTGGCGGAGCTACAGCAGTCTCTATCGAGCCAGAATCCAAGTATGAATTGCTAGAAGATTTTTCAGAGTTCGTTAATGATTCAAACAAATTAGTTATTGGGAATTTCAATATCCAAGTCTTTGGTAAAACAAAAGCTGGCAAAGAAGAGGTTATGGATGTTCTTGATGATATTCTCGAGGACTATGATCTCGTTTCTATTCAAGAAATAAGAGACAAGTCTAACACTGCGTTTCCTTCGTTAGCAGAGCGCTTGCCGGGGCAGGAATATGTTATTAGCGACCGTCTTGGGAGAAGCTCGAGCAAGGAGCAATATGCCTACATCTACAATCCCCGAAAGCTAACTTACGTTAGTTCTTATGTCTATGATGACCCGGAGGATGTATTTGAGCGGGAGCCGTTCGTGGCTAAGTTTGCTTCTGGAGATCTTAATTTTGTAATAATTCAAATCCATACTAAGCCGAAGGATGCTGAAAGTGAGATAGCTAATCTCGAATATGTGCTAGAAGATGCCAAACAAAGCTTTCCTGGCGAGACAGAATTTATAATACTTGGAGATTTGAATGCCGATTGCAGCTATTATAAGAAAGATGAATTATCTGAATTGGAATGGATAGTTCCTGAAACTGCGGATACCACGACAAAATCCACGGATTGTGCTTATGATCGCATAATTGTTACAGAAGATTTAAGCGATAATATCCTTGGTTACGGAATTGATCGATTTGATTTAGAATATAACTTGTCTGAAGAAGAAACCACTGCTGTCTCAGACCATTATCCAATATTTGCGGTTTTAGATTTAGAAAGTAGTTAAATTTAAATAGCGGGAAAGACTCTTTCATATATGGCAAATAAGCAGAAGGATGATTCGATAGCATTAGTCCTTAAGGTATTATCAATAGTAATTCTGATCCTCTTCGCGCTAAGTTTGATACCGCTAATTAGTATCATATTCCTTAGTGGCGCGACAGTTGTAGCAGTAGTATTGATAGCTTTGTTTGCAGTCCAGAAGCAGAAGGTAACTACTAGCGTGATTTTGCTAGTAATGGCTATACTCGGATTTATTCCCCTCGTTGGATATATTTTTAGAATTATTGGAATAGTTCTCAGTGCTAAAATGACTGCTGGCTATGTTAAGTAATCGAGCGATGGATACTGAATTTGCATTAGGCATAGCGAGAGTTGCTATATTTTTTATTGCTGTTGTTCTGGTTGTTAAATGGTTTAATGGTTAATAAATAAGGTTATATACAACTTCTAATGATATATATTTATGGAACATAAGCATCTACAGAGAGTTAGGGATATTCTCAAAGACGAAAAGTTATCTATACTTGCTATCAAGAATCTCAAGGAGGATAATCGGAAATCAAAGCGCTTAACTGCGGAGTTTGAAGAGCTAGCGGTGCTCGAGGAGGAGAAAGTAGAAATCGAGAAGCGGTTAACACCCTATCTCGCAGCAAAAGCGTTAAGCGAGATTGATAGCGTAAATAAGACCTCGCTGGGGTATGAATTACATTCTGTTAATCGCAGAATTGATATGATCTTAAATCGCATAACATTAAGTGTAAAGACGCTAGCTATGAGTACTGAGCAGATTCGAAGAATATCTAAGTATGCAATTAAAGAAGAGGCTAAGCGAAAGCGTTCTTGGAGTATTTTCCGCAAAAGGGACAGAAGCGCAACATCCTAATTGCTGAAATGGCGATTATTAGCGGAAATATAGGACATTAGATTAAGATTTGGTTTAATTTAATATAGTTAGTCTTATAAATTTTAATTTCTTAGATATTTTATGGAAACTGAAGATAATTCTCAAGAAACTACTGAGACTAAAGATAATTCTCAAGAGGCAATTTGCTGCAAGCGGTTCGATCCGAAGCCGTGGGATGAAAAGGAGATTACGTGGAAGGATAAATTATTTGTTAAAGATAAAGTTACTAGCTTGTTTCACATACCCCTGAATTTTGGGAAGGTTGTTGTGAAGAATATGACTAAAATAAAGGCTGCTGATGCGGAGGATGAGAATCCAATTTTTTTGTCAGATGAAAAATCAAAGTGGGGCGTGGATCTGTATATATCTGTAACAAAAGAGGTCGCAGGCGCTGAAAATATCAAGCTATCCGGAACCTACTTAACGAAAGTATTTGAAGGATCATATAAAAACATGAAGAAGTGGATCGCAGAGATGAATGAGTTTGTCAAGTCCAAGGAAAAGGAGCTCAAGAAGCTGTATTTTTACTATACGACTTGCCCGAAGTGTGCTAAGAAATTTGGAAAGAACTATACTGTGCTAGTAGCAAAAATCGACTAAATTAAGCCGCGCAGGAGAGTAGCTGGCAAGATTAGATTGTATCTCTCGTCTTTAGATAAGATGATTGGAATAGCAGGTCTGATTTTATTAATACGTCTACGGAACTTTAGTTCAGAACCTGGATTCGCAATAGTTCCGCTATCGTGCCATTGATTAAAGCTTATTTGTTGTTGATTTACATATTTAGCAATTAATAATTCCTGTCGGAGGTAAAATATTAATGTTGTTTCCTTGCTCGGATCGAAATCTGCGGGAGTTAGAATTACAGCTTCTAAAGTGCTAATATTTATAGAGTGTTTTATGCGATCTGTTTCCGAGAGGTACTCAGCATTGATTTCCATATTACTTCGAAATAAGCAAACTTTTTAAATACTACTCTGAAGTGAAGGAGTATGGAAAATACAGTATATATGCACGGAGTTGGAGAGGTTAGTGTTGATGCTCCATCGATTATTCCTAATTTTACTATTGGGGATGAGGCAAGATTATGGATGCTCGGGAAGGGGTTTGATCCAGAGTACGAGACAGTCTCAATTCCGATTGATGAGGAATAATTGCTAATTTGTTCTGCTTAGAGCAGATAATCTTTCAATATCACACAAAAAGTAAATTGAATTAGACTCGCCAAAAGGATTATTGGTAGTAATGCAGAAAATAAAGTACGAAGCCACAGTCTTTGATAATATTCTAACTCCTCCGGACGTGAATAATTTTCTGTAAATAGTCTTTTAAGATTAACTATCGATAGTAGAATATGTATAATACTGCTATAGAACTACCGAGTTTGCCAAGCGGGTTAGAGTTTCTTATGAATCGATATGGTAGCCATAATATAAATATGGAGTTGCTCGAGATTCAGAGTCCTAGTCGTCCGAATTTAACACTTAGTGGAGTTATTGGACGCGAAGATGGAGATGTAACTAGGCCAATATTCGCTACGCTTGCAGATATGAAACATTACTGGCGCGGCATAGTACATAGCTCAGAAGCTGCTTCTTATATTTATATGGATCTGAGAGTCTTAGCTTCAGCTACGGATACTTTCCAGAAGCTTTCGAGTAAGTTCAAAGAACAAGTTAAGTATTTTTCAGTTAAGATAGAGCTTGAAAGCGCTGAAGATTCAGCTCTATTACTCCGCCCCATATCTGTGAATTTGGAACAAATAGCTAGAGGTGATCAAATGGAATGGGGTCTCGGTTTCAGCTTGGAGATATATACTAGCTGGAGCGAGGAATTAAGCGAGGTCATGTTTCTCGAAGGAAATACTCCTGCTAAGATACTTGGACTCCCAGTTGCTACGCATCTTTACAGCGCGCGTTAGTAAGTTTTTTATGCTTTTTTGATTAGTGGTTATTATGGATAGCAAATTATTTGAAACTACTGCGTATGACTTTGGTTCTTATGTGGGTGCTCGAAGGCGGAGCAGGGGTATGAACTATGGAATCTTACTTCGTACGGTCTTGAAAGAAAAACCAGAATTGGGCGCAGAAGTAATTTCTTCGCTATTCTCAGACGTGTTTTATAAAAATCTTAGGAAATCGAAAGTATTTGAGGACTTATCTTATGAAATGCAAGCGCATAATACTTGGGCTGGACGCGCTCCGACGCTTAATAATTTTCTCGGCCAGCTACCTAATAAGTGGTCCGAATTTATCGGATCGAAGCCAGATCTTAAGGATAAATTAGACATAGAATTTGAATCAAGCGAGTAAAATTACTCTTCAACGTCTAAGACATCACTTGATTCACTTTTCAGAGCAGTATAGCGTTTCTTAAAGCAAAACCTTTTAAATGCTCGAAAATAAGCTATTATTAGAGGAGATGTTAGTTTCCTCAAAGATAAGGAGGAAACGAATATGGGAAATTTCGATAGAGCTCCCCGAAAAGATTTCGGCGAGCGAGAGATGTTTGACGCAAAGTGTTCAGAGTGTGGAAAGGACTGTAAAGTTCCGTTCAAACCAAGTAATGACGCACAAGGTAATCCAAGACCGGTTTACTGTAAAGACTGCTATGCTAAGAGACGACCAAGTAGATACTAATTAAGTTAGTTTTTATACTATTTTATGAGAGTTTTTAGCTCTCTTTATTTTTTTATTTTCTAAGTTTTGAGTATAGCGATTTCGTAGGAAAAAGCTTTTAAGTTATATATTATATTTAGAGATATGACTATTCAATCTGTAATCGGTGCGGAGATAGCACGTAGAGTAGCTGAATCTCCAGTTGTGAATAAAATTGAGTATTTATTAGATAATCTTCATTTTGCTGATCTTCCGATTATTCCTGAGACAAATATTGTTTCCAATTGCTCTGGGACAGTCGCTTTCCTTTTTGAGATGGGAGAAAAAGCAGACAGTCTTTGGCACAGGATAATCGATGCTAATAAATTTAGGTTACCTGTAAACCAGTATGTAGCTGTCCCTTCAGATAGACCGGGTTATATTGGTAGCATGATAATGGAGCTAGTTTTAAGAAGATATTTTATTGAAATTCCAAAAGAAGCAGCGAAGCATAGCATTGTCAAACTAAATCGAGATAGGTTTTATCATTATGGAACATACCTTGGATCAATGGAGATTGATAATCGTGAAATACATCTGCAGTTCCATCAAGCTGGACGAGGCGAGAAATTTGGATATCAAGCATTCGAAGCAGATAAAATGCGCGATGAGCAAGGTATTCCGCTAGAAATGAGCTTCCATAAGTTAAAGGAGAGACCTAACTAATCTTTTGATTTTTAAGATGGAACAAATTAGCAATAACGAAAAAACAATACGAGCTAGAATATATTCTTGCTTAGATGATCTTAATTTTGAAGCTGTTGATGCAATCAGAACCGAGACAAAGCTTTCTCATAAAGATTTCACAAAATATGCAAAGGGTATAGTGATAAGTATGATTGCTGAAGGGGATTATGCTACTGCTAAGACGATAAGAGGGCATTATAATTTAAATATGTTCTGGCGACTGTCGAAATATGTGAAGAAATTGATTTCCACTCAAGATTTCGGCGAGCTGGATGAGATAGTATCGAGGCATATAGTAAGTGAAAAAAGTAGAGGTATTGAATTGAATCTGGCGTTAGACGCAGCTATTGTAAGGAATAATCGTCGTCTGATTAAGGCCATCGGGGATACCTACCAAATAAAGAATTCGCAAGAGTTGGCAGATATTTTGAGTCATATGGACTATTTATCGGGGGAATGTTTTGATGACGGAATGGTTGTGGATATCGGAGAGCGCAATTATGAAGAAGATTTTAGGGGTTGGTGGAACTACCGGATCGAGCGCGGGCAAATTGTTCATTAGTGAGCGCAGCGCTCTCGATAAGTTTTTAAGAGTTCTTAATAATGTGAACTTATGAAGAACCCATATATGCTAGTTGCAGAGCCAGATAATGATCAGTACTTTATTCTAACTTATTATCTAAAGAAGCAAGGAATATCTTTAACAACAGAAGTAGCACGAGCGAAAGTTACAACTGATGTTAATCCGATTCTCAGAGAGAGAGGACTTCCTACTCTGGCAGTAATAGAGCCGACGCTCGGCGGATTCGAAAATCTGCACGGTATTATTTTAGCTCATGAATTACTTCAAGATAATGTGGAGAGTGTTATGCTTGGTGTTTTCTCCCGCTTAATGTATGAGCGTTCCACGCCGAGAGCTAGTCGTAGCGGAGTGCTCATAGATATCCTTCCTGAAGAAATTAGCTGGTTTGAGAAAAGGGATATAGCTGGTCCTGCTGAGTACATTGCTAGTAGATATAAGGCTCTTACTGGTCAATCGCAGTAGTTTTTTTAATTCTTTCCTTAAGATTACTAATATGAAAATTGATAAGAAGTACTTAGCTGGATGTGCAAGGGATCTTCTGGAGGTGCTAGCTGAGGAAGAGCTGACTACTTGGTCGGATTTAGAAAAAGCATTAGGTAAATCATTTACCGCGAACGATCAGTATGAAGTTACTATCGGTTAAGAATTGCGAAAGGACGCGGGAAGGCGATGGAAATTAGATATCATGATGGTAGTGAGCTTTCTCCAATAGTTATTAAGGTAGATCCTCCGAAAAATAGCTTTATGTATATTGATTTATTATGCGCAGAACAGCTGGAAGGGTATAGGTGGAGTTTTGGTTTTAATGACTATCGTTTGCAAATAAAAGAATTGCCGTCTTCGGATTTGGGAGATATGCGCGCTGAACTAAGTGGTTTATTTAAGCTGAAGGAGCCTGCTGAATCTCCGCAATCAAAGCCGCGATGGCGGCTAGCTTTCTGGAAGCGGGGCAGAACATAAAGCGTTAAGGTTAGATTGTTTTCGGTGGTCTTTTAAGGTTTCCGAATAAGGGAAGCATATGAATCACGAGAGCTTAGTTCAGCTAGTAAATGGATTAGATGTATTTGAGCTAAATAGTAGTAATTTTGATTCTTTTGTTACTCGATCCAAGAGAGTTTTCGGATCAGCAGGGCAGCAGCTGGAAATGTATTACAGACACGGATTTAATACATACCACTCTATGCCCCTAGAGCACTATGATAAATTAATTACTGGCTGGGTTCGTCCGGCGAGCAAGGCAGAAGATATTATCGCTAATACGATTGAAGAGCGAGAACTATTCAGTCAAGGAATACAGCCAGACTGGAACTCTTCCAAGCGGATAACATTTAAGAGATTAAAACTGTCAGATGAAGATAGACAAATTATTTTAATTATTTATCAAGGTGAGAAAATAGAGGATTATGCGATGTTTAGCGTTCGCGGTGATAGGCTGCCGATGAAGCTAGCCTTCCACGGAGATAAAGGACTGTACGTAAGAGATGAAGTAGGTAACGGCACGCCTGAATTCCCTTACGAGACGCTTTTCCTGCGTTTGTAATAAATCATTAATATGAAACCCGATGGTTTAGACGACAAAACAAGAGCTCTAGTAAAAGATTTCTTCGAGCACGGACTCGATTCAGATCATGAAATTGCAGATTTGGAGATAAGAGAGACCAGATTAGGGAGTGGTTTTCTGTACGAAGTCGAAGGAGTGTACTCTGATCATACCCACGATTTTTCAGATGTGATATACATATCTGAAGTGCACAGCTTGCTTTCTAGACATGTTAAAATATATCTTGGGCACGAAGCAGATGGCACAGCAAGCGTAGCACTATATATTAAAGATCGTTTCTGTGATCGCGAGCCACCTAAGCCGAAAATAGAAGAGATTAGTGCTTCTTCTGATGAGATAAGTTTTGCTGATCAAATAAAATATGTTGAAGTTGGATTAAATCTAGCAAGTAGAATATATTCTGCGCCAGCTAGCGGAGAAGAAATTACTGATTAAATCCTTACTTTATGCGTTTGCTTGGTTGGGAAATAGCCAAGATCAATCATTTTTCCATTTGTACTAATCCCTTTTGGAGGTACCATCGTTATCGATAAGATAGAGTTAGTGATGCTTTTAAATTTTGCTGTTAATTCTCTTCGAATTACTCAAAACCGGGAAAGCCGATATGCATGGTCGGAAGTTCTGAAGGATTATCTTTAGATATACCCGCGGCTTCAAGTAAACCATCTAATTGTTTGAATGCTAAGGAGTCCTGATAATCTATATATAGGAACGACACGCTTTTTTCTACCTTTAGCTTATTATCTTCGACCATTAGTGCTTCGTAAGGAATTGTAGTCCTTCTTAGTCTGGCGTATATAGTTAGTTTATTGTTAATATTCGGAGTTGGATCCCTTACCCACGCAATGTGCTGTAGTGCGCCTCTGTTATCAATTAGTAATCCATCTATTCCATTTATCTTTGTTCTTCCGAGATATTGCTGAGCTTCTTCTTGAGTTACCATGACTTCGTTTAGTTAGGTACTCTTTTAACATTTACTCTTATTGAATGCTTATGAAAATCTCTCTCGAACTGTTAAAACAGAGTGCTAAGGGCCTGATCGATGTGATGAATCAGCAGCCGGTGCTGTCTTCTGTCGAGCGCATTCGCAGGGCTAAAGGCGCTAAAATCCCTGTAGGCAATGATTCGGGAGATTATGTTATTATTAAAGAAGGTTTACCAAAAATTCCTGACGCGCTGAAGTTAGTTTACCAGCTCAAAAGCGGAGGAGTGCCAATAATCCTCGAGATCGGATCTCAGAATACACGTACAATCCTTTATTTTAGATCTGAGACTCCGCTTGAGAGATATAATCCATTTACTTCGGATTTCGAAGGTAATTTTATCCACGGAAAAGCTCTCGGGGAGTATTCTATCGGTACAGTAACTTCAGAGCTGAGCAATCTTTTAGCGGAAGAATAGCTCGAAGTCTGGCTATTCCCAAAGAAAACTCTTTTAAATGCACCAGCAAGTAGTGATATTATGACAGATTTAGTTAAATACGCTTGGAGACGAGTTTATCTACCTGCGCTAGCGGATAGTTTTAAAGAATGGAGACTGGATACGAGAATGACTCTTGGAAGGGGCAGACCGCTCCCAACTCAGGATTTATCACAGCTAGATTATTACGAGCTTAGAGTAAGGGCTCCTAACTTAGAAGCTATTTTTGATACTGAGAAGCGTCTGACTGTTGAAAATATGCCTGAAGCTTGGGAACTTAGCGAAGATGATGAAACAATTATAGCTCTTTGGCGGTTGATGGGCTATACTCATGATAAACCTCTTGAGCATTATGTTGATCGAATTTGCAGAGCTGTTGCCGTAGGAGCTGCAGTTTTCCCGCTCTTTTACAACCTCGCTATTGCCTAACTATGAGGTCTTACTTTTTAGAGGCAGCTTTCTTAACAACCAGAGTATTTGCGATTAAATCGTGAAGGCCTTGCTTCTTTTTTGTGAAAGCTATCATAAAATATCCAATATATAATATGACTGCGGAGAGGTATTTACTAAAGAATCTTGCAGTTGCCTTTCCAAAGCTGATCCGCTTACCGTTCATATCCGTTACCTTGATACTGACAGCCATCTTACCCAGGGTTCCCTGATATTTTGAGCTCTCCATTCCCGCGGAATACAGCCATCCAATTGCTAATCCCAGCAGAACCATTGAGAAATAAGATTTAGAAAATATTGTCATAGTGGACATGCTTATTCCAAGAACATAAATATAAAACGGCCAGACAACAATCATTAAAAGAAAACCATCTATTAAGGCTGCTACAACTCTTATCCAGAAGCCAGCGTATTTCATATAAATAAGTAAGAGGAGTATAGATAAAAAGCTGCCGTTCTGTCTAGAAGGCTTTTTAATATTTTATCCTAAGTTCTACTTGTGGTAGAGAAATTAGAGATTATTATTTCTGGTGAAGAGCTTGGAAGAATGCTCAAGAACAGATGCGCAAGAGAGAATTGTACTTATGATGGTGACAGTGATTTCAGAACCTGTGAGGTTTATCAGCTGTTTGCTAAGCTAGATCCGCAAGTGATAAAATCTAGCTGGCAGATTGAAAACGTTAACTCGGCGCTAGCGGAGGGTAAGGAAGATGCTTTTTGCAATTGCCCTATCGATTATTTTAAGTTTATGAAAGGTCAGACTTATGTTGCTGTTCGGAGTGAAGAATAGCTTATTCTCTAATCTCTGTGCACGCATTGTTAACACAGTCACAGCCAGTAATACCTTCTAGGGAGCAGTCTATTGGATCGGTTCCACAAACAGGCCATTTCTCATTTATTCCATAGCAAGTACAGGTACATGCTAATATACAATCTTCTGCTGTTTGACACTCGTCTTCTTTCTCTTCAGGAATAGTTGGTTCGTCAGGGTTTTGAATTGGCGGCAGTGTTTCAGAATAAGTGGGAGTTTGTGTTTGCTCAGCTGCTTGTTCTACTCGCGGGCCGATTAATGCCCGATCGTAGAATTGGAAGATAACTATGCTGGCGATCATTAGCGCGCTGATTATTATTGCAGTGATTAGCATCCATGGCCGTAGTTTCATATGGTTTGTATGTATTTAAGAGATAAAAGGTTGTTGCTCAGCCATTTTTCTCTTTCGCGAAAGAGAAAACTAGGCATCCAAAAGAGAAAGGCGTATAGCTCGCTGCGCTCGAAACACTCGCGAGCTCATCAGCTCGCTCTGATTCTTTATTGATTGCCTGTTCTGAAGGCTTTCTTAATATATGTATCTGGTTGATATGTATTGGTAATCATCACCTGAAAGAATCTTTCCGATTGTTCTGGATAAATTTCTCCAACTTTGACTAGATTAATATAAGCTGTCTGCATCTCCCGCCAAGGAACTTCTCTGTTAAGTATCTCCATTGCCTGAACCTTCAGTGTTTGTGGGAACTCTCCTTCTTTGGGAATTAGATTTAAGATTGTTCTTTCTAGCTGTGTGAGATGTCTCTCTGCTTCGCTGTAGAAAGTTCCTAGCTCGGCTATTCGATCATTCAGTTTCTCCCAATCTTCTTTGCTAATCGCTGATTTCTGGGTGAAGAAAACGTCATCTTCTAAGTTACGGGGCTGCATCCAGCTTAGCGGGTCTGGTCCTCCATAGTCGTGTAATGCTCTTACCCTCGCTAGAATAATGTCTAGTTCTGTCATATAATTATTAGGTGATAGAAGTATAATTATTTTTCGCTCCGAAGAGTAAGCTTTTAATTCTCTTTATTATTAATACTAATAATGAACAACGCTTTAATACTCTTTAATGGTGTGCATGACTTTGGAAATGGCTATAGCGTGCTTTATAAAAAAGGAGAGCCAACGGCTGTACGGCGCGGCGATACAGTCTGGAGTAGAGCTGGTAAAGAAGTAACAACTGAGTCCGGAGTTTATGGACGTAGAGCTGGAGAGGTTATAATTACAGTTGCATATTCTCTTCAGCAAAGAGAGGAGCTCGCTATTCCAGGCGACAAAGTTTACAAAGGACAGATTGGTCATAGCAAAGATGCAGAGCTTGTAGATTTGTTAGATATCCCCTTTGTACCTCGGAAGATCTTTGAGCAAGGCTCGTGGAGTGAGGATTGAACTCTCCTTGTCTCGGTAGTCTTTTAAATCTCCCTTTTCTACTTTACTTTGAGAAAAATGAATAAGGAACTAATCGAGACCACGTTCGAAACACAATATGGACAAGTTACTTTTCAACATTTTGGTGATGTTACGCAAGATGAAGCAGAGTTATTCGCTGCAAGGCAACAGTTTTCTCGATTAATGATCGAAGATAAAGAGATACCTGCAGATTTGATAGAGATAATTGATAAGAATGTAGGGAAAGGCGAAGGGGTAATTTTCGAAGTTGTTACAGAGCTGCATCCTACTGTAGTTGATAGAGTGTTATCCAAGTATATCAAAGAAAAGGCACAGAGAGGATTAACTGAGAGCCCATGGACTGCTTATTTAGATCTACAGATTGATTTAACTCAATTAAATCGGATATATTTTTATGGGCTACGAGGACTACTTGGTTGCCGACCCCTTAAGCCCTGGGATGAGATTTCGGAGTGGAATGACTGCTTAATGATCGGAGAACGAGCAATAGTTGATGACATACAATCTCAGATTAAAACTCTCGAGTTATATGCTTGCGAGCATTTGAAGTTTATACAGCAATTTCCTTATTGTAGTCTGGATTTAGATGCTGAACCTGGAGAGAAACCGACAGGACCATCTGATCCTGTTTATCTGAGACATACTGAACCAACTTCTCTTCAGTTGTTCTGTACTGGCGCGGCTGGAGGAGAGCCGAGTTGTGATGGCTGTATTTATATGACTGCTGTGGTAAAGTGGAATAGTTAGCTTCCTAGATTCGCTCTCGCTAGCTTTTTAAACAGCCAATCCCTTTTCTTTGCAAAAGAAAAGGTCTAGGCATTACCCCAAAAGAAAGCATATAGCTCGCTCCGCTCGAAGTAATCGCGAGCTCATCAGCTCGCTCTAGGCATGGCGATTTCTAAAGAAAAGTCTTTTAAATGCACTAATTGGCGCTATAGTAAGAAAATGGAAGAATGCATAAAAATAGAAGCACCAGAAGAAAAATATCTTGGCACTGAAAGATATGCCAGTATTCGGCAATATGTACCCTTTACACGGAAAGATGGAAAAATAGATACTATACGAATCGGGAAGATAATTACCAATGAAAGCAGACCCTATGTCTACCTATCTCTCGAAAGGTCTGTAGACGAAAAGTGGGAACAAATCGGTTTTTGTGAGGTAGAAAATGATAGCGTTCCATATGCAATGATTGATATAGAACTCCAACATAAAGGGCTCGGTTCCTTTCTTATAGATAGAATGCTGGAAATAATGCAAGAAGACCATAATATAAAAGTAACTCATATACAAAATATTGCAAGCCCGGAGATGTTAAGTATAGCAGAGAAAAGGGGCCTTGAAGATTTATATGTATCTTATAGATAAACTCGACCATAGTTTCTAAGCATAGCGATTTCTAAAGAAAAGGTCTAGGCATTATATCTGAACTAGTTCAGATATCCTGCCGAATCTACGATTCGTCAGTACCCCAAAAGAAAGCAGTTAGCTCGCTGCGCTCGAAACACTCACGTTCTCTCGCTAGCTTTTTAAGTCCCGCTTTTCTTGATTCTTTATGAACAAGCTACTCTCAAAATCCAAGTATCTAGCTGGACTGCAGTGTCCAAGTCTTCTTTGTGTGAAGATTAATGATAAAGCTAGTATTCCGGCGCCAGATGAGACTGCTAAGCATCGGTTTGAAGAAGGTTATTTAGTTGAAAAGCAAGCTAAAAAGCTATTTCCCGGAGCGGTTGTGCTTCCGGAGGGTTTTATAGAGAATTTAACCGCTACTAAGGAAGCTCTGGAGCAGCGGAAACCACTATTGGAAGCTGCAATTAAGATCAATAATTTGTATTCTCGGACAGATATATTGAATCCAGTCGGTGCTGGCAAGTGGGACATAATCGAAGTAAAGAGCGGAACAAAAGTAAAAGATGTTAATTTGCATGATGTTTCGTTTCAGCGGCACTGCTGGGAATTGGCGGGCCTGCGCATAAGGAAATGCTTTGTCATGCATGTTGATAATAGCTATGTGCGTAAGGGAGCGATTGATCCGAAGAAGCTGATGATGCAAGTAGATATTACTGATAAGGTTTCTGAGGTTAGCGAAGGAATTTCTGAGCGGATTGATGATATGTTTAAAGTTATTAATGCTGATCGGCCGAAGTCGAAGCTAGGACAGCACTGCAAGAATCCATACGATTGCCCGCTGAAAGCTGAGTGTTGGGGAGAGCTTCCTAAGAATAGCGTAACACAGCTTTATCGCGGCGGCAAGAAATGCTTTGAATTGCTTGATCGCGGAATAATGATTATGCCAGAGATTCCCTCGGACTTTAAACTAACTGTGAATCAAGAGGTTCAGCATTGGTGCGCTATGAATAAACAAACGCACTTGAATGTTAATGGATTGAAGAAGTTTCTGGGCAGGTTGAAATATCCTTTGTACTATCTGGACTTTGAGACGTTTAATTCAGCCTTGCCGCTGTTTGATGGCGTAAAGCCATATCAGCAGATTCCTTTTCAGTTTTCTTTACATATAGTTCAAGAGGATGGCTCTATTGAGCATATCTCTTTCTTGCATGAAGGTAAGAGCGATCCTCGCCCGAAGTTTATGAAGGCGTTGAAGAAGGTTCTTGGTTCAGAAGGGAGCATTGTAGTCTATAATGAGAGCTTTGAGAAGCGGATTTTGAAAGAAGGTGCAGAGGAGTTGAAAGAATACTCTGAATGGGTTGATTCTTTGATACCTCGGTTCGTTGATTTGATTGTTCCGTTTAAGAAGTTCTGGTACTATGACTGCTCGCAGAAAGGTTCAGCTTCTTTGAAAAAGGTTTTGCCTGCTGTGACTGGCAAGAGCTATGAGGGTTTGGAGATAGATAATGGTGGCTTGGCTAGCTTGTCGTTTGCTAAAGTTACTTATGGCTCTGTTTCTGATGCTGTTAGGTTGAAGGTTCGTAAGGATTTAGAGAAGTATTGCTGCTTGGATACTGAGGGGATGATTTGGATAGTTGATGCTTTGAAGGAATTGGTGTCCTGCTGCTAAGGAAGATTGTGGTTCGTGTGGGTATTCTCAGTAATTACTACTTAATAGAAACACTTAAAAGGTTACAAATATCTTCAAATGTATACAAATGGGAAAGAAAAATGTAACGCTTAGCCTCGATTCAGAATTATATCAGATATATTCCGAACTATGTAAGAAATTAGGTTTAGTATTATCACGACAAGTTGAGTTAATGATGGAGGAAAAATTAAGCAATGTTTGAACAAATCTTTAAAAACGTGGATGATGTTCTCTGGAAAGACGCTGGTTGTAGTAGTGAATTAGACTATGTGGAACAAACTTCTTGGATCTTATTTCTAAAATACATTGATGATCTTGAAAAAGAAAAAGAAACTTCTGCACAGTTAGCAGGAAAGACCTATACTAGAATAATTGCTCCTGAGTTTCAATGGACTGTATGGGCTGTTCCAAGGGGTAAAGATGGAAAGTTAGACCATCATAAAGCACTTACTGGAGACGATTTGATTGATTTTGTCAATCAAAAGCTATTTCCCTATTTAAAAAAATTCAAAGTAAATGCTGAAACTGCAGATACGATTCAATATAAGATTGGAGAAATTTTTAGTGAACTAAAGAACCGAATTCAAAGCGGATATACTCTGCGTGAGGCGGTAAATTTAATTGATCAATTACGTTTTGGCTCAAGTGCTGAAAAACATGAGATGTCTCACTTATATGAAGCAAAAATCCAAAAAATGGGTAATGCAGGTAGAAATGGAGGAGAATACTACACTCCACGTCCACTCATTAAGACTATCGTAAGGGTTGTAAAACCAAAAATAGGAAATAAGATATATGACGGTGCAGTTGGCTCTGCAGGTTTCTTGTGTGAATCTTTTGAATATCTGAAAAAGAGTAAAGATTTGTCTACAAATGATGTAGAAACCTTGCAGAAGAATACTTTTTATGGTAAAGAGAAGAAATCTCTTGCCTATATTATTGGAATTATGAATATGATCTTTCATGGAATTGGTTCGCCAAATATTATTCATACCAATACACTGTCTGAAAACATAATTGATATTCAAGAAAAAGATCGATATGATGTGGTTATGGCAAATCCGCCCTTTGGTGGCAAAGAGAGAGCAGAAGTTCAACAAAACTTTCCAATTAAGACTTCCGAGACAGCGTTTTTGTTTTTGCAGCACTTCATAAAGATATTAAGGGCAGGTGGAAAAGCCGGTATTGTCATAAAGAACACCTTTTTATCAAATACTGATAACGCCTCTGTTTCACTTCGACAACAGTTGCTTGAAAATTGCAATTTACATACTATTTTAGATATGCCTAGGGGTACTTTCTTGGGCGCAGGGGTTAAAACGATAGTATTGTTCTTTGAAAAAGGAACTTCCACTAAAAAAATATGGTATTATCAACTAAATCTGGATAGAAATTTAGGCAAAACTAATCCTTTGAATGAGAAGGATCTTGCAGAGTTTGTTGAATTACAGAAAGAGAAGAAAGATTCAGAAAACTCTTGGACTGTTAATGTAGCTGACATTAACACCGATACATTTGATTTGTCTGTAAAGAATCCAAATAAGAAGGAAGACGCACCGCTTAGAGCACCACAAGAAATATTAAACGAGCTCTCGGACCTTGATAAAGCAAGTGTAGACATTCTAAAATCAATAAAGGAGTTAATATAATATGACTTGGGAAGTAAAAGAGTTAAGTAAAATTGGAAACATCTTTAGCGGTAATAGTATTAATGCTAAAATCAAAAAGGAAAAATTCCTAAACATTGACTCCGGAATGCCTTACATTGCTACCAAAGATGTTTCTTATGATTCCGTAATTGATTATGACAATGGCGTAAAAATTCCTGAGAGTGAATTAAGTAATTTTAGAATAGCACATAAAAATTCAATTTTCATTTGTGCAGAAGGAGGAAGCGCAGGTAGAAAATTAGCATTCAACCCACAAGATGTTTGTTTTGTAAATAAATTATTTGCATTAGAACCATTTGATTTCATGGAGCCCAGATATGTTTTTTATTTCTACCATACAGCAGATTTTCAAGACCAATTTAAATCAAAAATGACAGGCATAATTGGAGGAGTTTCTATGGGGAAATTTAAAACCATGCATATTCCTGTCCCACCGCTACCAATCCAAAAACAAATAGTCAAAATCTTAGATGAAGCTTTTGAAAAAATATCAAAAGCAAAAGAAAACTCAGAACAGAACTTAAAGAATGCAAAAGAAGTTTTTGAAAGTTATTTGCAAAGTGTTTTTGAGAGTAAAGGAGAAGGATGGGAAGAGAAGAAACTCATTGAAGTATGTAATCTTAAAAGTGGCACCACTATTCAAAAAGCAATTGAACAGACCTCAGGTCCTATTTTATATACAAAAGTAGCTGATATGAATTTAAAGGGTAATGAAATTTGCATGAATTCATCAAGTCGATTTGTTCAAAAAGGGGTGGTGCGATTTTTACTAATAAAAGAAGGAAAATAGTAAAGCCAACTATTGTTGATTTGAATACTATGGCGTTGGTTCCTTCAAAATTAGTAAACTCAGAGTTCCTTTATTATTGGTTTCTGAGAATTGATTTGGGTACGCTTAATAATGGTTCTTCAGTTCCACAAATTAACAATTATTCTTTTGAAAATATTTACATTTCCTATCCCAAATTAATTGATGAACAAAAAAAATTAGTCTTAAAACTTAATTCTATTTCACAAGAATCCAAAAAACTAGAACAAATATACACTCAAAAACTCTCAAACTTAGAAGAACTCAAACAATCAATTCTTCAAAAAGCTTTCAAGGGCGAACTTATAGGGGTGTCAGCATGAACGAAGCACAAACACGAGCAGAGCTTATTGATCCTAAGCTAAAAGAAGCGGGTTGGGGAGATATAGAAGGCTCCAAAATACTCAGAGAACATCCAATTACTAAAGGAAAGCTTCAAACAGGCAGAGGAAGAGCAAAACCGCTCTTTGCTGATTACGTTTTAGTTTACAAAGGAAGAAAACTTGCAGCCATGGAAGCTAAAAGTGATGAAAAGGAAGTTGGTGAAGGTGTAGGACAAGCTAAAGATTATGCATTAAAACTACATCTACAAACTACATTTGCGTCTAATGGTAAAGAAATATACCAAATGTGTATGGAAACAGGAGAAGAAGGATTAATAAAAGAATTTCCAACGCCTGACGAATTATGGAATAAAACATTCCAAAAGCAAGATGATTGGAAAGAGAAATTTAATGCAGTTCCGAGGGGAGGAATATATGAACCTTACTTCTTTCAAGAAATTGCTACAAATAAAGTTTTAGATGCTATTGCAGAAAACAAAAACAGACTACTCTTAACCCTAGCAACAGGCACAGGAAAGACAACTATTGCTTTTCAAATTGCTTGGAAGTTATTTCATGCTAGGTGGAACTTAAAACGGGATGGAACAAGAAGGCCTAGAATTCTGTTCCTAACAGATAGAAATATTCTCGCAAATCAAGCTTTTAACGAGTTCTCAGCATTTCCAGAAGATGCTTTGGTAAGAATTAGACCTAATGAAATAAAAAAGAAGGGAAAAGTACCTACAAATGGCAGCATTTTCTTCACTATATTTCAAACCTTCATGTGTGGTCCAAACGATACACCTTATTTTGGAGAATACCCTAAAGACTATTTTGATTTAATAATTATAGATGAATGTCATCGAGGTGGAGCCAATGATGAAGGGAATTGGCGAGGAATCATGGAATACTTCTCACCAGCAGTCCAATTAGGTCTTACAGCAACTCCAAAAAGAAAAGACAATGTTGATACTTACAAATATTTCGGAGAGCCGCTATATGTTTATTCATTAAAAGAAGGAATTAATGACGGTTTCCTAACCCCTTTCAAAGTTAGAAGAATCAAATCAACTATGGATGATTATACTTATACTCCTGAAGATAAAATAATTGAAGGTGAAGCAGAAACTGGAAAAATATACCAAGAAGCAGATTTTAACAAAATAATTGAGATTAAGGGACGGGAAGCTGATCGAGTAAAACAATTCATGAAAGAAATCAATCAAAAAGAAAAAGCCATTGTTTTTTGTGCGACACAAGACCATGCGCTTGCTGTAAGAGACTTAATCAATCAATACAAGGAAAGCAAAGACCCACTTTATTGTGTGCGTGTTACTGCAAATGATGGTAAACTGGGGGAACAATACCTAAGCGAATTTAGAGATAATGAAAAAACAATACCTACAATTCTCACTACTTCACAAAAGCTTTCAACAGGCGTTGATGCAAGAAATATACGTAATATCATCTTAATGCGACCAATTAAGTCTATAATCGAGTTTAAACAAATAGTTGGGCGTGGAACGAGATTATTTGAAGGAAAAGAATTCTTTACTATTTATGATTTTGTTGATGCTTACCAACATTTTAATGATCCTGAATGGGATGGTGAACCCTTAGACCCTGAACCAACTGATCCAAAACCTCCCGTTGTTAGAACGCAAACACCACCATATGGAGATGGTGAAGAAGATAAGCCAAAAAAGAAAAAACTAAAGATTAGATTAAGAGATGGAAAAGAAAGAGAAATTCAACATATGACTCAAACATCCTTTTGGAGTGCGGATGGAAAACCAATCTCCGCAGAAGAATTTTTACAAAATATATATGGTAAATTGCCTGATTTCTTCAAAGATGAAGAAGAGCTTAGAAAGATATGGTCTGATCCAAAAACTAGAAAAGCACTTCTCAAAAAATTAGAAGATGCAGGTTATGGCATGAATGAACTAAAAACGTTACAGCAATTAATAAATGCAGAAAACAGCGATATATTTGATGTTTTAGAATACATTTCTTTTGCAATTAAGCCAATTTCAAGAGAAGAGAGGGTTGCTAAAGCACAATCAAATATATTTGCATCGTTAGATAATAATCAAAAAGAATTCTTAGAATTTGTTTTATCCAAATACATTGAAGTAGGTATTGAAGAATTAGAAGAAGAGAAATTACCGGCTCTCCTAAAAATAAAATATCAAGCAATAAATGACGCAATTGAAGTGCTAGGGGGAGTTAATGAAATACGAGAGACATTTATTAATTTCCAAGAGCATTTATTCGCTGTTGGTTTTTAGTACAAAAAGTTATTAATTCTACGTAGAACCTGAAGAGTTGTCCGAAGATATCCTCTTCTTTAGTTTTGAGAATTATATGATACAATATATTAGTAGTTATAACTAATAACTACTTGATCACTAGACAAACTATTAAATAGGAGGCCTAGTTTAGTAAAAGTAGCAGTTTGGTATGATGGCGGATAAACTGGATGCCCCGAAAGGGTTCAATCGCTGAGGTTGCTGAAAGTTATGATGCCATTAGTGCTGCTTTTTCTTATCCAATTAACATGAGTTCAGCAACATTCTATTATACGCTTAAGGACTTGGATAAGATTAAAGAGTCAGTTAAGAATGAATTTAATATACTCTCAGAGACTGAAGATGAAACTCAAAATATACTCGCTAGAATTAGTGTAATTGAGAATAAGAATAAGTCAACGATTATCTTTTATGGAACTGGCCGTTGCTTGCTGCAGGGTAAAGATTGCGAGCTTTTCAATTCAATTAATTCTTTGTTAACTAAAGTAGCGACTTCTGCTGAGCCGGCAAGTACTTTGTCTCATGCACGCTCAATAAATGAAGATGAATTATATCTAAAGAAAGAGTATATTATTGGTTTTGATGAAGCGGGAAAAGGTGAACCTTTCGGGCCGCTTGTTTTCGGTTCAGTATTGCTACCCAAATCAAAGGTACATATATTCGAAGAGATTAAACCGAATATAAAAACTCTATCGTTTAAGGAATTGAACTATTATGCGAATATTTTGAAACAGAATGGAATTAGAATAGAATACCTGATTCTGTCAGCAATTAAGATATCCACTAGTTCCTTTAATCTAAACAGATTAATGGATCTTGCTTATGTGCGGCTAATCAGAAAATATTCTGGAGTTATGAATAAGGATTATTTGCTAGCGATAGATAATTATGGTATCTCCAACGAATTAAAAGATCATCTAGATAAATTAGAGCGGAGGGGTATAGCGAATCTTTGCCAAGCAGCGCTAGACAGTGAAATAACTGCTACTAAACTAGCATCAATTGTTGCTAGGCAAATACGAATAAGTAGGGTCAGGGAATTAGAAGAGCAGAATCGGTTCCCTCTTAATGGAGGATTTATTAGTTTCGGAAAAGGTGCGAATAATTCTCAAGCGATTGATTGGCTAAAGGCTTTCCGAGAGCGTTATCCAACGTTTGAATTTCCTGATTTTGTGAGGAAGAACTGGGCAAATGTAAAACAAGTCGAGCAATCATTTCCAAAAAAATTTGCTACTCTGAGTGTGTCATGTCCCAGCTGTAAGCAGAATATCAGCAAGATATTAGCGTATTATAATAAAAATGAAAATAAACTTAGCTATTACTGCGCAAGTTGTGTTAATGAAATCCTTCTTAATCCCAAGGAAGCAGCATTCGATTATTTACTATGCGATACTAATGCATATGTCATCGGGATTGTGAGTAAAGATCTATCTTTATCTCCTACGCCGATATTTGAGAATTCTTGTCTCGTTATTCCGACTAAGATAATAGATGAGATAGATACGATCGCCTTATCAAAAAAGCGAGGCGCGCTGAAGGAATTGGAACGGCTTAAGGAGTTAGAACAGAATGGACGCATAAAGTTGCTTCATAGAGAGTACGAAATTACACGGCCTTTTGATGCCGATAAGAAATTGTATGATCTGATAGCAAGGAATAATGGGCTTGCTTTAATATCTGCAGATCAGACTGTTGCAGATTGCTCTCATGCGCGCGGAGCTTTCGTATTTAAAATTATTCATTATCCGCCGCGTGTTTCTAAGACAAACCCTTAAACATCTAATTTTCAAACCCCGCACCGCAGCAATAACCAAAAAGCAAACACCCAAACCCAAGCCAACCCTTTTAACCCCCTTCTTACTTAGCAACACCATGAAAATCTACACAGACGGAGCCTGCAGAGGGAACCCAGGAATAGCTGCAATAGGAATAGTAATCCTAGATCAAGGTAAAATCATCGCCGAACACAAAGAATGTATTGGTAAAGCTACAAATAATCGAGCAGAATATCGCGCAATAATCAAAGCATTAGAGCTCGGAACTAAGTTCACCAAGAAAGTAAGTATCTTCTCAGACAGCGAACTAGTTGTACGTCAGCTAAGCGGCAAATACAAAATAAAAGCCGACAAGTTAAGAGCCCTAGCAACGTTAGTAAAAGAGCAAGAGAAATTCTATGACGAAGTAACCTACACCCACCGGCCAAGAACTAATGAATTCATTCAAAGAGCAGATGAACTCGCAAATGAAGCTCTAGACCGTGAGTATTAGTCGCCCTTACTTAACAAAAACCCTTATAATTCCCAACAGCTATCAAAGAAATAATGAAAAAGAAAGTAGTTTGGATTATGAAGGGAGCCGCTGCGGTTCTATGCGTTTTAATAATTTTCCTGTACTTCTAGAACTAGTTCTCACCTCAGATAATCTTTCAGCTCTACAAGCTAGCACTCGGAGCCATTAACTTAATAGCTAAGGAAATGAACTCTCCATCGATAGTCTAATAGAAACTAGCGTTCAAATAATAATCTTTATAAACTATAGTTTACACGTATAAACTATAATGGACATGTATAAACTTAAGTTTACAAGATTACAGTCAGAAATCCTAAGACTCCTGATCATAAAAGCAGGCTCTAAGCTAAATCAGAGAGCAATAGCTAGATTTCTAAGTGTCTCTCCAACAGCAATAGCTAAAGCTACAAAAGACCTAGAAAAAGCAGATCTAATAAATATACAAAGAGATAAGGTAATAAACTTAAACACTATAACTCTGAATAGAGATAATCCTAAAACAACACAACTAAAGCGCGCAGATAATCTAAGACAAATCTATGAATCTGGACTAGCAGATTTCCTTGAAAAAGAGCTAGCAGGAGCAACCATAATCCTCTTTGGTTCTTACTCTCGGGGAGAAGATATTATAACTTCGGATATAGATATAGCTGCAATCGGAAGAAAAGAAAAACAACTCAATCTAACTAAGTTCGATAAACTATTAGAAAGAACAATAAGAATCAACTTCTATACGTCTTTTAATAAAATTCATAAACACCTAAGAGAAAATCTATTCAATGGAATCATCCTCGCAGGAGGCGTCGAGTTATGAGAATAGTAAAGAAGTTCAACGAATTCATAAGGTCAGATACTGTTAGAAAAAGAGCTCCAGATAAATCACGGGCGAAGTTTCTCATTCAAGAGTCAGATAAAAACTATAGCTTCTTATTGGAGCTACTAGAAAAAATAGGAATTAAAGACAATAGTATAAATAATATCATTAAAAACTGCTATGATATTTTTATGGAATCCATAAGAGCGAAAATGCTCCTAGACGGATACAATGCGATAGGGAACGGTGCGCATGCAGCGGAGGTATCATATCTGCGTGTCTTAGGCATCAAGGAGAAGGATGTTCAATTTGCAGATCAGATAAGATATTTTAGAAACGGCATGCTCTATTATGGAAATATACTAGATAAAGAGTACGCAGAGAAAGTTATAGCTTTCTTACGGAGAATTTATCCGATATTAAGAAAACTTAATGAAAAGAGTTTGAGATGACATCCTTCACTAGCAGACCCAAATCCCAAGTTTTTTTAGCTTTTCTTTGTAAGTAAGATTATGGTAGAGATAGAATATACTCTCGCATCAGATAGAGTAGCAGCTATGGTTGAGGTTAAATATCAGACTTTTTCTACTCTTAGTGATTTTCAATTAGAAGAAAGCAAGAAATTAGGGCCAAATGAGGATGTGCTGGACTGGCCACATAAAGCATTCATTGTAGAAGGATTAGAAGGGAGATTCAACGCAGAATTTGACCCGTTTGATCACGATTTTTATATTCCCGATAGTCTACATATAGCAATAGCAAAGATATGTTTAAAACAAGAATACGGAGATGAAATTTCTCTAGTTTGTCCTCACGTGAATTATTCCGGGCGTCCGCTGGGAGTGGGAATTAGTCGACTTACTGGAGAAGCAGTAGTTAGTGGTTTACTTCTTCAGATGAAAGAGGCTGAGGCAACAGAAGGCGAGAAATAATCTTAATCTACTCTCCTGTAGTCTAACAAGTCTTAAATATTTTCAATGTATATTAAAATAGAGGTATTTTTATGAAAAAACTATTAATTATAAGTATCGCCATTTGTTTACTGTTTATACCTGCGACAGGTGCAGTAGTTATTTCTGAACCAAGCGAAGGCAGCGGGGGAAGTTATGGAGTAGCTGTTCCTTTGCCAGCTATTTGCACTAATCTTGGCTTTGAAACTGGAGATTTAACTGGATGGACAGTAATAAGTGGCGGATCTAATGCGAAAGTAGCTACTTGTGCTTCTGATAATGTTCAGCCTCATGAAGGGTCTCGTTTATATGAAACAGCAGCTGAAAGTTCATGCACTAGTGGAGCTTCTGGGACAGAAGATCAAAGAACAAGTGAAATTAAATCAGACACATTTACTTTACCGCAAAATACTAATGAGTTCAGAGCATGGATTACAGCAGGAAGATCTTCTAATTTGAAGTTGAATCTTTATCTTGCTAGCGATAATAGTCTTCTAGCAGACTTTAACGGAGCAGACAATCCAACGTGGTATCTGAGAACCCAGAACGTCGCAAATTACGCAGGACAAGAAGTTTACATGAAGATAATTGATACAGATACTGGCGGTTGGGGTCATATTGTTGTAGACGATATTCATTTTGTTGATTCTGCTGGGAATAGGCTCTCATGCGGAGAGGCACCACCTACTGCCCCGATTAGCGGCGAATTTAATTGCAGAGACGGAATTGATAATGATGAAGATGAATTAGTAGACTGCATGGACGAAGATTGTGCAGATGTTTGCGAGCTTCAGGATGAGCTTACTGATTTGCAGGAACAAGTTCAGGGACTGAGCGAAAGAGCTGACGAAGCCGACAGTCTTTTAGACAAGATCATTAGCTTCATAAAGAAATTACCACGCGGACTGAGCAAGTTATTTGAGGAGTAATAACTCCTTTTCTTTTTTTAAATTGTTAGTGGTTTACTTCCGCAAATACCGATTAGCTAACCGCATAAGCGCCTTCTGAGTAATCTCCAGACCGTCGTCTGTCATACTCAGAAAATCACGAGAAATCATCTTTTTAGTTAGCTTATCACTAACGCTCTCCCGCGCCAGCGGAACCCAACGATCAGCTTCCTGACTGTAATGTACAATCTTCGCTATCACGAGCTCATAACTGCTGTTCATAAACGTATCTGCAAAAGGCACTACTCCCTGCGGCGTTTCAAAATCCATGGGCTCGAACTTATGCAAACTCTTTGAATCTATATCTGAAACAATAGCAAATAAATCTGCGCCAGTAGATCCTATCTCAAGCTCGCAGACCTTATCAAAGATGCTTGCAGATAACTCTGGATTGAAAATCAAAAGCTCAGATTGAGATAATCCAATGAAATTATTACCCTTAGATTCAGCGCGATAGAATAGCGCCTTCGGATGCAAAGTAAAAGTCCTACTGTGACCCGAATGAATAAATCCGTATTTGTTATTTATCTCATACTCCAGCTGCTGTTGCTTAAGATCACCTTTTTCCAGCAAATCGGATTTACTCCAGAGAGAATAATGCGGCAGACGATCTGCTCCCATAAACGGTCTGACCAGTTTATTTGTCATATCAACCTATATTCCAGAAAAATAAGCATAAGCTCCTAAACCCGCAGCTATAGCTGTGCTCAGTCCGCCCAGAACCAGCACCGCTCTAAGGTGTTTTCGATTATGATCATGCGTGTAGCCTGCCTTATGAATAAAGCTCGTTAGATCAAGATCCGCCTCTTGAAAATCCTTCAGCTTAATAGCATACTTAGCATCTACTCCCCCTTCTTCATCAAAAATAGCCTCGATGTTAGGCGAATTTACAACTAAGTTATAGAATTTCTCTTCGACAACCTTGCCTTTGTCTATGTATTTGTGGGTATCCTCGCGTAGATCTGCGTTTATATTCGGATGCGCTGGTCCGCCAAGGGTCCGCTCTAGACCTTCCAAATCCGTACTTCTCCAGCTGCATTTAATGACTCTTCCCATGTTCTTTGCTTTCGGGTAAGTCTTAAAAAGCTTTAGAATTAGCAAATAGTATGGCAGAACTCCCCGGAGTTCTATTTATTCTCGGCGGATATGAAGAAAACAAGATCTACAAAAAGCAAGAGAACATTCCTTATGTGCCAGTATTTCTGGACCAGCTGATTACAACTTTGCCCTATAATCCGGTCTTAATGAATGACATGCTCGGCAGAACTAGCTTTCCATTAGTTGTTATAAACCATGATAAGTTTATAATGAACTTAGACATGATCGAAAGACAACACGAAAACAAGATTCTGTATTTACACTACGGCAACCAGAAGCACATAGATCATCTAGATAATAGAATTAGAAACTTAGACCTTAGTAACGCTCTCGAGCCGCAGCGGGAAGTCAACAAAGCTATCGGAGAGATGCTACTCTTGGGAATATAAATTCTTAAATATCCTAAACAGAGCAGATTCTAAAATGAAACCATTTCATATCGCCGATACTTTGAATTATTGTTTTGAAGAAGAGCAGAAAAGAGGAGCGCAGAGATTACCACACGAAAGCTTTAGACAATCTTATGTAGATATTGAGATAGATCCAACAGAGAGCGATTTTAGACGGCATGTTAAGATATCCACAAATCGCACTCCATTCAGATTGCCTGAAAAAACTTTACTAGATATTATCAGCACATTAAGTGGCTGCCAAGCAGTATTTCTTAGATCCCAGGCCCCTCTCACAGAAGCACATACTAAGCTCTATAGAAACCTTCCCCCAAATTCTGCACCCTTTTTAGAACACATCCAGATGGCAGGGGAAATATGTCATAAGTATGACATCTTCCTAGTTGGCGGAGACAGAATTGTCGAAGGTGTTGAGAGAGTTTCAAAGGAGAACCCTTCTTACCGAATCGATGCTCTACACATCAATGACATGGAAGAGCACATTCTGGATAAAGCAGACTATTTGGATAATTCCTTCAATACCGAGTTTCAGAAGAATCAACTTGGAAATGCTCAGAATAATTCACTGGAAGTCTCGGCTTTAGAACTTTAGATGAAGAACAACTTCGCGTTTAATAGAAGTATGATAAAGTAAATACTTTTTCATTGCTTTAAAATCTCGTGGAGTTTCATGTAGATTAAATAGTAACTGATCAAATTGTTCATCGAAGTCCTTAGAAACAGTAATAACTGTTTCATAACGAGCTCGCTCTAACAAACTCTTCTTGAGATCTTCTACTAGAAGATAATATAAATTCTCATTCGGTGCATGACTTGAGTCGATAACTAATTTATCATATTGATTAGTGGTATGCAATAACTTCGCAGCTTCCTTGATTTGCAGCTTATGGATCGTTGGAGACAATCTGTCTAGAATCAATTTCGGAGATGTATAAAGATACTCTCCAGTAAGTTGAGCGGTTATAGATCTATTAATACAGAATCCTTCTTCTTTGATTACTTCGGTTAGTGCTTCAGCGAGGAGTTCCTTTACTCTATGAGACTGATTCGGTAGCATTACTCTCCGCTCAGGTCTGTTCTTTTGTGCCCTAGATACAGTTGTATAATACGGAAAGTCTCTTTCTCTAAGAACTTCTGCAAGTGTCATAACTTATACTAATAAGCAAATCTTAAAAGTTTAGCTCTTCTTCAGAGCCAACCTTGCTGCTACACCAACAAAATCTATTTAAGAATAATATAATCAAACAACGCATGGACTGTCTCGAAGCAAATCTGACATTATATCGAGTAGTTAGAAGAGAATACGACGGCGGAGGAAGATATAAACGAGATATAGTTTTGTCTGAGGATATGCTGAAATCAGAGGCAGAGCTCCTGGAAGTAGCGTTGAATCAATGCCAAAAAGGCTTAAGGGCAAACTTGATGGCGTATAAAAAACATGGATCAATACATACTTGCGTAGCGGTAATCGACGAAGTTCTAGCAGAAGACGCATCAAATTCAGCAATAAGAATCATCGCGGAGGAAGAGATAATTCGAATCTGGAATACGAAAGCTAAGGACACGATGAGAAGGCGACAAAAAGCACCGCGATCTGTTAGCTATCTCATACAAGAGCAGCGAGGATTAACCGAAAGAATATGAATTATTTTTCTAATTAATCAGAACTTAACCTTTAGCTGCGTAATAACAACTTTTTCAGTGTGCCCTTGAATAAATTTCTCTAAGTCTTGCTCTTTGAGATAAAGTACCTGCGCATGCCCCTTCATGCCTTTGAATATGATCTTATCGTACGCTGTCACTAGAACTTTCTGCTTAACAACTTCAAGTAAGCTCTTTTGTTTTATACCTGAAGTTCCGAGAGCGATTAGTGAATATATTCTACTTTCATCATACCCAAACTCATTATGTACTGCATTGCGAATATATAATTTAAATTGCGGACCTTCAATAAGTAGAAATTCCTTTACTGCTGAGGTTAAGATCGCAGTAAGCTCCGGAACTTTTCCAGAAGTAATTATAGTTCTAAAACCGCGTCCATGGTTCGCTCTGGTGCTGATCTCCTCATACTTCGGAAACCCTTTTTCATAAAGCAGATCGATAAGTTTTTCCATACTAATATTTTAGTAGTAACTCTTAAAAGCCTTAGCCTAGCGCTTCTTCCGGGCCCGCAGCAGCATAACAAAGCTATAGATAGCAATCGCAGACCCAACTAAAGACATAATCCCAAAAACATGAAACCACGCCGTCCCCTCAACTGCGCTGCTAAAGAACAATATCGGAAATAACAAGAACAGCCCGAGATACATTAGCATAGAATATTTTCTCACTTTCTCAGCTTTTTTCATATCAATAAAAGAACGTAGAATTATTTAATCTTTTGCCAATCTTCGATCTTAGCAATTCTTCTAGCGTGCCGCGGCTCACCTGAAAAAGGGGTTTCAAGACAGATCTTTAACCGTTTTTTAGAATCCTCCCAGTCCATTGTCCGCTCACCAAAGCAAGGCACATTTAGATCATTGTGCTCCCGAGCTAGTTTAGCAACCTCCTTGCTGTAAACTGGAGCAGCGATAACATTAGGATAGCGATTAAACTGCACAGAGATTCCGATTCCAGTTCCGCAGCATGCAACAAGAAACTTATAGAGTCCTGCAGATATCCAGGGAGCCGCAGCCTGCGCAATATCTGGATAATCACAGGATTCTTCACTGTGAGTTCCCAGATCATGATAGGCATAGCCTTCAGAGTTCAGGAATGTCTTAAGCTCTTCTTTTAGTCTATATCCGCCGTGATCTGAGCAGAGTAGAACTAGATCTTTCATCTTTCTAATATTAGAATAAAGATCCCCTTCAGAAAATAGTCCCGAGCCACTTACGATTGTATTCGCTCCGGCATTAATTGGCAAATAGCGATTATCTAAATTTATTCCACCGTCGACTGAGATTAAAGTATTGCGCTCCCGAGAATCAATAGCAGATCTCATAGTTCTAATCCTGTCAGTAACGTGGTTGAGATACGCTTGTCCTCCCTTGCCCGGATTTACTGACATCAAAAGCACCAGTTCGAGATTATCGAGCAAGTGATACATAGTATTCATCGGAGAATTAGGATTGAGAGCCATTCCCGCAGACATATCTCGTCTATGTATTTTATCTATCAGCTCCGTTGGATAACGAGTAGCTTCGTGATGAAAAGTAAACATGCTCGCACCAGCGTCTGCAAACGCATCAACATATTTCTCTGGTTCAGCGACCATTAAGTGAACATCTAGTGGAATATGTGTTTTATCTCTTAGTCTGCGGATATTTGCGGGATCAAGATAAATCGTCTTCTGAGGAACAAATTCTCCATCCATAACATCAATATGAAGGTAATTCACATAAGGAATTTTATTAAGCTGGCTAATCACCGAATCTAGGTTCTCTTCTTTAACACCCAATATCGATGGAGCTAGATGTATAAGAGTTGACATGAGTAGTTTAACTAAGAAAAAGTTAAAAGGGTTTCTTTGGTCTAATCCTTAGATTCTAACTCCCGCACCATCTCTCCCAGAAGTTTCTCATAAGTAAATATAAATCGCATAACTTGTTCCAAAATGTGCTTTACTCGCTCTTCGTCTTCTTCTAGCTTTAGCTTAATTTCAGTTATCTTAGCTTTCTCCTCATGAATTAAGAAGAGATGATCAGCTTCAGAATAGAGTTTCTTCAACTTCTGAAAGTCAGCGTTAAGCCGACGAATTATTCGTTTATTAACCAAAACTTCTTCGCGCTTTTCCCATTTAATCGTAGCTATAATTTTATGCCAAACGCGCACCCTCTTCCCAGCTTCGCTTAACTTATGCTTAAGAATCCAGTTCTCAATAGTTTTCTCTTCAGCAATAAAATGAAGCCCTCCGCGCCGAATCTTATTAAGTTTCTTATTTAGCGCAGCGATAATGTCGGAAATTTCCGTAAAGAAAGTGTAAATCTCGTCGTGATGAGAGTAATTGAACTCAATATGCATCATCACGTAGTCAAAAGCTAATAGTTTATTCTCGAGATTATGCGTCGCAGTTACTATCCGCTTACCAATATCAATTCCTTCATGCATCGCCCCTAGGGCTTCCTGCGCTTCGAAAGCTAATTCTCCTTCTAGTTTTACCATACTTAGTCAAATACTTACTAGCATAAATTCTTTTTGTAAATGGCTTTATTACGGACTAACTCAGAACTTAACCACTAAATTAATAGCTCGCCTTCATTTTAGCAGCGTATGCTGGCGGAAAAACAACTTCTAGCTTAGGTGGATCTGCTGCTTGTTTATAATTTCTATAAATAATAGAATTTAAAGATCTATTGGCACAGGGATGTTCCAGAGCAATGATAGCCATTTTGCTTCTAGCTAGAACTTCTTGTAATGCATTGTGGATTCTGAACGTTCTAACTTCATTGAGGGCCCCACCATTCTCGTTTCGAGAGTAGCTTCCGCTATATAGATTCCAAGTAGTTATCTGTTCATTGCAGTCCGCGCAAATATTACATACATCTGATTTAACTTCTAGAAGTCTGAGATCTCCCAGATAGTAAGTATCCCACCCGTCGCTGGATATTGATCTAAATATTTCAGATGGCTTATTAGTAAAAGAAGGAGAATCATTTTCGCGATCATCATTCAGTGCTATGTGTTTTGTAATAATACTATCAAACCTCTCAACGTATTTATCCAGAATCTCAAATCTGTCTTTTCGTACTATAATCGTATCTTGCGGTACGAGTACATAATCTGTCCGGAACATCATACCATCCTTTTCTTCTACTTTTTCCTTAAGAGTTATATAAACACCCTCTGGCGCTAGCTCGAGCAGCATATTTGGCTCAAATAAGCTAAATGAAGCGATCGCTTTATGAACATCTTTTGTTGGCTGTATCCAGTCTAAAGTTGGCTGAGATGGAGCTGGTGCTAACTGTGGATTTACTAATTCTTGGGTGCTATCGGTTTTTTTTCTTCCAAACATTTTACTATCGTTAAATGATAAGATAATAATGCTTAAATAACTTGCTAATAGACTTAAATTATGACGCTAAGATACTCACTCCTGAGAAAGCCCGGAAATCTAGAAGAATTTATACATAAAGCTAAATCCGTAGGGGAGGCAGAAACGGAGATTTCGCTATGTCAGTCCACAGATATGTGGATCAATACTGTAAGTCATCCAGATGTTCCGAAGTATGCAGGTTCTTTTGAGAAACATAATTTCACAATGTGTCATATTCGAGTAAAGGGAGTGAATTTTCCAAAAGCGGCTTATTACGAGCACTTTAGAGATATTCCTTGTTATTTTAACATCTTCACTAAGATGTATGAAGAAGCTGATGCGTGTATTGAATTCATTCAGAAAGCATCTCAATGGAAGGAGCAGATTAGCGAGTCTGGCCTCGTTGTAAACCTGCCATTTGATCCAAGCGCTCAGAAGGAGCTTATATGGAAGCTAGATAATGCGAAGGAGACCTATAAACAAGGAATAGTGAAGCACCTTAAGACGTTTAGTGGATCGAAGCGATTATCTGATTCTCATGCTTATCTAAGAATCTTCGCTCCAGAGCTGGAGATAATACATAAATCGTAACTCTTTTATTCTCTGAGCACCAATTAATCACATGAAAAAGCTAGCAATTATTGCAATTTTAGCATGCGTTCTTCTAGTTAGCGGCTGCACAGACCAACAGACTACCGATCAGACAACTACTCAGTCACAGCAAACGCAACCGACGACGCCCGCAGACACAACGCAAAAAGAAGTAGACATAGAAGTGCTTTCAATCTCTTGCGAGAACACTGACGGTGATCCAAATATACCTAACGATTACGGAGCAAGCTGCGAAGGGAAAATCATCAATCGCGGCTACAAAATTCCCCGACACGTTAAGATCAAAATAGATTTCTATGACGCAGACGATAATATTGTGGGAACTGAAACCGTACAGCCAAATACGCAAGGCGGTGAACTTCTTCCTAACTACGAGCGAGACTTCGAAGCTGAGCTAGAAATCAAAAGACCATATGAAAGATTCGCTTACGAGGCAAGTTATCCCGAAGAATTTGTTACAATTTCTTCTTAGTTTTCTTTTTTTCTAATTTCTTCATCACCAGCACATATATAATATAAACGCCGACAACACTTAGTATTACTGCAAGAGCTACCAAATCCATAATAAAAAAAGGCGCATAAAGTATATATCTTTTGCGCTAATAAATACTTACAATTTTTTCCTATATTCGGCAAAGTAGTAAGCTATTCCAATTATGTTTACTAGAAGTATGGCTACAAACCAAGCCCATTTCTTCTCTTTAGCTGTCTGTATTAGCATAGCTAACCAGAAGATGAATCCGCAAATCCCCGCAATTGCCATAAATACTACTGTGACTGGGCCCATCGCTCCAGCTCCTGTACGGGATGTAGTTAACCACATACCAATAAGGTACATTATAAGTCCGACTACCATTGCTACAAGCAAACCATCGAATAGTTTCTTTTTGTCTTTGATTTCCATAGCTAGAATAATCTTGCTTAGTTAAAATATCTTTCTGAAAAATCAAGCGGGGGCTACTGGATCAGCTTCCTTAAGCGTCGGTCGTACTTCAATGAAGTAATAAACGATGGCTATGAAGGGAATAAGAAATATTATCGCTCCCCATATAGCTCCCCGGATCCCCCTCATATGCTGGATTGCTAGATATATTATTCCTATCCAAAAGGTTAAGCTGCTAATTGCCGTAATAATAATCACTGCTAATAATAAAATAGCAACTGAGGTGGAAAGCGGCTTTGCCAGGAAGAAGGAAATCGAATAAATGCCGATTCCGCTAAATGTTATGATTAGCAAGATATCAAAGATTTTCCGAAGTAAGATCTTTGTTTTTGATTTTATCATTCTTCTAGCTTAGGTATTTCTTTCTTCATACCCTTTCGCTCTCGGATTCGCGTAACTATATCTTCCTGCAAGTTATCAGGAAGCTTTTCAAATTCTTGATCAACTAAGAACCAAGCGCCGTGACCCGAAGTAGCGGATCTAAGTGCTGAAGTAAAACCGAACATTTCTCCGACAGGCATTTTAGCTGTTACAACTAGATTCTCTCCCTCTTGCGAAGTATCTAATATCTGTCCACGTCGGCCTTGAATTGTTTTGCTAATAACGCCAAGATAATCAGCAGGAGAATCAATTCGGATTGTCTGAACTGGTTCAAAAAGCATAGGACCTGCTTCTAACATAGCATACAAAATACCTTGTCTCATGGCAGGGATAATCTGCGCCGGACCTCGATGAATCGAATCCTCGTGTAGCTTACAGTCCGTTAGCTTGACAATCATACGCGCCATTGGCTCCTTAGCTAGCGGTCCAGCATCGCAAACTGCTTCAAAAGATTGCATAACTAACTCCATGATTTCCTGAATATGAACAATACCTTTTGTTGCGTCCATTAGCATATTTCCCTTATAGATATCTTTAACGTCATAAGCTGTATTCCGCTCCATTCCGTACTGTACTAGCTGCTCAACTATTGTTTTATTCTTCTTTTTAATTCGAGTTTCTGGAATTTCTCCGGAAGCAATTCCCCTGAACAATTGCTCACTCATAGGCTCAACAGATATGAATAAATGGTTGTGCTTATTCGGAGATTTACCTAAAACCGGACCCGCACTACTCTTAACGCTCTCTCGGTAAACAACGATCGGCGGAGATGTGACTATTTGCAATCCTCGATCTCGTTTGATTATGTTTTCTTTGATCTCAAGATGTAGCTCACCGAGCCCACTAAGTAAATTTTCACCAGTTTGCTCGTTAATAGAGATAACAATTGTCGGATCTTCTTTAGCTAGCTGCTTAAGCACCTCAATTAACTTAGGCAAGTCTTTCGGATTCTTAGCTTCAATAGCCTTAGTAACTACTGGTTCAAATATGTGCTTTATGCCTTCGAAAGGTTCGACATCGCCTTCGGAAATAGTCTCACCAGAACTGACTCCTTTAAGTCCGACCATACCGATGATATTTCCTGCTAGAGCTTCATCTACTGCAATTCTCTGCGCGCCTTTGTAAATGAATACTTGCTGTACTCTTTCGTCTTTCTTGACTTGATTTAGCCGAAGAGTCATACCTTTCTTCAGTGTCCCAGAAAATAACCTGCAAGCTGCTATCTCTCCTGCTTGAGGGTCAACGGTGATTTTAGTTATCACTCCAACTAGCCTACCTCTAGCATCGCAAGCAATTAGTTCTTTCCCTAATTCAGTATCTTTGTCGCCAGGCCATAGCTTTGGAATACGATATTTCTGAGCATCAACCGGGTTTGGAAGGTGATTTACAGCCATATTCAAAAGAGCTTCGTGAACTGGAGCTTGCTTAGCAAATTCTTTTGTTTTGTCATTTGAATAAGCATCTAAAACGTCTTTAAATCCGAGCTTCTTCTTCTGCATAATCGAGAAGCTAAGCCCCCAATTATGATATGCTGAACCAAATGCGACAGAGCCCTCCTGTACGGAAACTTGCCATTTTTCCCGGTATTCTGGCGGTGCTATATTCCTAATAATCTTATTGACGTTATTAATGATCTTGACGAATTGCTCCTGCATTTTCTCCGGAGTTAGCTGAAGCTCTTTGATTAGTCTATCGACTTTGTTGATGAATAGAACTGGCTTAACTCGGTCTTTTAGTGCCTGACGAAGAACCGTCTCAGTCTGAGGCATAGCTCCCTCTACTGCACAAACTACAACCACTGCTCCGTCTACTGCTCTCATAGCTCTAGTGACGTCGCCTCCGAAATCAACGTGCCCAGGCGTATCTAATAGATTGATTAAGAATTCATCATCGCCGATCGTGTGAACCATTGAGATGTTAGCAGTCTGAATCGTGATACCTCGTTGCTGTTCCTCTTCTAAGAAATCCATAACTCGCTGTTTTCCAGCAAGATCCTCAGACATCATCCCAGCACCAGCTAGAAGATTATCTGATAAGGTTGTTTTACCATGATCGATATGTGCGACTATACCAATATTTCTAATATTCGTAGGCTTCTTCATAAGCTCTAATACTCTTTCAGTCATTGATGCCATTTTATCTTAAGGAATTTGAGTAAATTCACTAATGCTTAAGCCACTCTTAAGGTATTTATATAACTTTCGCACGTTTGAGAAGAACTCTGTTTAGTTTTCGTAGTGTAGCTTTAAGCGGTGGTAGTTCATAATCACAAATATTTTCTAAGTTAGCAGAATATGCGGGCATGAATTGTTCCTCTGGTATGCGACCTCGGAGGTATACTCCGCATTGACCTTTCCTGCTTCTCCTTAGCATTAAGTATTGTTCTTCATAAGGAATACACACAAAGAGCTTTAATTCTTCTTTATCATTCCGTCTAAGCTCTGTCTCTAGTGCAAGGAATACTTTGCCTACTTCATTTCCATTGCACATGGCATTTCTTATATTTTTAGCCGGTAGGGGCGGAAATGATGATTTCTGTATGTATCCTTCTCCCCAACCATATCTCCCGCGGAACTCCCCCTTCCGTCCGAAGCTGTTTAATTTCAATTCTTGAAGTGTCCGAGCAAATATGTAAAAATTCGGGGGATTGCTGAACTCTACTATATTTAGTAGCTGTCTTATATTTTCCTTTCTTTGTGTGATGTACTTTTGTGCTTCTGGCTCATGTTTGGAGCCGCATTCTTGCATAGTATAATAAGTCTCAGGATCGCCGATTAGCAACTTAGCTAATCCTTCTTCTACAACTACTGTTCCTTGCAATTCTCGCATATTAGTCTGTTAGTCGTAACTCTTAAAAAACCTCGGGAATTTAGGCGGGTTTAAGAAATATATTTCTGTAGTTCGCGTCTATCGGAGCGTTATTTATCTGTTCGAATCCATTATCTAAGAAGAACATCTGGATTTCAAAGGGCTCAAAATATGTTAGATGTAACGTGATATTATTCTCTAGAGTCACTCGATATATCTCCTGACCTAAAAATCGGAGATAATCGTTAGCGATCTTTCGCGAGCTAAAAATTTCTTCTTGAAATAATTCTGAACATATTACGCCGCAACTCATCACTATCGCAGAATTGTCTGGCTGCTCAGAAAGGAAGTCAATGGCTTCTGCGTTTACTATCTCAATATTCCCTTGACATTTGCTTACTTCTCTGATTGTACTTTTCGTATAAAACGGCTCCACGCCAAGATATTTGCTAGCACCGTATCGATTAAGAATTGTATCTGCTTTCGGATCATGCCCTGGTCCGAGTTCTATCACTCGCTGATCCTTAAATTTAGCAGTTATTAGGCTTTCCCAGAATCTGTTCGATCCGATTAATACTTCTAGCTGCCGGCCGTAGTTCGCATATGTAGCTCTTCGCGCGGATTTTAGAGCAGCAGAGATGCATTCTTGTTTATACGTGTCTATGGGACTTACTAAATTATTTCTCTGCTCTTCTATCGTGGCTTCTAGCATGTAGTTGAGTTATTCGGAATCTTTTTAAACTCCAATAAATACTCTTTAATTACACTTCGGAAAGCCACGAAATTGGTTACTTTCCTCGTGTCTTAGTTTCCGAAATGCAATCGGAGACGAAAACTAAGATGATAGGTGATTATCCCCACAAGTAATAGAAGAATAATACCTATTTTTAATGCTCTTTTGGGTGAGTGCTTTCATTGTTTTAAGAAACAGCGTAAGCTTTCTCACTCCGAACAGATCAAATGGCGAGGGTAGTTTAGCCTGGTTTAGAATTAGAGACTGTGGATCTCTAGACGGGAGTTCAAATCTCCCCCCTTGCTCTTAGACAAATTATAAATAATATTGGCAGTACTAATTAATATGGCGAAAGTAGAACAACCAAAAGGAGTAAGGGATTATCTCCCTGAGGAGCAAATCATCATCAATAATATAATTGATACAATCAAAGCTACATTTGAAAAGTATGGCTTCTCTCCGCTAGACACGCCTGCTTTAGAAACCTATCAAACGCTGACTAGAAAAGGAACTGGTGGCGAACAAATCGGAAAAGAAATTTTCACTCTGACAGATAGAGCTAAAAGAAAGCTAGGCTTAAGATTTGATCTTACAGTTCCATTAGCGAGAGTGCTAGCTAGCAATCCAACTCTCACGCTTCCGTTTAAGCGATATCAGATAGCAAAAGTCTGGAGAGAGGAGTTCGGAAGCAGAAGTAGAGAATTCTGGCAGTGCGATGTTGATACCGTCGGCTCTTCTTCACTAATAGCAGATGCAGAAATGCTAGCAATAGTTCAAGATGTATTTAGACAATTAGGAATAAAAGTCAAAATAAAATATAGCAGCCGTAATTTCTTAGTAAACAAGTTGAAATCGCTCGGAATCCCTGAATCTAGTATACCTTCAACGATTCAGGAGATAGACAAGCTAGATAAAGGAACTTCCAAGCTAGATCGAAAGATAGTCACAGCGATTCGAGCGTCAAGGGCCGCTGATGATCCAGAAGTTAAGGGGATTTCTTCCTTGCTACGAAAAATGAAAGTCAAAGCAGAGTTCGACCCGACGCTAGCAAGAGGATTAGATTACTATACGGGCCCAGTCTTCGAGGTCTTCTCAGAAGAATATAAGTACTCAATAGCTGGCGGAGGGAGATATGATAATCTAATCAAGCAACTCGGCGGCAGAGACTTGCCTGCGACTGGAATCTCCCTTGGAGTAACTAGAATTTATGAAATAGTGAAAGCTAAGCAGAAATCTACTACTAAAACAGTTACTCAATTATACCTAATCCCAATTCGCGGGCCTGTGCCCCCGCGACCCTCCCCCGCGACTTCGTCGCTCCCCCAAAAGTCTTCTGGAACGCTAAGTATTCTTAGTGAGTTTAGAGCAGCAGGAATTAACGCAGATTCAGACCTGATGGGTCGCTCTCTGAGGAAGAATTTAGACTTTGCGAATAAGCAGAATATTCCTTATGTTGCTTTCGTAGGTCCTGAAGAGCTAAAGAAAGGCAAAATCAAACTAAAGAATATGAAAACTGGAGAAGAGCAGCTGCTAACCGTAGCTCAAGCAACTAAATTGCTCAAAAAAGTTTTATACTAAGTGTGCTTTCTAGAATATAGTATGTTTCTTGCAAGTCAACCAAAACAGTCTCAGCACGCACACAATGCTGCAGAATATTTTCATAATCACAAATACCAGCCAGATATGCCGCATGAGATCAGGAAACATCTTACCCTCGGACAGCGAGCTGCAGACGTAGTAACAAAGTTCTGTGGAACTTGGACTTTTATTCTTTCTCTCTTCGGATTTATCTTCCTCTGGGCAGCATTTAATATGTATGGATGGCTGCGAGCTTGGGATCCATGGCCATTTATCTTACTAAATCTCATACTTTCCTGTTTAGCAGCAGTCCAAGCACCGATTATCCTCATGAGTCAGAACAGAGAAGCTGAACGAGACAGAAAAAGAACAGACTATGATTATCGAATAAATCGCAAATCCGAGCGAGAAATAGCTGCTATTCAAAAAGAGCTAGCTCACATTAAATATATCTTGCATCAAATATATTATAAGAAATGATTCTCAAACTATTTAGTCCCCAATATAAATAATATAAAATTATGTAACTCCTGCTTAATTAGTCAAGTAGTTCTTATTAATAAGTAAAAACAAAGCAACATAAAGCTTATATATCACCCGCGTTATTTTAATCGTAATCAAATTGATTAGAGGTAGAGATATATGAAATCTAAAAAACAATTTTTATTGATGGCTACAGTGATGCTTGCGATTACAGCTTGCTTATTTGTCGTTGGCGCAGCAGTTCTTGACACGACGACCGTTTCAGTTACAGCACCAGCGAATAACTCTAATGTGGGTCAGAATGACTCCTTTACGTTCACTTACACAGTTCCGTATAATAGTAGTTTTAACACAACTGGAAGTGCAGCCGGGAAGGTTAATTGCACCGTAGATAATTCTAATTCTGCAAATGATTGGCATACACAAGTAGGTGTACTTAATACTTCTACATATAATGTTAATGCTAATGTTACATTCACAGCAGGAGTAACATATAATTATACTATTAATTGTACTAACGGTACGGATCAATATGTAACTCTCGGAAGAACTTTTACTGTTGCTCTTGGAAACCCAACAGTCGCTAATCACAGTGTTTTAGAGTGGCTAACTGGATCAACGCATGTTCTGAATATAACTGCATCCGATGTTTCGGGTATGAATTCAAGTAGCGTTTTCTATCAAATATATGCTAATTCAACCGCAGATGGGGATAGCGGATGGATAGCAATGAGCAATGCAGCCAGTGGGGGTGCGAATTGGTACATAGCAACTGTTGATACGACGACCTATACTGATGGATGGTATCTAGTATCCTTCAAGGCAAAGGATATAGCGAACAACGAGAATGTGACTTCCAATTATAGTATAAAGATAGATAATACTGCTCCGAGCATAGTTCACACCTGCGATACTGAAAGTGTATGGGAAGATGCGCAAATAACTTGTGCTTGTTCAGCTAGCGATAATATCGAAAGTTCACTAAGCCCGGGCAGCGTTGTATATGCAGCTATTCCAGATACAACTCAATATGGAACTTATACCACAACTTGTACGGCTACAGATAGTGCTGGAAATTCAGCCTCGAATGTATTTACTTACTATGTAAGGCGATCTAGTGCTGGAGGCGGTGGAGGTGCAGGCAGCGGAATAGCAACTGCTACGACCGCAGCTACCCAAGCTAAGACAATTGCATCTATGGAAGCAGGCGTTTCTTCGAAAGTATCTTTCGATAGCGCAGACATAGCAGTTAAGGAAATAGCAATAACGTCTTCAGAAGCTGTAAGTAATGTAAAAGTAAGTATCCAGAGTTTATCTTCGAAACCTGCAGACGCACCAGTACCTACTGGCGGTGTCTATCAGTACTTGAAGATTGAAGCAACTAATATAGAAGATAAGCTCCAGAGCGGAGAGATTACTTTCAAAGTACCTAAAACTTGGTTGAACGCAAGATATATTGATAGCGATAGAATCGTACTCAACCATCTAGAAGGTAATGAATGGAAGCAGCTAGTCACGAAAATGACCGAAGATCTGAATGGAGAGCTAGTTTATACTGCAACTGTTTCTAGTTTTAGTTACTTCGTAATTACTGGTGAAGAAAAGCTAGCTATGGGCGAAGAACCAGCTCCAGAACCAGAGCAGCAAGAAGAACCAGCTCCAGAACCAGCACCACCAAAGAAGAGCACTTACTGGTATTGGATTATAGCTGTGATTGCAATAGCAGCAGTAGCGTACTTCTTCTTCATGAAGAAAAAGAAAAAGTAAATCAGATTATTATCTGATAGGTCAACGAAGTTGACTAAGGGCGTAAAGCCCTTCCCTTTCTTATTTTTTATTTATTTTTAATCTACCGTAAGGTTTTTAAGCTCGGTTTCTGATCTTATATCACTCTAGGATGTGGGTTACCAGTTATCTGGACCGAATTAGAGGTGATTTAAGTGGCAAAAGGAGTATATCAATACATAAGAGAAGCTTGGAAACGGCCGAAGGCTAATCTGGGCGAATTATGGCGAGAGCGATTAATCGCTTGGCGAAGAGAGCCAGCTATAAACAGAATCGAACGACCTACAAGGTTGGATCGAGCGCGTTCTTTAGGTTATAAAGCTAAGCAAGGCTATTTAATTGTTAGATCTAGAGTTCCTCGCGGAGTTTCTAAGAGACCGCAGCTAAAAGCAGGACGAAGACCTAAGAGATATGCTCAGAAACGGCTACCTGTAGCAGTTAGTAAGCAGCGAATAGCTGAAGCTAGAGCTGCTAAGAAGTATCCTAATTGCGAGGTTCTGAATAGCTATTGGGTTATTGAGGATGCTAAGCACAAATGGTTCGAAGTAATTCTAGTTGATAAGCAGCACACAGTGATTTTAGCGGATAAGAAGATTAATTGGATTGCTGATCCAGCTAACCGAGGGCGAGCTTTTAGGGGTTTGACTTCGGCGGGAAAGAAAGGTCGCGGGCTGAGGAAGAAGTAACTGGCGATGAATAAGCTTATTCTGCAGATTGCGTTTAGAGCAGTGTTTACAGCGATTTTCGTAGTGTTATTTATTGTACATTTGACCTTCGGACAATCAACATGGAGAATTGCAATGTCTGGCGTAGTAGCGCTATTATTTGCTATTAGTCTTATAGCATTGTTAATTAAAAGAAGAGCTGCGCCTAAGAAGTAATCTTTTATACTCTGTTTTCTTTTAGTTGTTTATGGACTTAGCTATCCCCAATAAGAACGAAAAAGAACTCTTAGCTAGATCCAAGCAACTTAACTCTAAACTTAAATTCTTATATGAAGTTAAGACTAAGAAGGAATTACCTAAAGACTGCGGAGTCTTAGTCAAAGTAGAAAAGCTAGCAGACTTAAAGCTGGCTGATAAATTCCTCCCAAAAACGTTTGTAGTAGTAGCTGCCGAGGAAAAAGAACTAGTTAGAGCAGCTTGCTCTAAAAAGTCAGTCTCAGCTGTCACTCATCTGGCGACTGCTACGGGACGGGATCACACTCACTATCGGCGCGGAAACGTCAATCAAGTCACTGCTAAGCTGGCTGCGGAGAATAAAGTGGATTATATTGTTGATTTCTCGCGTATTTTGGCGCTAGAAGGCAGGGCTCGAGAGCTCTTGCTAGGTAGAATCAAGCAGAATATTAAGATTTTCAAGAAGTATAAGGTTCCGGTTTCTGTTGCTAGCTTTGCTCGGAATGAGTATGAACTTCGGAATTTGAAGGATTTGGAAGCTTTTGGACGAGTTTTGGATATTATTTAGCCTTGGATTCTTTCTTCAAGGGTTTCTTTCCGTGTATGTAGAAGTATATGATTGCTCCTAAGACATTTAAGAAGATTATAACTAAGATCCAGATAACTCTTTCAGAATCTTCCTTAAATTTCCTCATTGCGCAGTCAACGAGCATCCAGATGAAGAACGCTATTCCACAGAGGATTACTAGTACGTGAGAGATCATTATCGGAATCATCCATCCAAACATCGATATCCGAGGAGACAGCGCCATTCCAAGCGTAAAGCTAAAGAAAGCGATAATGTGAATTACAAACCAGAGAATATACGCTGGAATTAGGTACTTGAATATTGATCTGTCCATGATTTAGGTTGTTTTTATAAACTTTTAAGCTTTGCGAATAAGGCTAGCTCGAACGAAGGCTTATAAATTTTATTGCTTATTTAGTGTTATGTATGCAGATGAAGATAAAAGTAGATTAGAAGAATCTATCAAGCTGTTGGATGCATAAAAATCTATTATTAAAATTTAGTCTTGAATATACTTACGAATTTGAACGCTTATTCTCTAAAACCAAGTTTCTTAGCTTCTTTCATAGCTAATCTCACAAGAAGATTATCTTTAATTAATTTATCAACTAGTAATTTGTCTTTATTTTCCAAGGAGCGATAAACTAAGAATTGATTTAAAGTACTAATTAGTTTGTATTGATTTTTATTAAGTATAAACGTCTTAAGCTGAAGTTTTGCAACTCCACCAAAGTCTTCTTTTCTATATCTCAAATGTGGATTCTTAAAAATTACAAAGTCCATTTTATTTCATTAGCGGATCTAGCGCATTTATTTTTCCGAAATATCCTTGAGCAGAAGCCCTACATCCTCCACGACAAATTGATACATATTCGCATTCTTTGCATGCTTTAGGTACAAATTTCATTTTTCTAATATCTAACAGAAATTTATTATTATTCCAGATTTCTTTTAGATTGTCTTCTAGAATATTCCCTAATTCTTCCCCTAAACAAACACAAGGTCTTAATGCTCCATTAGGACCAATAATTATCTGGTTTAACCCCGCGTCACAGTAATTACCAATCATTTCAACTGTTTTTTTATTTACTTCAGGTAGTAAGCAGATAGGGAATCCGCCAGTAAATCCGATATGAATATTAAAATCCTTTTTTGCTTTTATTAGTTGTTTGTATATTTCTATAAACATTCTTTTATTAATTACTAAATTTTTATCTTTCTCCATTTTTCCAGTTGCAGTTGGAGATGCTACGCTAAAAGATATTATTCCGAGTTTGTGTAAAAATTTTGCCATATTATAAATATCTTTATATGTTTTAGGCATAGCAACTAAATTAATATTAATCTTCCCGGCTCCGAATATCGTTATCGCGTTTTTTATTCCTACAATAGTTTTATTAAAAGAGCCTTCTGTTTTAGTTAATTTATCATTGATTTTAGGAGTATAATGATGAATAGATATTTGCATATCACTTAATCCGGCATTTTTTAGACGTTTCGCTCTTTTTTCAGTCATTAAGATAGCGTTTGTAATTATCGTAGTACGCATTTTAGCAGTTGAACATTTTTTTATCAAGTCTTCTAACCATTCAACTAAAAGAGGTTCTCCTCCTGAAAAAATAATATCAAAAATTTCATTTTCAATTATCTTATCAATAATTTTTAATTGCTTCTGTTTAGATAGGGTTACAGAGTTTTGTTTAGAACAAATCCCTTTCCAAACATTATAACAAAAAATGCATCTCTGATTGCATCTACTTGTCAATTCGAATTGTGTTGCGATAGGACTTTTAATTTTTAAGTATTTACAATCAGGCAGTATTGTATCTTGATATGCGTCTTTGAAATCCTCAACTTCAAGCAGTTTTTTGGTATTTGTTTCCATCTTTAATTAACTCATCAAAAGATTTATTATATTTCTGTAGGAAGATATTATTTAATTTTTCTCCATCTTTTAGTCTTTTTATTAAGTTTAATATTTCTCTCTCTCCGTATTTAAATATTAAGAATTCAACAAATAAAGTATAGATTTGATAACTATCTATAGTCATATTTTCAAAAGATTCTTCTAATATCTCTTTTTTTATTTTCAGTTTCTTTTTGTAATTAAATCTTTTTTTATGATGTTGCAGAAATGTTGCTAGACCTTCAGATAACCACAATGGATCATATTCATCATTCCTTAGCTCGCGGTAGAATAGGTGATTAATCTCGTGAATAAGTCCTTCAGAAAATTTTTCTTTCTTCCAGATTGTGGATTTATCAAAGATAGAGTGCGCAAATATAATAATCTTCTTATCTCTAGCGAATGCAGAGACAAAACTAAGTGTTTTTTTGCCCCACATCTTATCAAACTCGTTTCTTGAATAAACAAACTGTATTTCAAATTTTGGAATTTTAATTTTATAAAAATTTGTATTATAATTAAATGCATCAGTAATTAGTTTTTTTTCACGATTAACATCCTTATCTGAATAAATTAAAGTGCAAAAATTCAAATCCAATATTTTCTTCATAGCATATTCTATAGAAACGCTCTAAATAATTTTGAAGCATTTGAATTAAACAGTCAAAAGTTCTTTGAATGCGTCTTTTATTTCTTTTTCACATAAGATGTCTAATTCATCCGGCAATTTCCCACCAATACACGATTGGCAAACACACTGACAACTTTTACAAGCCTGAACTCCAATAGAATAAACATTCAGACGTGTATCAATAGTCATATTTGCGCCAAAAATCTCATAATTAGGTAGTTTAAGGAGATATTGTTCCATACCTTATTTTAGTAAAGCGAACTTTATAAATTTTATTATAATTGCGTATATGGATACTCTTCGAGTAAGCGTTAACTGGAAAGAGTGATTTTAGCTGAATATACTGTTCAAATCTTCTACAACTTTTAAATCTGCTGAACGACGGCTAGTTTCGAGATACGGCGCTCCGAAGAAAAAGATAGACGAGCTATGGAAAAAATTCGAAACCATGCTTGGCGATTGGGAGATAGATATTCTCTTATCAACTCCAGATCACCCCGCGACTGCGCAGAATAAAATCTTCTTTGAGCACTTGAAGACTAATGCTAATGCTCGGAGTGAATATCTGCGAATAAAGAATGCGGCGAGGCTAGTATCTCGAGAGCACTATCTCAAAGCAAAGAAAGACTTTTTCGAGAGGGTTGTGAAGGAAGGTTTAGCTGCTGAGGTCTAAAAAGCCCTGCTTCCAGCGGTTAGCTCAGAGATCCGATATCTCAATATAATAAATATTATTTTACTTTTCTTCTATAAAAGTCTGCTAAGAATATGCTCTGTGTAAAAGCTCCTGCAGGTATACCGACTAAAACTATAATCATAATTAAAAATATTATACCTAATAAAATACTTTTCAATACAGCCATAACATAGTCGCCTAAATTATTAAAAACAGATTTTATTATTTCCAGCTCAAAATAAGAACCTACAGTTTCTTTATTAAAGAAGTTAATAGCTAAGATTGGTACGACAAATATACTTAGAAAAACTTGAGTGACGCCCCTTAACCAAGGACTTATGAGCGTTAGTATCGCAAGAAGTATCCCATATATTATCATAAAAGGAATGGATTTTATGAACATAAAGAATCCGAGTTTTAAATCACTGCTAAATTCAAAAGTAGGCAATTTCTTAAATTTGCCTTTGCTAAATTCTTTAATAATTCTAATACCGTATCCGCTTAAAGCAAACCATCCAATAATCGGTAATAATATCCATAATATATTCCACATACCTTTTGCTCGGTTAAATGGGTATTTGAAGGCAGTCTTAAAGTCTAAATTAGTCATAAAATAATATTACTCGGTGGATATATAAAGTTTCCTTTATAGGCTCCTGCTTCATACGGTGATTTAGAAAGGCTTAAAAAATTAATCTCTATTATTTTATTATGGACATAACCGTTAATATCGTTACTGGAGAAATTAAATTACGCGAGGATATACAATATCTCTCTCAACTTCTTGAATCAGAGTTTATATTCCCACAGAATATACGCGAGGGGATAACTAATCATATTCCTGATGAAGTATTTACCTTTTGGAATTTCCCTGCACTAGTGATTACTGCATATAATCTATTTGAACAACAAGTTAAGGGAAACCCCGACAGTAAGATTAATTTAGAAGTAGAGCATGGTCGGGTAAATCGTCTACTGGAGAGAGTATATCAACTTAGGAAAGACCCGAAATATGCTTATTTATCTCCAGCTTCTGCACAGCTCAGTGAGTAACCGCCCATAGCCTTATTTCAGACTTCTATGGACAAGAAATCCAATTGTAATTCCGATCCAGAATAGAAGCAGATCTCCTGGCCGGTGCTTTCCGATTATTATTGCTGTGATTACAATAGCAGGAGCAATCCAAAGGAGAGCTTTCTTTGGAATAGTTATTGAGTCTTTCTTTACCATTTGTCTTTGTTCTTTCCTCCAATTATCATAAACATTCCACCTATGCCAATCAATGCAACACCTATGCTTTTATTAACCGAAGTCATAAAAACAATTCCTGCACCGATGAATGGGATTCCTGCCGCGAAGATTGCTTTGTAGTTCATTACTTCTTTGGTGGCAAGGGGGAGTTATAAGGGTTTTGGACGGTTAGTGAGTAACCGCATACACGAACAAGCCGATTGAAATAATCATAAACACTACACCAATCTGAACATACGTCTTCCTCTCGTCACGCACCAACTTCTTGTTAAACTTTCCAAACATACGATTCTTGAACTCATTAAGTCCCTCTCGGAAACTAATCGACACTAATCCACCGACTAAGAAAATACCCGACCTGACTATCGGGGTGTGCATGTTTGTTTTAGGTGGTTTGGGCATATAAGTGTGTTTGTAAGTGAAACGAAGCGACAGCATGACATAAGCTAGAATTCACAAAACTGTTATAAATGATTAATCATCATTCTTACTATATGGTTGGTTTCGAAGAAATATTTGCAACAGCGTATCATCTGAAAAGGATTGAGGACATAATTTTTCAACTTCGGACTGATTTTAATGGAGTTTTGTTAGTTGCATTAATGTACGATAAAAAAGGTAGAAATCCTAAGAATGTATTTTTCAAGAGAACAAAAGAGATCGTGGACAAACTGAATAAAGAAATTTCTCTTTTTAATAAAAATCATAAGAAGTATCTAAAGCAGCTTAGAGCAAATAATCTTGAAAATATTGATATTAAGAAGATAAAGAAAATAATTTCGGAACATAAGGCTGAAGAGTCTCTTGGAAGAAAGCATACTCATCTCAAATTAAATAGTACTATTATTCCTTTAAAAATTTCCATAAGAAATTTCTTTAACAGTTTCGATAACATTTTCATTCCCTTTGGCGGAAGGGATAGAAAATATTCTTTAAGGAAAAAAATCAAGAGGAATCTAATTGAAGCTCTTGATATATATAGTATTGGTTACTATACTACAGCTGTTTTTATTGTTGGAAGAACGCTTGAAAGGGCCATTAGAGATTATATTAAGAAATTGAAGTCTAATAAGAAAATTAATTATCAAATTAAGGAAATAAATAAGTGGACTTTTCATGATTGTATAAAGATTTTAAAAAAAGAGAAATTTCTTACGATCTCTCAATATTCGAAGATTATGTCTGTAAAATGGGATAGAAACACATTTGGTCATCCCGCAACATTAAGAGATACAAACCTTGCAAAAAAAGACTGCGATGCAATAATCACTATTGGTATTAATTCTATTCAATATATTGAGAAGCAAATAGATAAGCTATGAGTCCAGGAGGAGTATCTTGTGCATAATAACTATTAGTGGCTATAACCCCAAACTTAGGCAGCACCCTTCCAGTCTTCCCTATATAATCCGAATACGCAGTCCCAAATTGCTTCAGTATTAAATATAAGGTCAGTATAGCGATTTCTAAGGAAAAGGTTTTTAAGGGAACTTGAGAGTAGTAATATATGATAAATGAAGTATGGCTTGACGTAACTAGCAAATGTAGCGGACCAAGTAGAACTGGTCAGTGTAGCTACTGTGCACGTAAAAAAGATTATTCTACTTCGACAGGTCCTACTCTTACTCCAGCTGAAATAAGATCTGCCTTCTCAACAGAGAATATCCTCCCTTTTGATTCGTCGAGAATCAACATATCTGGAGGAGAGCCCAGCGAGTGTTATAATTTAGCTGAAAAAATAGATGCAATGGGGTCACAGCGTAAGATATCTATATTTACAAACGGCTCAGATATAGAGCGATTAATTTCTTTAGAGAATGAGAGTATAGATAATATCACTTACAGCATTCATACTGATAACTTTGAAACATTCGATGTAGGCGGAATCTTAGAATTATGCTCTCGTACTGATAAGAGCATCCACGTTACTGCAGTTTTAACAAAGAAAAATATGGATACTGCTTATAGCTTGATTCAGAAATTACCAACATTCAAGCCATTTTCACGAAGTTTATATTCGTCGAAAGATCCAAGACTCCTTAGATTTTTTTCAGTAATTCCGTTTAAACATGTGCCTGAAGCGCTGGTTTTACACGAAGCGGATAGAGAATCGATACACGAAGAAGTTCTGAGTCATACCATAAACGGGCCGTCTTTTAATAGATATTTTATGTATATGTACAGCGGATCAATATTCGCTCTCTGCGACTGGAAACTTCCAGTACGCCACGATGGGGCAATTATGTTCTGCATGGGATTATATGGACCTTCTTTCGGAAATATAAAAAATAACGCTAAAGAAGCAATAGTTCGGAGATATGACTTTATATGTATGTTGTCTGAGCGAAAAGAGGAGATTCTACCTCTAGTGAAGCAAGAGAATAATCCAATTAAAGTTAACTGCGCGGTTCATCTAGAAAGGCTATTTACAGACCATGAGGATATTTGGAGGCCATTGTTCGAAAAGGCATGTAGGGGAGTAGTTTAGTATAATTTGTTTAACTTCTGATATCTCTAGAGCTTCAAAACTTCCCCATTCTTAGGAGCAATCGCTTCAACACCAAACCGCCCTCGAATCTCAGTAGCAAACTTTTCGCAATACTCGCCGTGCATAGCTATAACTGTCTTAGGTCTAACTGTCTTAACAAAGTTCATTAGCTCACTACGACCCGCGTGACCAGAAAGATCAAACTGAGATATAGGCATTTTCATTTTAAAGTCTATTTCCTCATTTACATACCTGCCAGTATCTAGCAAATACCGCCCAGCAGAGCCAGGGAATTGAAAGCCAGTAAAGATCAGGGAACAGTCAGTTCGCATATACAGCTGTTTAATATAGCCCACAACTGGACCGCCGTCTAAGCTCCCACCAGTTGTTACAATCGCGCAGGGAGCGTTAGTGATATGCGCCCGCTCTTTCCAGTTTCGTATAATGTGAACCTTAGACAAGGCTTTCTTTAACATAATGGAGTTACGAAGGAACTTTGGATTATTCAGAGCAATCTCTGTGGCTGCCTTAGCCATTCCATCTAGATAAATGGGAAAGTTAGCTTTATTCTTATAAAGTGCTAATAAAATATCAGCAGCTCTGTTAGCAAAAGAAGGAATCAGAGCAATCCCGCCTTTCTGAATGGTCTGATTTGCCCTCTTGAACATGTCTTTCTCAGCCGTAGCTCGCGGAGGGTGATCCCGCGAAGAATAAGTTGTTTCCATTATAGCAATATCGAGATTTTTAATACTAGAGAAGTCAGCTCCATCCACTAGCGGAGTGGTTTCCATCTTAAGATCGCCAGTATAGAGGATCTTCTTTTTTCCGCTCTTCAACAAGAAGCAACAAGAACCGGGAGCATGGCCGGCATTGATAGCAGTAATACTATCTGTCCCAAACCGAATAGGCTTGTTATACACAATATTTTTGTATTGCGCCAGAGTCCGCCTTATGTCGATCTTATTATAATCGCGATGCACGCCCTTGATTCTAGCTATTTTAACAGCATCGTTCAGCAATAATTCTGAGTACTCCTTGACCGGCTTGGTAGCGTAAATCGCACAGTGGTCCCGCTTAACTAGAGTAGGCGCAGAGCCTAAATGATCTAAATGACCATGAGTTATAAACAGAGCGTCTGTCTTGCCTTTTGGCATTAGAGCAGGCCGACCAGATGAAACATCTAGTCCAAAATCGAACATATAATTCTTCTTTCCTTTTATAAAAACCGCGTTACTTCCGACCTCGCGGAAGCCGCCTAAACATTGTATTTCTATCATTGTGAATCTCGTATTTACAATTCCACAGAAACTGCAGAGCAATTTCGCGGATCCACGGAACTTCGTCCGTTGGTTCCAAAAATCTACTTAAATAGATTTTTAGTTATTATCACTAGAACTCTCCAGCGCTATTTATAGTTTTGCCTTAAAGCTTTTCCAAGAACTCCTCAAGATCTATCTGAGCTTGCCTTAATATAGCTTTCAACGTGCCTTTCTTTAGAGTTTTATGTAGTGGTACTGTGAAATTTATTCTTTCTTTATTTAGAATAACATGATCACCTTTCTGCCGTTTAATAATAAATCCTAGCTTCAACAACGCAGAAATGGCTTTCTTACCTGAAATAACAGGTAGCTTAGGCACTAATAGTCACCTTAATTATTTCTTTATGGCTCACACTTACTTCTTCTTTAATAGTATCAAGCATGAGCGCTATAGCTTCTTTGATATTTTCCAGAGCTTCTTCCTTAGTCTCACCTTGGCTAATCGCTCCAGGAATCTCTAAGCATTGAACAGTATAGCCGCCTTCTTCTTGCGGATCTAAGATTGCTGTATATTTCATAATATAAGATAGTATAGCGATTATAAAAAGATTGTTATCCGCGTATACGTCTCGCGGTTTTAGACTTTGTCCTCTAGCTTTCCAGTAGCTGGCTGTTGTTGCTGAGATAGATCTATACCTAGATCCTTCAGCGCCTTTACGTGCAGCTGAATTAGCTGATCTACGATTGAGACCATCTTTACTAGTTCTTGTCGTTCTTTAACTAAAGTACTTACGCTTCCCTTGTGGAATCCGACTTGCTCATCTTTATTCATATCATGTGTAACCATTGTTTTCACCGTAGTATATAGTTGAGTAAATAATTAGGGGTTTAAAAAGGTTAGGATGGCTTTACAGTATCCGAATCTCTTTAATTTCCGGGAAGTATCGTTTAACAGTCTCTTTCAGTAACTTTAACCGAGATTGCTGATTCCCAAGAAGTGCTCTCCGCTCAGAGCCAGTATTGAATTCAATATTAATCGTAGCGTCCTCCTGAACGATATTTTTGGGTTTTAGCGGAAAGATGAAATTAGTGATTAGCTCTTTAGCATCTTTTCCAGCTCCAACTACTTTAATCCGCTTATCCATCAACTCACGAAGCCGCTTTATATTAGCTCCACCTTTGCCGAGAGCTATTCCTACTTGCATTTTATCTACAATAAATACGAGATCAGAGCCAACCTCGAAAAAATCCTTAGGCATAATTCTAGTTACTCTCTTGAAAAGATTCATGCATTGCAAGTTCTCAGCGCTGTACTTTTTTATAACCATCTTGGTTTTCGTTCTCGAGTATGTCGAAAACTAAGACACGAGGAAGCAGCGTAAAGGTATCTTCTTTTCGCCAGCCTTTTCCTAAAAGGCTGCTTCCGACGTGTTAGCGTTACTATTCTATTTTTTTAGTTAGTCCAATTATTGATACAGTGAAAGGTTTCTTACACAATGCACCCAGCTCATCATTTGTGTATGTAAGTACAGAAACTTTAGCGCCAGCAAGATTAGCTAAGCTAGTGATGTCTTTTTTAACTAGCTCTGGCACATTATTCGCTAACAAAATCTCAGATATCTTACCTTTTTTTAGCAATCTAAGAGTTTTATCTTTACCTAATATAATATTCTTAGACAAAAGTATTTTTTTAATATCCATATTACTTATTACTTCTTCTTATTCTTTTTATCTTTAAGAGTTTTGCTCTTTGAGATTGGCGAGGCTCTTGGTCTCGACTTATCTTTAAGAGTTTTGCTCTTTGAGATTGGCGAGGCTCTTGGTCTCGACTTATCTTTAAGAGTTTTGCTCTTTGAGGCCGGTGAAACATTTTGTTTCGACTTAACTTTAACTATAAGTGCTGGAAGTCCAGTACCAATTGGTATTGGCTGGTTTATCATAATGTTTTCTACAACGCTAGTCAAGTAATCTACTTCTCCGACTACACTTGCGTTTATCAAATGTTTAAGCGGAATCTCGAAGCTAGCTCTGGCTAGCACACTTTTTTTCTCTTTAGTTATTCCGTGTCTAGTTATTCCTTTCAGGTCTCCGTCCTTGCACATAGTGTCTGCAATAAGCATAAGATATCTTATATCTACGGGCATACCTTCTTCTTCTAGAACTTTATAGATTTCATTAACGATAAGCTGTCTGGCAGCTTCTATTCCGAGAACCGCAGCGGTTTCATACAAATCATTTGATATAGTTTTTGTAGTATCTACTTCTGGTACAGTAAATATATCTTTAAGGTTTGTTCCATAAGTCTGTATTATATATTCATTATTTTTCTTGACTGCGAGAGTATTAATTATTCCCTTAATTCCGCCGATTTGAATATTCTTGATTTTCTCTTTTAGTTTGTATACTTTACGCAGATCCTTATCGGTAGGGTCGATTACAATACTTGCTCCGTCTTGTTTAACTGAGCTTTTCTTAACCTGTTTCTCTAAAGACGCTACGATTTCTGCTATCTTGAGACCATAGGTCTTGATTGTATTTTTGTTTAGTTCGATGTTTATAGTAAGATTAGCAATGTCTAATATGAATTCATCAGATATCTCTTTTAATGGAATTTGTTTTATCCGATGAGCTAATTTATTTGCAAATTGTTTGTCTTTATTGTAAGGTGATTTTAAGTGAATGATCATAGCTTTGTTCTTTACTGTTTTTCTTGCATCTACAATTTCGATAATTCTAGGAAGTCCAGTAGTAACATTAAGCTCAGCTACTCCTACGAAATGGAAGGTTCTCATGGTTAACTGAGTACCTGGTTCTCCGAGGCTCTGTGCAGCTATTATTCCGATCGCTTCTCCCGGAGCCATGATCATATTTTCATATCGTTCTTCTGCATATTTTATTAGCTTCTTCTGCTTATCTGGAGATAATTTTCTGGCTTTAATCTCTGCAGATACCTTGCTCGGTAGTTTAGCTGAAAATAATGGATCTTTAGTCTTTAACATTTATACTTCCTCCATCGCTCTTGGAGACGTCGATATTATCTCCACCAAAGTTAAATTGGATTATTCTTCTTCCCGAATCACGTATGCTGTGATCATATTCTATTTTTAGATCTTGTAGGGCATTGATTAGTCTTCGCTGCATGTAACCAGATTTTGGAGTTCGCATTGCAGTATCCATATAAGACTCTCGACCGACGATTGCATTAAAGAAAAATTCAGTTGGCTGTACGCCTCGTGCATAACCGCTTTTGATGAATCCGTGTGATTCCGGAGACAAATCATCTTTCTTAAAATGCGGTAAGGTTCGACCAGCATACCCGAAATTAATTCTCTCGCCCCTTAATGCTTGCTGTCCTACAAACCCACTCATTAATGCAATATTTAATATCTTATCTCCAGCACCAGCTCTTGCAGAATTAACTAATGTGCTGGCTTCCTTAACATTCTTTTCTACTAATTCTCCAACTGAACTTCTAGCAATGCTAAGTATTCTTAGCATCTCCGTCTCGAAAGTTTCTTTCATTGTCTTGCCAGGTAATGCGATAATCTTTCCGTCATCGAGCTTTTTCAGTAGAAGTTTGGATTCCTTTTCAGTTGTAACTAATATGCTTGCTATATCTTTTTCTTGTTCTTCTGAAATATCCAAATCATAAAATGAGATCGTATGAGCTATTTTCCTGCTGACTGCTAGACCCAATAAATTGCATTTATTTAGGAAATCTGCAGCTATATCTGGTCCATAGTCTCCAAATACTTTATGAATTAATAGTCCTCCTTCTGGACCGATGAATACTTTGTCGATTATTCCTTCCATTAAAGTGCCGTTCTTTATTTTAATCGAGCCTTTTGTGATTTTGCCTTTCTGCATTATTTTACCTTGGTGCTCGAAATTCAAATCCCTTGGTAATATTAAGCTGAATATTTGCTTTCCGTCCCACAGTTCTTCGCCTTTTTCTTTTCTAGCAGGTTTAGGTAATTTTGCAACTATACCTGTCGCAGATATTAGCTGGCAGGCATCTTCTCGATTTAATAATAAATCTCTTGTTAAATAGTATACTCCAAGTAAATTATCCTCAAGGTTTCCAATAATACTAAGACCATATCGCGGAGTTATAATTTGATGTTTGAGTAATAATAAATTATCTACTTCTGATCGAGCTTCTTCGGTTTGAGGTAAGTGGAGATTCATTTCGTCTCCGTCAAAGTCGGCGTTGTAAGGGAGACACACAATTGGATTTATCCGCAGTGTCTTTCCCGGTAATATCTTTACTCTATGGCCCATCATTGATAAACGATGTAAGGATGGCTGTCTATTGAATACAATCACATCTCCTTCTAGCAGCTGGCGTTCTACAACCCAACCAATATCTAATTCTTCGAGAATAGCGCTTATTGTATCTACAGTTATTCTCCGTCGCTTGCCGTCGGGAGTTATAACATAATTAGCGCTAGGATATACGTCTGATTTAATTATCTTTTTTAACCATTTGATATTCCAATCGGTTACTGTCTCAGGGATAGTTAAGTGCTTAGCTATTCTTGTAGGCACCCCGATTTCATCGATGTCTATATATGGATCTGCAGAGAGTACTGAACGAGCGCAGAAGTTAACTCGCTTACCAGCAAGATTATATCTAAACCTACCTTCCTTACCTTCCAACCGTTGAGCAAGAGTTTTGAGCTCTCGCTTAGTTCGGTGTCTAGCTGGCGGAATTTGAGCTACTTTATTATTAAAGAAAGTAGTTACATGATACTGCAGCAAATCCCACAGATCCTCTACGATTATTTCTGGAGCCCCGGCATTAATATTCTCTAAAAGTCTCTGATTAACTCTTACAATATCACTCAACTTATGTGTAAGATCATCTTCACTTCGTTCTCCACTCTGAAGCGTGATTGAGGATCTGGTTGTAATTGGAGGAACTGCTAAATCAACTACGATCATCCATTCTGGACGCATTCCGCTTGGATCTAGACCTAGCATGACTAAATCTTCATCGGGAATTTTCTCTAGCCGTTCTCGTATCTCATTCGGCCAAATTTGTATATCTCCTTCGAAAAAGTTAGTTGGTTTAACTAGTTTGACTACCTTAAATTCTGCATTGCAATATGGACATTGTTTTTCAGTCTTTAAGTCTTTAATATTTTTAAATAGATTTCCAAGATTATTCTCGTTTCTTAGTGTTTTAGTTCGATCTCCGATTTCCTTTAATTTATTATGCACAACTAAAGCTCGTCCGCAGTGCTTGCAGAAAGTGTTTAGAAATACTTTTAGGTATTCTACAAATAGAATATGTACTACTGGCTTAGCTAAGGATATTTTCCCGAAGTGACCGAGGCAAGATTTCATGTAACTTCCGCAAGTCTTGCATTTCATTCCCGGATCAATTACGCCCATCGCAGGATCCATTAAACCCTTTTCGACAGGATAACCATCGGCATCATATATCTCTGGTGTTATTATATTAACTACGCTTAATTTTTTAAGTATAGCTGGCGATAGCACTCTAAATACAATATGATCTATCTTTTTGGATATTGCTTTTTGCATTTTACTGTGTATTATACTTCTCCTTTAATACTAGTTTCGCATTGATTCCCATGCTCTTCATTTCGTCTAATAATAGCTTGAATGCATAGGCAATCTCAATTGGGGCTGCACGGGTTTTCTCTTCGCAGATTAAACAATGTGCTTTATCTCGATAACTGTCATAATTGACTATTTCTCCGCATCGCTCGCATACATATACGATTGTTCGGTCGGAGTTGAATCGCTCTTTCAATAGCAATGACGCGCCATGACCTACTAATGTTTCTTTCTCCATCTCCCCGAATCTTAGACCACCTTCTAGTGCTTTACCGGCAGTAGGTTGTCGTGTTAATAGTGCGACTTTTCCTCTTGCCCGGGCCTGTACCTTATCTGCTACCTGATGCTTTAGTCGCATATAAAAGAGATCTCCGATGAAAATTCTCGCTTCGTATTCTCTTCCAGTACGACCATCATATAGCGTTTCAGTTCCGTCTTCGCTGAATCCTAGCTTCAGAAGTTCTTCTCTGAGATCTTTGGCAGTCTCGCATTGGAATGCACTTCCATCAATATATCTACCAGCTAGAGCTCCCACTTTGCTTGCTAGTGTTTCTAGAATGTGTCCGACAGTCATACGTCGCATTCCAAATGGAGAAAATATAATATCTGGCTGGATTCCGCTAGCTGTGAATGGAACATCTTCGGGTGGAACAGCATAACCAAGAACACCTTTTTGTCCATGTCTGGATGAGAACTTATCTCCAGTTTCTGGAACTCTTGAGTCTCTCATAGAGATTCTAATCAGAGCATTTCCATCTTTTGTTTGTGTTACATGCACCTTGCTTATTGTCCCATGCTCTGTTGCTTTGACTCTTACTGAAGTGTCCTTTCGGATATTCGCGATTGTGCTGAAAGTATCTAGTTGACTTAAGAATCTTGGAGGACTTGTTTTTCCAATAAGTACTGTTCCAGCAGATACATCTATTCCTGGAGAACTGATTCCATCTTTATCAAGAAGCCGATAATCCTCTTCTAATGAATAGCCTTGCACGTCCTTATCTGGCTTGCAAATATTATCTGCTTGTCCACCCGCATATCTTAGCCGCTCAGCATTGTAAGGTCGATAATGCGTTGATCTGCCGAATCCACGATCCAGAGTAGCTCGATTTATTACTACTGAATCTTTCATATTATATCCATCGTAATTTAGCACGGCAATAACTATGTTCTGCCCACCTAATAGCCGATCACCGAAAATCCCTTGAGTGAAGCTCTGTACGATTGGATTTTGAGGATAGTGTAATAGATTGATATTTGTATCAAATCGATTCAAATATCCAAGATGATAACAACTGGCACCCTGCTTTTGATTCATCTGACCTCTTAGCAGTCTTGAGCTAGGATTATAATTAGCATATGGGACAAGAGATACGTTTATACCTAAGAAAACCATTGGGTTGACTTCTAGATGCGTATGTTCTGAGGTTAGTTCGTCAGAATTTACTGCAATCAGACAATTCTCTTCTTCAGAAGCATCTAAATATTCAATTAAACCTTCTTTTACTAAATCATTCCAAGATATTTTCCCATCTTCTAATTGTTTATGGTGATTTCCAGTAATCAGTGGCTTCCCGTTCTTTACAATTAACAGTGGACGAGTAACTCGATCTTTACCTAATGAAATATATACTGTATCTTCCTCAACATTATTGTAGATATTCAAGAATCTGGATAGAGCATTTTTCCGTCGGGCATCTATTATTGATTTGACAAATTTGCTGCTATCCTTAATCTCCCCGATTAACTTTCCATCTAAATATACATCTGTCATTTTATTTGAATTTACTTAACCCGTAGGTCTCTAGTAATTTTATCTGCTCTTCAACTTCTTTGTTTCTTAACTTAGGGGTTACCGTCGCGAGTAAAGCGAGGTGCTTCCTTAATCCAATATTCTTACCTTCCGGAGATTCGATTGCGCAGAGTCTTCCCCAGTGTGTTGGATGGAGTGCTCTAGCTGCGAAACTTTCTAGCGAAGATTGTAATGGTGAGGAGATTCGTCTGAGATCTGACATAGTCGCGCAAGGATTCTCTCTATCAAGCCGCTGGCTAACTCCTTGGCGATTACCCGTCCATTTTCCTGTTGCCATAGCGCTTTTAACTAGCGAGCTTAGTAATTTAGTCCTAACTAGCGAGTTTATCGGAAGTATTTTGCCTCTTCGTACACTCCGCTGGAAAACATATAGCATCTCGCTAACAAATGTCTTAAAACTGGATCTGAATAAATCCTCTAAAAGATCTCCGCTCAGCCGAACTCGTTTGTTTTTATAGTGATCCTTATCTTCTTCCTTGAGTTTCTTTGATTTTACGAGTAATAATCGCTTGACCATTCTCCCAAGAAAATAAGCTTTCAAACGTCTATCTTTATTAGTATTACCAATATGCGGAAACATAAGATTATCAATAATATAATTTACTCGCTGGAGCTTCTGCTCTTTGCTTAAATTGAGTCTCAAGGTCTTAGAGATGAACTCTTGAGCATCTTTTGCGTCGTTGATATCTGTAAAATCATAGAGGTTTAGATAAATGTCTTCATCAAGGTCAGTTAAGCCGGTTGATTCTAATACTTCTTTATCTGTTGTGATTCCGAGCGCTTTAAGTGCGACTACAAATGGTATGTTGTTGAGATTAGCAAAGCTTAATGTTATCATTCCGTCCTTCTTGCGCTCTAGTTTATGTGGTATTTTGTATACATCCTCAGTTGAGATCACTTTAGCGATATGCGTTGAAGGTCCAGTCTTAGGTTCGCTGATAAAAACGGTATTCGGCGCGAGATCTTCTGAAATAGTTAGGAATCTCTCAGTTCCAGATACTACGAAATACCCGCCAGAATCTTCAGGATCCTCTCCCGCAGCAATAAGCTCTTCATCATTCATATTAGTAAGATAGCAGAGTTTTGACTTTAGCATTATTGGTAAATCCATTATGTGCACTTCATTTTGCTCAATCTTCTTGCCGTCGACGATTAAGCTAATTTCTAAAAATACTGGTGCTGCGTAGGTTAACTTTCGCAGTCTCGCTTCCATTGGCAATAATTTCCGCTCGACGCCATCTGCTTCTATTATTCTTGGCTTATCGATTCTTATTGTTTCAAATTCAAATTTTACTTCTTCTACGTCTGGCGGAATAACTGCTGGGACTGCTTCTTTAGTGTCATCAATTATTTTTTGCATTCGCCAATCAATAAAGCTGTTAAAAGAATTAATATTATCCTGTACTATCGAACGATTTTCAAAGAATTTTCTGACTAATAGCTGACTTTGCTTTATATTCATTCTGCGCTAATGATCAGATTAAATTCTCTCAGCAATTCCACTTTTGAGAAATTTCGATTGTTAGATAATTTGACTTTCATTATATTACTCTCCTAAAGAAAGGGTAATCAGTTAGCGGTCCAGACCGCGTAATCTCTACTATGTCCCCTTGCTCAGCATTTAGTGCTATTGCAACAGGGTCAGTCTGTTTTAATATTGGTAGCTGATGTGCAGATATATTATAATTTTTTAATAAGTTCTCAGCATCTGTTTTGTTTAATTTTTTATGCTTCGGTACTAGCGTATGTTTAGTTATATTAATAGCAGGTTTATCGTCAGTTTTAACCTTAGTTTTAGAAGTAGCTGGTTTTTTATTAGTCTTAGTTTTAGAAGTAGATTTTTTAACTGCCATATTTTACGCCTCCCGGAAAGCAAAGTATCTCTAGCTTACGCGTCACTTTGATTAAAACGCCCCGGCCGAGATTTTCAGTGAGTATGTGTATTTTGAAAAGCTTTATATATCTTTCGACTAGCGAATCCCTTTCTTTTGCGAAAAGAAAGGTCTACGCGTTATCCCAAAGAAAAGCAGATAACTCAGCTCCTGCGGAGCTTCGAAATAATCGCTCGCTAATCAGCTCGCTCTCTTGGCTGCTTATCGTAGTCGCTAGACTTAGAATAAAAATAGCGCCCCGGCCGAGATTTGAATTCTCGGGCCAATTTCTCATTTATTTTCGAAGCTCCTTGGGAGCTGAGCAATAAGCTTTCTCTTTTTCGCGAACGTTTTTCTCTTTCGCAAAGAGAAAAAGGCTCCTCGAGTCATCAGAGTGACAATCTGATATGCTAGCCAGGCTACACCACCAGGGCACGAGATTACAAATAAAGAGTCTAATTAAAAAGGTTTCTATGCCATTTTTCTTTCTTCGTAGGAGAAAGAAAGTATGCTCGCTTCGCTCGAAATAAGTAAATCAGTTCTCAAAGAAACTATTAAATACTAGTTCTCGTTTAATAATTATATGAAAAAATACTTTTATATGACTATATTCGGAGTAATGCTAGCTCTGCTAGCGATCACGTTCTACGTGCAGGTTAAGACCTTAGGTGCTGGAAACAACTATCAGTGGTACTTATTAGCGGTTATTGTTGTTGTTGGAATTGGATCTTTTTATATTAGCAAGCGAATGAAAGAAGAGAATTGGTTCAAAAACCAGCAAAAAGCTATTAGGACTAAGAAAAAGAAGAAGTAATTATTAATCTTTCTCAATTAGTTCAGTACTATTTTTGTATGCATCTTGCTGAAGTTCTTGAAAGAGCTCTGCTAAGTTATGTCCTTCAGTCACTTCTTTCTCAAGTTCCTTCGCCATATGGTTAACAAGAGTCATAGGATTCGGGCCAAGGAAAGCAATGTATTTCTTATCTGTCAGAGGGTGATTTCGGAATACTTCTCCGATTTCATTTCGAGCTTTTTTACTTAAGGATAGATAAATGCCCCCAGCGCCACCAACTGCAGCCAATACTGTGATTATTGCATCAAGAGTTGTGTTATTGTGTAATCCGTGGTTTGTTTGTAAGAAGGAGTTAATCTGCGCACCAGTTATAATCAGATTCGCAACGCTAGTTGGAATATAATATTTAATCGAATTAAGCTTACGAGCCATATATATTGGATTATACATATTATCACTTTATAAAAGTGACTTAAAAGCATTTCGTTTTCAATAGTAACTAATATATATAAGCAAGTATATAATTGATTATGAAAAGAGCGAGCTTCATTCTTATATCTATCTTGATTCTATTTTATTCTGTTTCAGCTGTCTCAGCGGATTTAAAAGAAGTTGTTTCTGCGTTCGATGCAAGTAATTCTGTCTTGGTTGCTGGTGAAATAGCGCAGCCGATGGACTGGATCGGGGCAGCTAAGGTGGCTAGCACATTTAGCGCAGTGGCCAAAATAGCTGAAGAGGCTTCTACTAGCGTGATTGGTAGCCAAGATAGCTATATATTAAATGCTCACTTAGAGGATTCAGTATCAAATGGGAGAGCAATGGGCAGTGGATATCTCTCTATTCTGAATGAAGGGAAGCTTCAAGGAAGGAACAATGTTAAGACTAAGCAATATATAACGATATCTGAGGACGCTGAAGTACAATATATGAAATCTGACGAAGATAAAGTTGGAGATCACTTAGTTTTTGATTCAGACAAGGCAGCTTATACCTATCGGATGGATTTTACTCCGAGAGCTAATTCTGATAGAGAAGTTAATTCAGGGGTTGATTTTGAAGGTAGTACGCTCTCGATTTTAGGCAAAGAGTATCGAATAACCGACATAGACGTGACTGGCGCGGGGCTTGAGATTCGAATGCTAGCTGGCGATGTAAGAGATACGATCTACGAAGGGGATACTAAGACGTATACGATAAATGAAGAAACTCTTACAGTTACAGTTAATGTGATTGCTTCTGGTGGAACTAAAGCAAAGATTACAGTTAATGATAAAGAAATGGATGTTGTGAAGCAGGATTATGTATACCGCATCCCTGGAACTTCTGATTTGTACATTGCTATTGGAGAGATTTTAGAAAACGAAGCTGGAGAAGTAGACGCTGGTAGAGATATGCTTGAGTTTTACCTCGGCGCTAATCTAGTTCAGCTAACTGATGATGATATATCTGATGGCGATTTCAATTCTGACGGTTTGATGTATAATTCTGAGCGAATTGATGATAGCTATGTTAAGATTGTCGGAGAAATTACTGCGACAGATATTTATCTTTCTTCACTATTTGTTGAATGGTGGCCAGATTCAGAGCTAGAAATACCGCTCGGAGAGAGCTTATCTGATTATACTGAGATGGGTCAAATATTTGGGAGCACTCCGAACAGTAACGCATTTGATTTAGTTTTTGATAATGAGGTTAGCGTAGATGAAGAAGAGATAGAATTCAGATCAGAATCTAATACAAAGTACAAGCTTCGGTTCGGGACATCAAGAGGAGATTATAGCATCACTGCCTATGAAATGGACGGAGCTGCGCTCGTGACTAAAGTTATCTCCGATGAAGGCGCTACAGCAACTGTCGGAGATATGATCGTATTTAGTAAAAGCAAGGAAACAGCTGTGGCTAAGATTACGCAGATCACTGCAGATGCTGCAGGAAATGGAGATATAAAGTTAAACGATCTCGGCGATGGCTCGCATACGTATTCATTAGTCAATCATGTTGCTTCTGTAACGTTCCACGGTAATACTTATACTCTTACTGAGCAGAATAATGGTGCGCAAGTTGTACTTACTGATTTAAACGGAGATGGCGGCACTTCTGGGTATACAAGTATCTGGACGAAATACGGTGCAGAAATAAGAGTAGGGAAAGATAGTAATGGAAATAGTATTGATGGAATTACGTTTTTAGAAAATGAAGACGGAAAAGAAGAAAGCAGCAACCGCGGCTCTACTGAAGTAAAAGTAAAAGAAATTAATAATGTAATCTACGCTCAGACCCCTACTTTTAGCGATGCAACGACGATTAGCTTCAATTCTTATGGTAGCAGAGATTATGCTAGAACTTTATGGGGAACAAAGGTTGTAGTCGATGACTTAGACAACCAGAGAGATGTCAAATTTACAGCGAGGATCGGAACTTAATCGTAATTGGCGGGCCATGCGTAAATGCAGTTACTGCTAGCTTACTAGAAGCTCCGATGGATGATTCTTGCGCAGATGGTTTTACTCCTGGCGAATCTAAACTTAAGTTAATTGATCTAAAGAATGGATATTATGCTGTTGTGATTGCTGGCTATTCAACAGAAGACACAGCTGACGCAGTGCATGTATTTAATCACTATTCTGAATATCCTATGTTTAAGGGAACTTCGTTAAGATTGCGGGGAAGAACTATTCTTTAATTTCTAATTCGTAACTCTTTTAACCAAAAATTAAGAATTTTCGGAATAACTCAAACTCACCATGAGTTTGCGGAATTGAAAAATCTCTTTAGATTTTTCAATAAAACTCGCTTCGCAAGTTTTATAACTCAAATCAAAGATTTGAGAACAAAACTTACTTACGTAAGTTTTATAAGCCCCAAAAAGACCTTTTCTTATGAACTTTATTAAAATTAAGGGTGCTAGGGAGCATAATCTAAAGAACATCTCACTAAATATACCTCGCAATAAGTTCGTTGTCTTCACTGGCGTGTCTGGCTCTGGCAAGTCTTCTTTAGTTTATAGTACAATCTTCACAGAAGCTCAGCGACAATATCTTGATTCGTTAGGCACTTTTGCTCGCAGGCGGCTAGCTAAGTTTAGCCGACCAGATGTTGAAGAAATATCTGGCATCTCGCCAGTTATTATGATTGATCAAAAGCGTTTAGGGAGGAACCCTCGCTCAACTGTTGGGACAGCAACTGAAGTCTATACTTACTTACGACTCTTATTTTCGCGCTGCGGAAAGCCCTGTATTGGTGATTCTACTTTATTTTCTTTTAATCGACCGAGCGGAATGTGCAAGAAGTGCAAAGGCTTGGGGACTGTGCAAGAGGTTGATCCTCACCTGCTGCTTGATTTTGATAAGTCGCTGAATGAAGGTGCTGTTCGGCTTAGCTTCTGCAAGCCAGACTCTCGTACAATGAACATCATAAAAGTCTCCGAAAGACTGGACTTTGACAAAAAGCTTAGGGACTACACAAAAGAGGAGCTGGACTTCTTGCTTTATTCTCCGCGGATTGTTTTGAGCAGCAAAGAGCAAGGATTTATCCAGACATTTAGCCATGAAGGGATAGCTATCCGTTTGAAGAGATATGCGAGCGGCACACGCGAAGTCTCTAAATGGAGTGAGGAGCTAATGAAGAAGTTTGCCAAAAGTGCGGAATGTACTGAGTGTAAGGGTTCCCGCTTGAATAAGAGAGCCCGCTCTGTAAAAATTAATGGAAAGTCAATAGCAGATCTTGTTACATTGGAGCTAACTGATCTTCGCGAGTTTATTAAGACCGTCAAGGGTCCGCTAGCGGAGCCAATTGTAGCTCAGATTGATGAGCTGCTAGCTCATTTGGTGGATATTGGCGTTGGCTATCTTTCTCTTAATCAGCCAGTTAGAACTCTCTCTGGCGGCGAGTCTCAAAGAGTTAAAATGGCTAAGCAGCTCGGCTGTGATCTTATTAATCTGATCTACATTTTAGATGAACCTAGCATTGGACTGCATCAGCGAGACATTGGTCACTTGCTAATAATAATTAAGAAGCTAAGAGATAAAGGCAACAGCGTTCTAGTTGTCGAGCATGATCCAGCAATTATTGAAGCTGCTGATCACATTATTGATCTTGGTCCAGGCGCTGGCAAGAACGGTGGAGAAATAGTCTTTGAAGGCTCAATTAAAGAACTAAAGAAGTCTAAAACAATCACTGGGAAATACTTATCGAAAGATCCTACGCCGCGCAAGAAAGAATATCGCAAGGCTAGCGGACACATTGAGATCAAGAACGCTAAGCTGCACAACTTAAAGAATATCACAGTTAATCTTCCTATAGGAGTTTTTACTTGCGTGACTGGTGTCGCAGGGTCAGGTAAGAGCACTCTAATTAATGACATCTTCGCTAAACAGCATCCTGAAGCGATAGTTGTCGATCAGTCAGCAGTTGGCAAGTCAGTTCGTTCAAACCCGATGACCTACACCAAGATATTTGGTCTTGTCCGCCGAGAGTTTGCTAAAGCAACTGGCGAGAGCGAGAGCTTGTTTAGTTTTAACTCAAAAGGAGCTTGCCAGAAGTGCAAGGGCGTTGGCTTCCAAGAAATTGAAATGAATTTTATGGCTAGCGTTAAAGTAACTTGCGACGTATGCGAAGGAAAGCGCTATACTCAAGGAGTATTGAAGCTGAAGTATAAGGACAGGAACATCCATGATGTTTTGGAAATGACTGCAAAGACTGCTATGAACTTCTTTGAGAGCAAGGAGATCAAAAGGCGATTAAAAGTCTTAGAAGACGTTGGCTTAGATTATCTTGAATTAGGCCAGTCTTTAGATAGCTTATCTGGTGGAGAAGCTCAAAGGATAAAGTTAGCGCGGGAGCTACATAAGAAAGGCAATATCTACATTTTAGATGAGCCAACAACTGGCTTGCATATGGCAGATATTGAGAAGTTGTTAAAGCTGCTCAATAAGTTGGTGGAGAATGGCAACACAGTAGTAGTCATTGAGCATAACTTAGATGTTATCAAGAACGCTGACTGGATCATTGACCTCGGGCCAGAAGGCGGAGCTAAAGGTGGGGAAGTGATTGCTTCAGGAACTCCTTTAGAAGTTAGTAAGATTAAGAAAAGCTATACTGGACAATATCTACGTAAAATCGTATGATTTATTCTATCCTTGAACGCTGAATAACTGTATCGGAGATTTTTCCTTTGCTAGCATCAATTTCTGAGCGTTGGATAACTGAGTTATCTATATCGACTTTTCCATTAGAATATGTACCGAAATTGAGATTGCTTCCTTGAATTATACAGTCAGTTATATTGACGGTTAAATTTCCGGCATTGCTGTATCTCGAAATCATATCATTCATTGTCTTGAAACCTTGGATAGATGCTAAGAATCCTGGATCCATTTTCTTAGTTAGCGCTTGGTATAATATAAATCTGCTCTGGAAAGCTCCCACGAGGCCATCTGTAGCAAGAAGATCATCGTTGTTGATTATAAGAAAGGATTGCTGTAGCGGCTCGCTAAGTTCTTCGAGTATTTTCGCAGTCCATCGACCAGGGCTTCCGCCAAGGTATGATCTGCTATAATTAATATCAATTAGTTTATTTGCAGCAGATTCGTGTATTTCTTTTAATGACGCATCTGGCATTCTAGCCGAAATCTGAGAACATAATTTATCATATCGATGCATCGTCGTAGGGAATGCGTATTTCTCAAAATCTCCATCGAATCCCACTGCGGCTTCCTCAGAAGGCTCGAGTCGTAGTCTTATATTTTCCGGAGTTTCTAGTGCTTTTCCTTTATCCGCAGCAGCTTCAAATACTTGCATTCGTTGCTTTGCATCAAGATTGAATACTCGCCAATAGTGCTGTAATGAGTTTAGAGATTGATCAGTATACTTATTTACTGGTTTTGCAATCTGAGCAGGTTTTCCGCCGAGATTAAATAGAATTTGTTCGAGTTGCCCTGCTGTAAATTCATGACCTAATTGCGATACAGCACGTTCGTATTCAAGCTGATCCTTAATTAGTCTATATTCCTCTAAGCTAGCTATTATTTGTGAGCGATCTACCATTTAACTAATAAGTGAACTTAAAATTGATTTAAAAAGCTTTCTCTTTATATGAAGGGGATATCGCTATACTGCGCTGTTATCGTTTAGTTTTTGCTTTCTCGAGTTGTTCTTCTAGCTTTCGAAGAGCTTGCTTAGCCGAGAGATTCAGCTTCCAATCATCAGCTTCTGCGGTGAATAAGCCCCAATCAGTTGAAGCCCGTATATTCGAGACCCACTTAGCTCGGTTGCCTTCTTTGTCGTATGTTTTTAGATTTATTTCTAGCAGCTCAGTGTGGTTTTGAAAGTGAAAGCCTGCGATTACATTGCTAAGAATAGCCTTTTGATCATCATCTAATTTCTCGCCAGAGTTTTGGATTTTCATATAGTGTGGATATCCTAAAAAGATATAAATGTTACTTATTTTGAATTAGCATGACTTCTGAGCTATATCTTGCGCATCCGCTCGTATCTCGCCACGCGGTGCGAAAATGGGAGCAAGGCATTGAAAAGCGAACGAGTATTCAATTACTTAACCCGTTTTATGATGTTTATCGACCAGATATAGAAGACTTAGACGCTGGAGTTCCTAATCCGAGAATAAAACCTCCAGAAGAAGTTGTTCCCGACGACTTGGCTCTGATTGAACGTACTGAGGGCTTGGTCGCGATCATCGACGGCTCATCTTCTATTGGAACCTACCAAGAGATGGTTTATGCTTATCTCTGGAATAAGCCAATCTATTCTATTGTCACAAGTGGAAAAGAAGATCACTCTTGGCTAGTTTATCATTCTACTAAGATTTTTACTAGTAAAGAAGCGTTTGAGGAATGGATAACGAATAACCACAGTTCTTCGGAAAGATAAAAGAATAAAAAGCTTACTTTAGTTAACTCGAGAATGATTAGAAAAGATATTCCTGGCACGCTTGGACGAGCGTATATACAAGAGATAGTGGATAAGCATGGAATCGGAGTCTGGCTTGGAACGCCCAAACGAGACATAAAAGTTGTTTGCGGCGGTCGGGATGATCTTGCGGGCAAGATTGTTTTGGCTAAATTAGACCGAAAATACGCCTTAACTGGACCTTATTATGGGAATTTCATAACTTCTGTTGCACCAGATAATTTTGCTAGCCTTTATCCCGAGGAATATATTTTATGTGGTGCTTGGGATAAGCAATATCAAGCAGGAGAATTCCCGACGCTTAGGGAGATAAATAAACTATTTGATCCTGGAAGTATCCCTGTAGTGCTTATGTTAGAAGCAGATTCGACAGATAAGAAAGGTAGGTATGTAATTGTGCACAAGGTCGAGGGAGATAGGAGATACTGGCGGACGGAATCATTACGCGAATGTATCTATAAAGTGCTTCCTAAGCCTAAACGCGCTACAAGAGTAATTCTAACTGAGAATCAATTATTTGAAGTCGTTTATGCTATAATGCGGGAGAAAATTAAACCAATAGTTATGGAGTCCTTGATTACTCATACCTAAGACTATCCGCTAGATTCATCACTCACTTTTCCCTCTTCATACTTCGGTCGGCAAAAGTGAGATCAAAAAATCAAAGAGCCATAATGGCTAGCTCTAGCTTTATTCATACCTAAGACTATCCGCAGGCTTCATTTTAGCAGCTGACCTAGCAGGCAAGAATCCGCTTAAGGCGCCCAATCCGAAAGCAAATGCAATACAGTAGCCGATTAGTTTCCATTCGATAATTACTTTTAATGGTAGCGGTAAAGCCATATTTGAAGCTACGAATCCGACTACCTGAGCAATCCCTGTACCTATCGCTGCACCAGCTGTTCCACCAATTATCCCAATAATGCCGGCTTCAAATAAGAATATAGTCATAATCGATCTGTTTGTAGCTCCGATGGCTTTCATCACGCCAATCTCTCGCGTTCGTTCCATAACTGATGTGTACATCGTATTCATAATACCAACTGCTCCGACCAACAAGCTAATCCCTGCGATTCCCACTAATACGAGCTGTAATATTCCGAGGATCGTACCGACTGTTGCTAGCATCTCAGTAGCAGTCATGACTTGAAATTCTTCTTCATCGCGAAGCCGACTCATCTTTTTCTCAACTCTATCAGCCATTTTATCTACATCAACGCCTTCGTTTACGACAGCAATAATAAATCCATAATTTGTTTTATTGAATAACTCTTTAGCAGTATCAAGGGGCATGAATATAGCATTGTCATCTTGAGCATTGCCTATTTCATCGGCTATTCCCGTAACCTTAAATTTAATATCATCAATGTAGATATTATTTCTAACGTGAAGTTCATCATCAAATAAATCAGTTGCAGCCCTTGCGCCCAACCCAACTACTTTACCTTGACCTTCTCGCGGAAAGCGGCCTTTATTTATCTCGAACCCAAAATCCTCCCACATATCTTCTGACTCCGAAGTGGCCTCGTACGCCATGACAGATAAATATTTATCTTGGTTATGAAAACTGATTTTTGCACTACTCATAATCATCGGAGTTACATGTTTTAGTCCAGAGATTTTACGAATCGCATCAACTTCTTTATCTGTGAATTCCCCTGAGGAACTTCCCGGACCTCTAAAATTAGAAGGAGTAATAGTTATAAGATCGGTATCAAATGATTCAAACTGTTCTGTAATAGCATGCTCCATTCCGTTTGAAATGGAAATAAGAGAAATAATCGCGCCAATACCGATAATTACACCAATAATAGTTAGCCAGCTTCTAAGTTTCCGCTGAGAAATATTCCTTACGGCTATCTTTAGATACTCGATCATTATGCCTTTTTCTGCTGTTTCTTCTTTTTAACCCGTATATAGATGAAATAACTAATACCTATAATAATTACAATTGGAACCCAAATCCAAGTGAGACTGCTAGCCGCGAGATGCATCTTTTCTAAATCTTCTGTAGAATATGACTTTAGATATATTGTCTGGAAATCTGAATAGTCTTTATTATTCTCATCGCTGTATTCTACTTTAATCGGAACTTCTAACATTTCACTTTCTTCGCTTCCGATATTATTCTCAATGAATATTTGATATTGAGCAGTCTCGAAGTCGTCTGATTCTAGCTCTCCAATATATTTCTCCGCAGGCCCGATAATCTCATAGTTATCTGACTCCTGAACTGCAACTCTTAGGAATTTAGTATCTAATTGACCTCGATTTACAATATTAAGTGTGAATTCACCTAATTTACCTGCATTGAATACGTCGGTTTCTTCTAATCCTAGCTCGACTTTTGGCTCTCCGCCGGTACGGACAGATATCTGAAGGCTATAAGTTCTCGCCCAGCTAGAACAATCGCTACCATAACATAGTTTTAAATCAAGCTCATAACTGCCTTCCATGGCCTCTTCGTCAACTCTTAGCGTATACTCAACTAGCTTATCTTGACCTGGAGGCAGCTTCCCAGTGCTTACTATTCCGCTTTGTCCAGGATTTAGCTGAAAAGGATAATCTGGATCAAACTTGAAGAACATATTATCCATCGTTGTTGATCCTTGATTGTCTACGCTAATCCAAACCGTTATATATTTACCTGGCTCAGCAGGATAAGGATCATATTTTGTCTCTTCGACAAGAACATTGCCTAGCTCTGCAGTATTCAATGCCGCGCTAGCTAGCGGTATAAATGCAAGTAGCGCTAAAACAAAGATTATTTTTTTCATATTAAATAAGTTTACCATCACGTATATTAAAGACTTTCTCATTCTTAGCAAATTTTCTCACATCTGGATCGTGAGTAACTACTATTAGCGTCTTACCTTTTTTGTTTAGACTGACTAGAAGTTCCATAATTGTATTTCCCGTATTCGTATCTAAATTACCTGTTGGCTCGTCAGCAAGTATTATTTCGGGATCATTAGCTAGGGCTCGCGCGATAGCCACTCGCTGCTGTTCGCCACCAGACAGTTCGTTTGGTTTGTGATGTGATCTATCTTGCAATTCAACTAATCTTAGAAGTTCTAATGCTCGTTGATTAGCTTCTGACTCCGGAATCCCTTGAAAAATCATCGGGATTGTTACGTTCTCTTTAGCAGTTAGTGCAGGTAATAAGTTAAACTTCTGAAATACAAATCCAATCTTCTTGCCGCGAATCTGAGCTAGCTTACTCTCGTCTAACTGTGATATATCCTGTCCATCTAGAAAGATGCTTCCTTGAGATGGTGTATCTAAGCAGCCGATTAAATTCATAGCTGTTGATTTGCCGCTGCCAGAAGGTCCCATTAATATAATGAAATCGCCAGAATGTATCTCTAGATTGATTCCCCTAACTGCTTGCACCTCTACGCTACCCATCATATATGTTTTATAAACATCAGTTAGCTTAATTACGGATTTCACAGAGAATTAATAGTGCAGAAGTAGATAAAGGTTTCTCCTTGCGTAAGTTTTATAAGGTAACGGTTAAGTAGCAATATGTCAAGGACCACCGGTCAATAGACCGGTGGCATGTTCCAGTTGGTCCATCCTTGAGCATGCTCGGGAATACACTCACTGGACCACCAGTCAGTAGACTGGTGGTATTCCCGACATATGAAAAGAAGTAAACAAGGGTTAATAACGTATCAGATTGATAATGAACACTGTCAAATTATCTTGGTTCCACAGCCAGAAGACTGTATCGATGCATTGTTAACTGAATTCGCAAAGTTAAGTGGGCAGGGAGATGCAAAGCTAACCCGCGAAGAATATACTTTTCAGGATCAAGTACTAGCAATCGGACCAGATGTTAATGGTAATCATACTACTATTGATAAGATTATTGGAACATTCTACTTTGCGGATGTGGATTTTCCAAGGAAGAGCCGTGATACTAATTTCTATAAAATATTAGGTACTTTTTATACTTTAGTTTCAAATATAGCAGCTAACCAAGATTATCAAATAGAATTTAAGGAAAAGAGTGCTTAGCGCTTACGTTTCTTCTTGCGAGCTGGTCTTCGTCCAACGAAAGCCATCATCCCTACGCCAATGAATAGCGCAGCTGCAATTGCAAGAGTGTCGATTGATAAATTAACTCCGCCGACTGTGAAGCCAGTAACTTGTGAACCATCTACTGTCGCTGCTCCAGTTATTCCCGCGCCATCAATTACTTTTGGCTCGATGATTTCTTCGGCGGTTTCTTCTTGTTCTATTTCTATCTCGGGTTCCTCGGGAGACATATTTGGTGGCAGACAACTCTTTGCTATCTCTGGGCTAGGCTCTCCACACATGTTGACTACTGCGCAGGTTCGAGTTTGTATACCCGCGTCATTACATTCTGACCAGTCAGTACATGAGAAGTTCGGTATGCACTCAGCTAATACTGGTGCGAGCATAAAGATAAGGAGGAGTGGAAGAAGTACTATTTTTTTCATATTCGATATCAAACACGGGTTGATTATAAATCTTACGGATTGAAATTAGGAATATAATAAAAAATAAGAATAAAAAAGAAAATTAGCGCTTGCGCTTTCTTTTTACAGATCTAGCTCTGAATCCAAACACAGATAATAACCCAAGTATCGTCATAAATATTGGAATTACATACCATCTCTCTTTTAGTGTCCCGAAAATTCCTGTTGCCATTCCGACTCCGACACTTCCGGTCTCAGCTGCAGATTCCGTGCTGATTGTAGTTTCTTCAGGTTGTGCTTCAACTTCTTCTGGCTGTTCTTCTGCGGCAGTTGTTGCAAGGGGTGCTATTGTGGGAGTACATTCTTTAACTAGCTCGGGGCCTGGACCGCCACAAGTTCTTAATATTATACATTCTCTAGTTTGGGTTCCATCTGCACTACATTCTGACCATGCTTCGCAAGTCCAATAAGGTGAACAGCCACCGCCTCCGCCCGTAGAAGTTGTAGTAGTGTCCGTAGTATCATCAGTACTTGTTTCTTCTTCTGCTTCTTCTTCAGCTGGCGTATATTCCGTAACAGCCGAGTGCTTTAGACCAGTTATTTTTAATTTGCTGCCTTCTTCGGTGCAAGCATATCCTTCAGCAGTTTCTATTCCATCGCATGCAACCGAGAAGTCCCCGGCGCAATCATTAGCCATTTCTGAGATCGCAGCGTTCTCTTCGTCTTTAATACATACGTAGCTTTTATTATTTATTATATCAATGTAAGCTGTTTTTGTTTGACCTTCCAGTAGGTCAATGCCGCTGATTTCTATTCCGCCAGTCTCAGAAGTGTTATCTTGTTTGTTTATTGTTATTGCAGTTAAGTTCAGCTGATTTCCAGTAAAATCAAAAGTAAATTCTACCAGAACATCCTCTCCCTCTTTGAATTGTACTGTTTGCTCGCCAAAATAGGTTTGTGTTAGGTCAGTTGATCCTCCAACAACTACGTCTAGGTTTTCAAGATTTGTTAGCATATCTTCTTCTGAACCAATAATGCTCTGAAGCGTAGCTGTTAGATCTAGCTCGGTTCTAATTCCTGATTCGCATATAACTGGTTCTTGATCTGCATTCACGCCACTTATCTTAAATCCTATCTCTGAACCAATATTGCTTATTCGAATAAAGTAATTACCTGCAGGAGGAGTTGTATTTATACCATATAGGTAGTTCGCATTTTCTCCACTCATAGTTAAATAAGCTGTGACTGTAGTGGTATCAAAGGTGTTATCATCTCCGTTGACAGTAATTGTACCATAAAACTCGCAAGGAATTTCTTCGTCTGCTTGATCGCCAAGGGCTAGCGCCATACTAACAGACACAAGAGCAAGTAATACAGTTAGCCAAATTAGGTTTATCTTTTTCATTTTAGGTTATGTAATATCTTAATCACTTATATAGTTTTTTCTTAATCCCGAAGTATTGACCTATATTTCATTTAAATCGGCTATCTCAAGTCTATCTTCATTGATCATTGTTATCCAATAAGGATTGCTCTGCATGTCATTAAATTCAATTAAGTCATTAGTCCATTCAGGTGTATCTGGTTTGTAAGATACCCAATTAACTCCGTCATAATACCAGATTATCTCATAATTGCTTGCGATGGAGGCTAATATACTTTCAGGGCTTCTTAGTTCAGGAGTTGTGTAGCCGAGATCTTCTAGCACGAATTTAGGGAGAGTGAAAGTATCCCAAGTAGGTACTAAATTTTCAGTAAATCCATAGTTAGCTGCGGTATCAATCGTGAAGGTTACAGTAGTTGATATTTCATTGTTTGCTTTGTCTCTGCATCGGATATAGTAGGTATAGCTACCATCATATAGGTTCAAGTTAGCTGTATGTGCTAGCCCCAGCGTCTCTGATGAACCTAAGTAATTAGCCATATTATCAAAGGACTTCAGATTAGTGTCATATTTGCAGATTGTTTCCTTATCAGTTGTTACGGTTAGCGTAGGCGTGCTGTAATCAAGTTCTCCACTAGGTCCGGAATTAGTTACATCTGGAGATACAGTATCAATTTTGACGATGTATTCACCAACTACAGACGGATTGTCTGCATTATCCCATGCTCGATATCTCACCGTAGTTTCCTGGTCAGTTACATAAGTTATCTGATAGAGCCCAGTTAATAGTGTGTCTGGCTCGCAATCAGGACCAGAATTGCAGTATCTGACTTCTTTTATATCACTTAGACCGTCTGTAGGTGTGTGAGTTACTAATTGATTTGTATTAACCCAAATGTCGTCGAAGAGGTAATCATCCGCAATCGTTGGTATGGTCTCGTCAATCTTTACAATAACTTCTTCTGTTTCGCCAGAATTGCCTGCAGCATCAATTGTTAGATATCTTAAAGTTGCTACAGTGTCTCCCGAGAAAGGTACATCATAAGGTTCGTTAATCAGCAGATCTGGTTCGCATTCACTTCCGATACAGTATAGCACTTCATCCACCCCGCTTAGTTCGTCATAAGGAATTAGCGTAATGGTTTGGTCTGTATTTATCCAAACCGCATCGTAGGCATAATCATCATTTGTTGTAGGAATAGTTTTGTCTATCATAATGTCTATTTCACCAACCCCTGAAGGATTACCCGCATTATCCCACGCTTGATATCTCAAAACCGTATCAGTATCGTTGTTAAAGTCGATTGTATATGGTTCATTTAGTTCAGTACCGTCAATATCCGGATCACATTCAGATCCGTAGCAGATTAGAACGTCATCTATATCTGAATTCCCGCTATCTGAATGGAATAAAGTGATCGTCTGGTCGCTGTTTACCCACATTCCATTATTCTCGCCATAATCATCTTCTAGATCTGGATCAATTTCATCAACAGTGATTTCTGCTGAACCCGAATGGACATTCCCTGCGTTATCTGTTACTCTCCAACAAACTGTTGAATGCTCAGATACGAATACTGGTTCAGTATACTGGTCGATAGGAGTACATCCACCGTTGCTTATAGCCATGTCCACCCCAAAATCCCCAATCGGCACAACTGTCAGGTAGAATTCATTAGAATTGCATCCGCTTCCTTCTGAATCAGTGCAAGATAGCGTTAGCGTAGCGTCAGTATTCTGCCATTCCACCGGAATGTCTGCGAGGTCTCCAACAGGATTAGTTTCGTCGAACGTGACTGAGCTCTCGTCAGTAACATCAGTTACTTGAGTGCCATCATTACCTGCAAGATCACTGAAGTCAATAGCGAAAGTTACAACTCCAGCTGTATCTCCAGTTTGCATTGTTCGAGTTGCTATCCAAGTGCTAGCAGTTTCTTGCTGCGTTATTGTTGCAGTATTGCCATCAATTGTGACGTCAGGAGTCGCTTTAAGATCTTCACTTGCAGTAAATGCAATTGTAACTGTATCTTCAACTTGCGCATATGCATTGTTCGTATTACTGGACATAATAGATACACTTGTCAAAGTTGGATTTGAATTATCCACATTCAACTGTCCAACTAGATGATAGCCAATATTTCCTGCAAGATCCGCTGCTTTTACGCATAAATAATCTGTATGATCTCCAGTGATTGTGAAATCAACGTTATTTGTAAATCCCTCTTCCCATGCAACTTCTTCCTCGCAATTAATATCTGCGCTAAATCCATAATTTAATGAACTTTCATCTAAGTAAGTATCATCAACGTTCACATTGATTATATCGCTAGTTACAGCTTCTCCGTCTGTTCCTTCATTTGTTATGAATGTTGGCGCATGCTTATCTAGCATGATCTTGAATTCGCCAATCAACGATGGATTGTCTGCATTATCCCATGCTTGATATCTCACCATCATGTTTATATCTTCGGTGAAGGAAATTGCGTATTCCTCTAGTTCGTCAGATGGAGTGCACCCAGCACTGTAACATATTTCAACGACGTCGATGTCTGAGCCACCTTCGTCAGCAGGAGTTAGATTAACTGTCTGATCGGTAGTTACCCATACACCATCATTCCCGTAATCCTCAGTAACTGTTGGTATAGTCTTGTCAATCTTAACATTAAATTCTCCGATCCCAGATTCTCGGTTAGCATTATCTACAACAATATACCTAACAATTGTATCTTGATTAGTAGTGTAAGCTAATTGATAAGGTGCTGCTAGAACATTTGTAGGTGTGCACTCAGCTCCGCTACAATATTTTACTTCTTTTATTCCTGAGCCACCTGAATCACTGGGAGTTAGAGTAATCGTCTGATCTGTGTTTACCCATACAGCATCATTTGCATAGTCATCGATAATTGTTGGTCCAGTTGTGTCTATTTTAATATTAACTTCTCCGATTTCGCTAGGATTACTTGCGTTGTCCCAAGTTTGGTATCTTAAGATGGTGTCCTGATCTCCGTTAAACTCAATAGCGTAGTCTGTTGTTGTAATGTCGGGTGTACATGCTGCTCCGGTGCAGTATTTAACAACGTTTATCCCACTAAGAGCATCTGCTGGAGAAAGAGTGACAGTTTGGTTTTCTGATACCCATGTACCGTCATGTTCGTAGTTATCCGTGATTGTTGGTATAGTCATATCAAGCTTGAGGTTAAACTCATCAATTTCGCTTGGATTTGTAGCCCTGTCTGTTACTTTGTATCTTACTATTGTGTTTTTGTCTGCCAGGTAAGACAGTAAGTATGGTGCAGCAAGCACGATATTAGGAGCACATCCCTCACCTTCGCAATATTCTACATCTCCAATTCCAGAACCACCGGTATCGGTTGGATCTAAAGTGACATCCTGAGCTTCATTTACCCATACTCCATCATTCGCATAATCCTCTGTAATGGTAGGAACAGTTCTATCGATCTTAACGGTATTTGCTGCAGTTTGCACTGCTTCTGAATTGCCGACATTATCAACTGAAAAGTACTTTACCGTACTTGTTCCGTCTGCTGTTACTAGAATCTCAGTACCTTGAGCAGATCCAGTTGTTGGGTCGCTCCCGTCAGTTGTATAATATGTTACTTGGCACCCGCTAGCTTCATGATCCTCGCAGGTAAGAGAGACAGTTGCATTCGTATTTTGCCAATCACTCGAAGCATCGTCGGTTGTATCTGGCTTTTCTTTGTCTATTTTAATTATACTTGACATATGCGCAGTTTCCCATTGTCCAAGATTGTCTTGCGATTGATAATTTACATATTGACTTTCACAAACGCTATCTGCAGCGCAGGTAACTGATGCAGAAATACCTTGCGTAGCTGGAGTACACGCTCCGGTTGTGTCAACACAATATTTAGTAATGTTTACACCGCTTCCTGAGCCATCTGTTGGTGTAAGACCTACGACTAGGTCGGCGCCTTGCCAATCACTTGCTGCATTATCTGTGGTGATTGGGGCGCTATTATCTAGAGTTATTACTTCCGGTGTTGAGTTTTCCTCATTTGTTGCATTATCTACGCTGTAATAATGTATTGTATGATCTCCATCTTCATTAGCGACGGTGAAAGGAGTAGTATATTCAGTAACGCTACCTTCATTAATGCGATAGTATGTTTTGTTGCAGCCGCTAGTCGCATCAGTGCAGCTTAGCTCGATACTTGTTGAAGAGCTAATGAATGTCGAGCCGTATTTCGGATCGTCGATTGTCAAGGTTGTGACTGGATCTGTGCCATCATAAGTATAGCTTAGCCAGCCCGAGCCAGGATATCTTGCGCTGTTATCTACATTATCTGTAGAATTAATATGGTAATTTACTACAATTCCATCTTGAGGATTTCCATGGAATATTCCCGCGCTTCCGCCAGTTAGTGGACCACTGAAAGTAATATTTTGTAAATCTTCGTCTCCGATTTGATAATATAAGAAAGAATGTTTCACTCCGCTTCCACCATCTGCAATTGTAGCAAATATTGTCACTAGCTTATCAGCTAGACTAGCGTATTTTGGTGAAGTGTAAACATCAGTTATAACTGGCGCGTCAGTATCTGGGTCACCCCCAACTCCAAAATCGCTGAAGTGGTTTGTGATGGCCCACACATAATTTCCAGTTGTATTAACACCCGTACTTCCTAGAAGTTCCCATGCTTCGCTAGCAGAATTCCACCAGTATAGCTTCAGAGAAGTTTCATCTAGTCCGATTGCAGTAAGCTCATCATCAGTATAACTAATTCTTATCTCAACTTCGGAGATATCTTCATTAGCTATTGTTGATTCAATATTGATGAACTTTCCGAGTGCTGTAGCTCCGAATCCGCCATGATATTCTTCGCTAGATTGCTGGATAGTTACTGTTCCTGATTGATCTCCGATGGTAGTTATAGTGAGTCCCGCGGCTGTTCCAGCTGTATCAACTGTTTCTGCTATTCCATTAGTAGTTGAGATAGTGTCTTCAGCTTGAACTGTCCATGGAGTGTAATCAACAGTTCCACTTACCGCATCACAGCCAGCTTCTCCAGGACCTTCATTGCAGCCCCACCAGTTGTTTTCTGCATCTAATTCATAAGTAGTTAGATCTGCTAGCATGCTAAGAGATTTTAATCCATATGTTTCAGTAATTCCGACGAATTCATTATTATTGATCCTATTGCCTGTTCCGAAGTTCGTATCGGTAAAAGTATCTCCATTTAGATCATTATCGAAGAAAGCTACACCATAAGAATTCGTAGAATCAACATCGTTGTTTGTAAATACAAAGTTAGACAAAGCTCCGGATGGTGCTGATCCATCTTGAGCCCATACATATAGAACTCCGTCTGTGTTTGTATATACATTATTATTTATTAAAAGGTCATCAATATTACTATCCTGTAAATTTATTGGCGTTGAACATCTATCAACAGCGTTATTTTCAAAGTCTACGTCTTGAACTTCGCAAGAGACCGGGCTACCGAATCCTCCACCGATTTTCCAAGGATTGCAGTTTTTGTTATCCGGTCCATTGAATACGTTATTGTTGATATATATATTTGATACCTTATTTGGTGAAGAATATCCACCAAGTATAATTCCTACAACTCCGGTTCCCGGATTACTTGGAAAATCAAAAACAGAATCTGTAATTATAATATTATTTATTGTAGAAGAAGATGAATCAATTAATATTCCTGCAGTATCTGCAGCTATATTAAAAGTAACTTCTTCCAAAGTTACATCGTCTGAAGATATTGTATGTTCACCATTTACAGTTACTTCCGACGCGTCTGAACCAGACATAGTAATTCCTATATCAATTGTTAGGTCTTCAGTATAAGTCCCAGCAGCAACATTAATTGTGTCTCCTTCTGTTGCAGCGTCTATTGCAGATTGGATTGTTGAATAAACACATCCTGTCTTACAGACGTCTAGCGGCGGCGCTTCAGAAGTGCTCGCCGTATTCTGTGGATTTGGAGTTGAGACAAAGAAGTCAGCAGAATTATCATTACTATCCCATCCATTTCCCTTTCCTTCGGAATGAATCTCTCCAGATTTTCTTTCTATGCTTCCACTTTCAGCAGGATTAGCTGCAGTGCCAGTGCCTTCAAAAATGGTAGAATCTCCAAATCCAACTAAATCAACAATATCTGGATCATCTGCACCAGTAATATCTTCATTATTATTAACTAAATAAATAACATTATCGTCTGTTAGCGAAAAACTAGTTGCTGCAATTACATCCGCTAGGTCTGTTAGTGAAGAATCTGCATCACTTCTAACGATTAAGAAATAACCCTGTGCGGGGATTGTTCCAATTAGTTCTTTCCGATAAAAAGAAGATCCATCACTTAATCCTTCTTGGATTGACCAGCCATCTAAAATCACCGCAGAATCTGTTGGGTTATACAGTTCGACCCAATCATCTGCTGTGCCTCCTGCACCAACAGTACTATCTGTTTGAACTTCACTTACAACAATACTTGCCTCAGTTGCACCTGCAGTTATGATTGGTACTACTAAAATAAACACTGCAGCTATAATAATTATAGATATTACTTTCTTAATTGCCTTTTTCATCCTAAAACCTCTGCTATGGATTAATTATTGGTAGAACCTTTATATTATTTTATGTTATCGAGAATAGTAGTAAAAATTAAAACAAGAAAATCTCGGTTAATCAGATAAAAACTTCGCATTAATCTTTCGAATAAATCAATCAGCAGATTAATAAAATAAAAAAATCAGAAAAGAAAAGAAGAATTACTTCTTCTGCTTCTTAGTCTTGAACCCAAAACCTGCTAGTAATCCAAATATTCCAAGGAATACTAATATTGCCCACCATCTTTCTCTGAGTCCGTCCATGAAGCTAGTCGCTTGTCCGACTCCTAAGCTTCCGGTTTCTAATCGATTGCTTTTAGTATTGTTTAAGTCAGATTTGACTTGCTCTAGTTCTTTTTCTTGAACTGGCTCGCTAGATGTAGCTATCAACGGAATATCACAAGTTTTTGTTGTTTCTGGTCCTGCTGTGCCGCAGGTTCTTACGATATCACAGTGTCTTGTTTTGATTCCATTAGTACAATCTGACCAAGTTCCGCAAGTCCAGAGCGGACTACAACCGCTGCTAGATCTTCCACTGGTGATTGTCGGTGCTGGATCTGCTGGAAGAGCGCTCTGCGTGTAAGTTACAAACTGAGTGAAGTGCTTAGTCCAAATAACTGTGTTAGTTCCATCGTCGAAATAGCAATCTCCATTTCCATCTATATTGCTTGAGTCATCGATAGCCTTACATAGAGTTGTTATCTTAGTGAAGTCTTCTCCAGCTCGGGTGTATCCGATTAATCTTCCAGTTACTCCGCTAAGAGTTATTTTTGCAGCTTTGTTCAATAGAAGTTTAGCAGTTGGGAAACCAATCTCAATTATATTATCAACCGAGTTAGTATACCCTGCAGTTGTCGGAGGAGCTGTTGCTGCGCTCTCTGCTAGCTCCGGCGAGTTGAATGTTCCATCCCATAGATCTGTATCTCCACTTATAGTGGTTCCGTCTTGTATCTCCACTAATATATTTTCACCAATTGAGAATTCTAATTCCGGAACGGTTATGCTTCGCATGTTAGTTTCTCCGTTTAAGTCAGATTCAGCTAAGATTGAATTAAGGTCTTCAGAAGTAAACCATGGGGAGTATAGTACATCCCCAATTATTGAATCTCCATCGGTTTCTGTCCCATCTCTGCTCGGTCCATCTACTGATCCCCAGTAGTTTAATCTTGCGTCTGTTTGACCACAGGTAGAAGCAACTCCGTATCCTGAATTCCCAGTAATTATATTATCTAGAAGTGTGATGTCAATACTGCATTCGATCATCTGATTAAAAACGTCACCGCCGTCTGGGACTTGAATCTCATCAACTTTAACTCCACCGTTGTTGTCAATTATTGTGTTTCTAAGTAAATTTACATTGCTAGAAGTTATGATGTCTACTCCAGTGTCTCCACCGCACATTTCTCCATCTCCGTTTGAATCAATAGTATTATCTTGAACAATTATATTGCTTGATTGTTCGATATAGATTCCACTACATGCGTTGCTTATTTCACTATTTTCGATAGTTCCTGCTAGCGTATCCGTGATGTATATGTTGTAATACCTCTGCGCATTGGTGAATATCAGATTATTCAATTCAATATTGCTTACAGAATCTACATAGATAGCATATGTCTCGTCCTCCTCTGTACCCATCCAGTTATTGCCCGAAAGAGTGAAGCCACTAAGAGCTACTGCGATTGGAACCTCTCCATCTGGGAATATGTCGAAAACATTACCGCAGTCAGGATCATTAATTATAGTTGTGTCTTTATTTTCTCCAATTATTTCTACACTCTTTCCAATGCCTATGCTATATCCTTCATAAGTACCTTCATAAACATAGATAGTACTTCTCGTGAAATCTCCGTCTCCAGGTACGGGTTCTACTTGAGCATCAAGTGCAAATTCTTCTTCGTTTGCCGCATCAATTGCGTCTTCGATAGATGTAAAAGCATTATAATCAAAGAAGTATTCTGAATTTCCGATGACTATTTTATCGCCTTCGTTATAATCTGCTTCTATCCAATTATTATCTACGACAATATAATCAGTTTGAGTATCTACTTCACAGCCATCATATTGATCCCCATTAGCGTCTTCGTAGTCGTCGATGCATTCACACCAAATATCTCCTTCGACAGTTTTTAATTCCGCATTTGCTCCGCAAGCCTCTGCATCACATCCATCGGGGATATTATCATTATCCTTATCATTTCTATCATCTGATCCCGGACAAGTATCACAGACATCACCAACGCCATCTCCATCGGCGTCTGCCTGATCTTCGTTTGGGATGCTTACACAATTATCAATTTCGTTAGGAATGCCATCGCCATCTGCATCTATAATTTCATCAGCAGTAGCAACGCTAAAGCAAAGCATAGCTGCTATTATTAGGAAAATTAGCTTTTTCATATCAAAATAACCTCTGCTAGATAGTATAGCCCAGTATTTAAAAAGATTACTTCTCGAAAATAATACTCGCGTAAGCTACAAAATTCTCACGGTCGCCAGTAACATCGGCTGAAGTTGCATATTTTAGCAGCTTGCCTTTTTCTATTTTCATTGATTTTAGTGTATTTAGTAGGATCGCTATGGGCATTGCTCCGCAAATCGTGGCTTTTGTTCGCTGAATGTGGTCGAGAAACTCATCTGGCTTTATCGCCTCGATTGCTTTGATAGCAGTCATGTCTAGCTCGTGGACTTGCTTTTCAACCTCTGCTGATGAGCCAAAGAAGGGAAAATAGCCATAATTTACGCCGTAATGAGTAAAATCTGAGGAAGCTAGGAATATTATGTTTCTTCCCTTAGTCGCGCGATAAATCGCTTCGCCCATCCTGCGAGCCATTGCTATGTCCAACTGCGTAGAGATAGAGACCGGAATGATCTTTGGCGGGTCTTTGTAAATTGCTTGTATGAAAGGCAGCTGAACTTCTAGCGAGTGCTCTTCCTGATGCGGATCTAGCTCTTTGTTAAAGATGTGATCCTCTTGGAGAATAATTCTACCGAGCTCGTAATCTATTTCTAGCTGTCCGAGTGGCGTTTCCCACGCAGAGCCTTGCCAGATAGAAGCTGACGTTCCCAAGCCCCGGTGGTCTGGTCCTAAAAGAATAATTGTATCTGGGCGTTTTGATTCTGCCATAGCTTTGTAAGCGTAGGTGGCTGTGGATCCGGAATAGGTGTAGCCTGCATGCGGAACAATCCCCGCGATTATCTTCCGATCGGTAGGCTTCTCGGGCTCGCCACAGGCTTTGAAAGCTTGTTGGAGTTGATTAGCTAGCTTATTTGGATCAGCTGCATAGAATGAGCCTGCTACTGCTGGTTTGCGAGTTAGCATAAGTTAAAAAGGGAATAAAAGAATAAAAGGGTTGTTATAATCCCATTTGATTCAGGAGAGTCGGTGTTTTTTCAAAATCGCAAATCTGTCTAGAGGAGACTTGAAAGTCAGGAGCATATGGCGGTGGATTACTTTCAGAACTTACTGATGTTACTCTTACTAGTTTTCCATTAATGTTTCCTTTTTCTCGAAGTATGGTGCCTACATTATCATATATTTCATGGATGAGTATAGCGTCATATTCTGAAGGGTGTTCATAGACATAATTTGCGATTTCTTCTTCTGAGGGAGCGCTTCCTGTATGAATAATTCCAAGGTTTTGGTGTATATATGGAAGAACTCCTGCGTGAATGAGAGAGGTTGTAATTGGTTCGCAAAGACCGTCTATGCTGATAACGAGAGCTTTTTTTAGTTCCATATCAGTAGTTATTCAGTGAACGTTTTAAAGTTTTCTAAGCTTTCTTAAACTCAACCTTGCCCGCTTTCCCAATAACTTTCTCAACAGCAGCAACTACTGAGTCCAGAGCTTTCTGAGCTTCCTTAAACTCAGTACAGCTTAGCATTAACTTATACTTGGGAGCGCCAATATATTTAATCTCTAGCTCGCACTTGGCTTTCTTAGAAACATCGTATGCCTTATCCACTGCTTTCTTTACAACATCAACGCCGTCCGAAGCTTCAGAACTCATAACTAGCGTGCCTCGAATCACAGCTTTAGGAATAAGAATTCTCTGCTTGATCAGAGCGATTAGCTTAGTAGCTATTTTCTTATCAATAATGCTCAAATAAGATTCATCGCCGCGAGCGACCTCAAGAAAAACAGGAAACACCGCACCGTATTTATTAATTAGTTTTAGAGCGATTTCTTTATGGAGCTTCTTTATGTCTAGCTTGTTTAGCTTAGCTAATTGCTTGAGCAAGTCATCTGCTCGCTTCTCCTTTTTCCAGTCCTTCTGCTTGTTCCGCTCTTGTCCAGCGCCGACTCGACGATGTGAGAGATTTATATGGCCCTTTTCCGGGTCGACATCCATAACCTTGCAAATCACTTTCCTACCGACCTTAAAGAAAATCTTGAGCGTTCTGACCAGCCGCCGCGTTATTTCCGAAGTATAAAGCATGCCTTGCTTATGATCATATTCATCTAGATCCATGCGGATAGCATACTGCCTAACTTCATTTACGGTACATATGACGAAATCTCCCTTTTCAGGGAAGCCTGGCTTCTTAAACATAGAAGAATACTAAGAAAGAGGCTTTATAAAATTAGTTATTTAGAACGTGATTCCCGTTAGAGTTTTTGTGCCTGTTACTCCGGGTTCTGCTCGAATACAATCTACTACAAACTCTCCAATTTCGTTAAATCCCTTAGCATATATTTTCGCGATCATATCATACTCTCCGAACAGCGGTTTTATTTCTAGAATTTCACCAGGTGCGTTTTTCATATCTTCTGTTGGTAATCCGATGTAAATGCTCGTCTTTAAGTTATATTCCTCGTTTGCATTCAGCACTAATTCTCCGAGGTCAGTCTTGCTCTCAGCAATTAGTTCATTGCTGGCTTTATCTGTGATCTGGATCTGTACTTCTAAATCATATTGCTTACTACAAGGTATATTTGATATTGTAAAGTCCACTGTTTGTTTAGCAGATTCGCTTTTTTTCATATACTTTTCAGTAAGTCCATGATATACATCATGCTCTCTTCCTGAATCGGCGCTTATTAATACAAATCCAATTACCATATTCTGCTCTCTAGATAAAAACTTAAAAGCCTTTCTTAGAGTTTCGGCTCAGTTGTTATCTCCACTTTTTCAACTTCTTCTAACTTCCTTAAATATTTCTCAGCGAATTTCTCAATTAATCCTCTTTCTTTGGATTCTAATTTCAGAATTAGGTCTATTTCTCCGAAAGGAATTTGAATTTCAGTAATTATGACTTCAAGACCCTTGTTTTTCTTTCGTCTTCGCCTTGAACCGAGAGCTGAATATTTAGAGGATTCTAGAATATAATACAGATCTACTCGATTATTATTATTTTTAGTAATTATGTGAGCATGAGCACTTATCATGCGATAATCGCTAAATAAAACCTTAAAAAGCCTTTCTTAGCTCAAAACTTCTAGAACATTAGCTTTAATATTAGCTTTTCCGCCTCGCGGCTCAGCTAGAACTTCGCTACAAACTAAGCACTTAACCACACGAGAAGCATGGCCGAATATAGTCTGCTCGTTTTTACATTTAGCGCATCTTACTCTTACAAATCTTGATTTTGGACCTTTATCTTTCATCTTAAACTATACTTGACTAACTTTCTTAGTTCTCCTATAAACTTTTATCTGAGATTTATTACAAACTGAGCAAGTACAAACAAACGTTGGGTGCTTGCTAGTCTTTTCTGATTTAGCAGCTTTTGGCTTTGGGAAGCTGCCGTAGCCTGCTTCGATTTTAGCCTGATGTCTTACTCCCCACTTCAAGCCATGTTTCTTAGTTTTCGGTCGGGGCTTAACTTTCTGCTGCTTAATCTTATGAGCAGTATGCTTTTTGCACTTAGGGCAGTACTTTTTTGCTTGCTTAACTACTTTCATTAGCTTACGGATTCAAATTAGGTATTAAAAAGCTTGCGTTTACCCAAACAAGCCTCTAAAGAAAGCTAATATCTTCTCCATCAAGCTTCTGTTTTCTTCCATCTGCCCAGCAATATCTACGCAAGCACCTTTCGAGCAGAAGTTAGTCTCGCATTCATAGCTGTTCTGACAGTTCTTTCCTGTGTCTTTCTGGAGTTCCCACTCGCTATTTAGATCGCAAAAGGAGTTTTTACCATCTAACATTATTCTTATTCCGTGTGCTAAGCACTTATCGTTAAGCTTACATCCGGAAATGCATGCTAGCTGACCTGCTCCGCCACCAGAACTACTGCTTCCTTCGCAAGTTATTGAGTCCTCAGTACAAATGCAACCTATTGGGCAGCTATCTCCAATAACTTCTTCAGTTACTTCTTCTGCAACCTCATCTCCAACATAATAGAATAGTGGTTGTGATACACCTGGCTGAGTAGAAATGCCGATTTTACTTACGTGACCATAGATACGTGCTAAGGTGGATAGCGGTGCAGATACTTCAATATATTGCCCATAAACTGCTATTTCTTCAGTATTGAAGTCTGAATTTGGTCCTGCACTGCAGTCTCTTACGTCGCCCAGATACTTGTACTGGTCGGTTATTGTGAAACTTATTTCACTACCTGCACAGCCAGTATTTTCATTAGCATCTAAATCTAGCTTTATGTATTCTTGTTCGTTATAATTGAATAAAATAGGATTTCTCATTTCCATTAAGAAGTATATTTTCTCACCATCATCAGTAATGGACAGTCTTTTAACCCAATTCGGGGTACCGTCTTTCCGAATCGTATGGCTCACTTCATTCTTGTCGTCGCCTAAATACGTATAGACAACATCGCTTTCATCCCAATCTGATGGACTCCCGTCGACGATTATTCCTTGATTACTTTCTTCAATACAAGCTCCGTTTGAGCAGCCGTACTGGCAGTCATAAACGATAAATGGGTCTGACGCGTCAGTACAGAAGGCTTCTGCTAGCCGACAAGCATCGCCATCACAACTATAGATATCATCGTACCATATTGTTCCGTCTGTAACGTATCCGCCATTAGATTGTCCATTTGGCATTATACATCGATCCGTATAGCTATAATACTCGCCTTGTTCGATCCGTAAAGCAGCTCCGGGAAGGTAGTAGTTCTCTCCGCCGTCGGAATCTGTACAAGTAAATTCAACGATCCTGTCTGATTTTACAACTACTTCTCCAGCAGTTATTCTAGCTCCATCTTCGCAACTAGGAGAGCTGACTCCGAGGTGAACTGTGTGCGGATCGCTATTTTCATAGACGTTTGCTAGATACCTTTCTCCGCCGTATGCTCGTATCGGGACTCGATGTCCTGTTGGAGCCTGAGGAGCACGAGAATTATCTCTGTGCCTAATTACTTTAATTATTAATTCGCCGTCATCGCTTATGTATTCCTTTGGAATAGCGACATAGGCTTTAGTATCATATGATCCGGAAGTATAGAACTCTTTTACTATATTATTAGTGTCTACGTTATTGAATAATACTTCTCGGTAAGTCTTAGAATCTGAACTGTCTGGATTGATCACAACGTCAAGAAGGCCGTCTAATCCCCCCGAGCCGCTCATTCGGTTAGTCACTCCGAGATTAAGCTCAACTAGCACATAGCTATCAATTTTGGTTTTATCAATATTATCGAATTTGAACTGAACCCATTCATTGTCCATTCGAACCCAACAACTTCCAATCTGCGGAGCCTGTCCATCATCAAATGTAATAATTGGTTCATCCCATTCTAGTACGTCTTCATCTGCGCAAGCCTCGCAGACGCAAGTATCTCCTTCAAAATGGCACTCAGCTGTTTCTCCGTTCTCGCAAATATAATCTATGCAAGTATCTCCTAGCTCGGATAATACTGCATCTCGGATTTTCTCATAAGGATGAGCACCAGTTATAGTCTGTGATCCGATAAGTAACGTAGGTGTGCCAGTTACTCCCTTAGACCTTGCTTCCTGCATATCTGATTCAATAACTCGCTCAAATTCTCTCGAAGACAGGCAGGTTTCGAACCGCGTCTCATCGAGATTTAGCTCGTTAGCATACCTAATAAATTCTCCTTCAGCAAACTCATTAAGGGATTCAGGGTAGTACGAAAATAGTTTAGCAGCATATTCTGTTGCTTTGCCTTGATCCTTAGCACATTCATAAGCTAGTGCCGCTTCGTATGCGCCTTCGTGAATCTCCCAAGGGTGATGTTTAAGCTCTATCTGCACACGATCTCCAAACTCGTTTTGGATCCCGACTAGAGCGTCTTGCACTCTCGCAGAAAATGGACAACCGAAGTCAATCCATTCCTCAATTATAAGTGGCTCAGTTGTGCTAGCATCTGCAAAAGTAACTAAACTAGCTAGAGCGATAGTTAACATTAAGAATATGGCTATCTTTTTCATAAAATATCCTCTCAGCAAAGCCTTTAAACAGTTTCGTTTAAGCGTTAATTAGTATTTAATCTGGTTGGATATATTGTCAGCTGGCCGTTCCAGAATTCCGCAATTAGTTCGAATTCATAGCCATCTTTTACATATGGCTCGGCTGTTTTGTACCTTTTGTGGGTGTTAGCTGTTGATTCTGGCCTAAATTGGATATCGTACTCTGCTTCTAGCTCCTTAATTTTAGCTGTTAGTTCTGATTCGGATATACTAAATGTTTGTAGTTTCATTAATTAACCTCTTTCGCTTTCCCTTGTTTTAGTAAAATATTACAAATTGTGTAAGATAATTTGGCCTGATCGCCCTGTTTAAATGGCCCGCAAGGAGTTAGGGTCTCATCTACGAACTCGGGCGTGTCTGCTAGAAACTCCATTAATTTAGTTTCGTGTGTTAGCTTAGAAGGAGCTTCTGCTATTTCTGGAGTAGGATCTGACGTTATCTCCGGCTCGGGCTTTTTTATTTCAGTGGCAGGTTCTAGCTTTTCAGAGCCGTTACTTGTCAGCTCGGTCTTTGATTCTTCTTGTCTAATCTCTGGCTTCGGAACTAATTCCGCAGCGCTCTTAATCTCTAGTTCGCTAGGAATTGTTGATTGAGCTAGCGCTTTCTGCGTCTCAATAATTGTAAAAAAGGATTCTTTATTCTTCTGCAGTAGCTCGAGAAGCGCATTATATAGCTCCTCTTCATGCTCGAGCATGTTAGTTGTGTCTTTTAGCTTGGAATCAGCGCGGATGCTAAACATCGCTCGATTAACAACTTTCCCTTCGCGCTTTTCAAATAGATCTTTCAGCAGCTGAAGCGCATTATCTATTTCTAGCTGGATTTTAACTCGTCCTTTAGTGCTAAAAAAAGTTGTCGATATTTCCTGTTTTTTGAGCAGCTCTTCCTTGGCTTTAAGATATGCGGCGATCTTCTCTAAATCCTTAAGTTCTAGCTTTTCAAGGTCAGCTGACGCTCTTTCTATCCTGAGAAGTTCATAAAGATCTTCGTAGCTATACGCGTCCACCATGAATTAACTTACGAGAGAAAGCTTAAGTAGATTTTTATGGCTGAGTGAACGAGAATCACGTTTTTATTGGTGCTGATTTTACTGGAGCTTCTGACTTCTTCTTTTTTCTACGTTTAGGTTGAGTAGCACTAAATCTTAGCTGTCTTTTCACATACGTCAGCGGATTCTTGATTTTCTCGCAGAACTTGTCTGGCTTGCAGATTCCAGTATCTTTGTAGTGGCCAACATCTGCGCAATTAGGTGGAGGAAACACCGAACTCTGTTGCTTGGACCATTTTAGCTGGCTATTAAGATAGCCGTCTTTCATCGGCGGCTTGTTCTTTAAGTTCCATTCTCTGACCTCATTTTCAATATCTGGCCAAGGCCAGCCGACCGACTTTAAGAAATTCATCAAAACAAATAATGATCTTTTACGACCGTCTTCTAGTCCTGCTAGTATATTCTTTACGCACGGAGGAAATTTCTCTTTGGGCACCTTGCCTTCGAACGGCTCGAACTCCACAGTAACTTTTTCAGAATTAGCTTTACTTTTCTCTTGTGCTTCAAAATCAAGAGCCTGCGTCAATAATTGCGAAGCAGAACCAGCCGCAATCTTTGAAGGATTTAGAAAAGAGTCATTAATTTCCGCTATATTTTCAGGTTTAGCATGCTCTCGCTTAAAGTAGTTCAGCTTATCCGGATCAATAACAATCGAAATAAGACCAGTCTTCTCGTGTATTGAATACGGTGCTCTTATCAAGTGCCGTGAGGAGCTGAGGGCAAGGTCTAGTTCGATAAGCGTGAATATGTCTAATTTGCCCGATACCATAAAATCTTCTTTTTTCCTACCCGTACGTTTTAGAATATTTTTCACATCACTGCCCTCAAATTCAATTATTCTGTCGCTCATCGAGCTTTCAGTATACTGCTTTAAGTAAGTTATAATCGTAGCAGTAATTGCTGGAAAAAGAGATTCAGTTTTACGCCGACCAATCTCTGCGGGAAAAGCTTCAAACGGAATTCCAATATGCCAGCCACGATTACCTGAGAATTTAAGGGCAGCTTTCACTCCATGTTGTTTAATCGCGTCGAGCAACACCGAAGCGGCAATAGTCGAGTATTCAAACCAAGGACAATCAATATCGATTATGAAATCCCAGCCAATACGAAGATCGTTCAGCTCCCGTTTATTCATATCTGTCCGCAATTGCATAGGATCCGACCATCTTTCTTCTGACATATGAAACGAAGTAGCTCCAGATCTAACCAGATCCTTGACTTCAGCTGGAAACTGCAACACTGAGGGTCTTTTACCGTAACCCTTACTCCGCAGTTGAACACTAACCTCTCGATCTTGTGATACTCTAATTAGCTCAGCAGCAACCGCCGGATTGGAATAATGCTTAATAACTTCCGATTGGCGAACCATCATACTGCTAGTAGTAAGAAAGTTTAATAAGAATATGGTAGTTTAGAGCGAACTGATGAGTGAGCGTTTAATTCGGAGCGAAGCGGAGTTAACTGCTTTCTTTTGGGGTAACGTCTAGACCTTTTCTTTCGCAAAGAAAAGGGATTGACAGGGGAAAAGTATTTATTTGGAACCACCTTAAGTTAAATTATGAAGTCTAAGCGAGCTCAGCTAAAGGGAAATACTGCTGCTATGACGATTATCCTTATTATGCTGGGAGGAATTGTTGGCTATTTCGCGATTGTGCCAGCTCCTTGGCGAGAGGGACAGCTGCCGGACTTACCCACTGCGGAGTATAATAATGTAATTCTAGATGCTACTCCGGGATTAATAAGACCTGCTAGCGAGCGATCGAGTATTAAAATGATTAAGCTATCTGGGGCCATCATCGATAATTCTCCGGCGCCCGAGAGCAGGTATATTAGCGATCAGCTAACCATCACGAAGAGTCTAATAAAGTCTGTGCATAACGATTATGACTTCTCGATCAACACAGACATGTTCTCTTCAGCAAGGCTACATTTTGCTGTATCTGAAAAAGTTGGAAATGGAATATTAACTGTACGCCTTAACCAGCATACTGTATTTTCAAGAGCGGCAGGTGTTGGTGAGACTCTAGATATTGCTTTCCCAAGGATGTACTTGCATGAAGAAGTCAATAATATCCGGATATCGATCCTCGGTAGCGATGTATGGCGGACTAAATCCTACGGGCTAACTGACGTCCGCCTTGAGATAGATAACTATCCCGATACTGAATCAACTCAGCATTTCTCGCTGACACAGAATTCTGCTAAAAGCATGGAAACCGCTAAACTCACAGCACTCATTAAAACCCTCGGAAGCAGAGTTAATCTAGAGATTGCTTTGAATGACGAGCAAATCTTTAACGCAATACCCGATGCTGATCTTACTGTAGCGCTTCCATCTCATTTATTAAATTACGGCTCAAATACAATCACTTGGTCTACAGACCGCGGAGGCAAGTATAGCACGAAATACGCCGAAGTAACTGTTAATGAGTTAGCAGTCGAAGAAGGTGCGGAGCGGTACTATTTTTCAGTTAGCAAGGATGACATGTACTTCGCTAACCAACCAAAGAAGTACGACTGCGAACTATACTTGCTAAAAGATCACGGCGCAGATAAAATTACTGTTACCATAAATTCCAATGCTAAGATATATTCTTTCGAAGGCGGCGAAGTAAGGGATGATATTTGCGAGAAGATACACGAAGGAACTAATAAGATAACTTTGTCAGCTGAAGACGATGCTGAGATAAGCAAGCTTAAGATTACGATTAAGAACGAGTAACTACTTCTTAGAAGAGCCAAATGGTTAAATTAGATTAGTGTGGGTTGATTAATACTTATCAATAGTGTATTAAGATGATTGAAAAATCTGAGATTTGTCCTCATTGTGGAAAAGAAACACCAGCGGGTCAGAATTATTGTGTATGGTGTAATGGCGCACTTAAATTTACAGCAAGATTTAGATCATTCGGTGCTAGAGCTAAATATGCACCGACACGAGTAAGAGCAAGTACAAGCCAATTTAAAGAAAAAGCAAAAGCTGGCGCAGGTGAATTTAAAGAAAAAGCCAGGACAAAAGCTCTTGCATGGATTGGTGGGAAACCGAGAGAAGACCCCGAGGAAGAAGTAATAGAAGAAGAGCAAGTTCGGGAGATTCCAGTTAAAGAAAAAGAAGAAAAAGAGCAAACCAGATTAGCTAAATTTAAGGAAAAGGCGTTAATGAGAGAGTCATCTCTTGCTTCAGGATGGAAGCAAGCAGGCGAAGAGCATAGAGCGAAAATTGCTGAAGCAGGACATAAAACGGGGTATTTCTTTAGACATTTATTACTTATTTTGATAGTTCTGGGAATACTTTATTTAGTATATATCTTCTTTATTGCGCCTTCTGTTGAAGGAACTTATATTGGGGGAGTAATAGGTAGTGAAGGAGTAGAAACCAAAGTTGGATTGATGAACGCATTCCGACCAGCTAAAGGGCATTTAAGTAACATGTGGCAGACAATTACTGTTGGACCCGGTCAGCAATGGGATTCAGGAGAAATCTCTTCGGAATTAGTAGTTAATGACGGTGCAGGTGTGGTAATTCATGATTTGGGCGCACCAGTGGATTTTTTTACTGGCGATCCTATTCGCATTAGCGGTACGTTAGATGCGATTAGCACTTTTGCAGATGAGAACGTAATGTTGACATTAGGAATTGATCCAGATCCGTTAGCGACAGCACCAGAGTTAGCACATGATTGGACTTGCGAGCTTTTTGGTTTCGAAGGAGAAAACTCATTCACCGTTACCAGTATAAGTGATACTCGATTTACATGTACTCATCCCCCACTTGGGACGTCTGATCTTCTCAAGATGCCATTACGAACTTTCGAAGTAACTTTCAAACTGATTCACAATACGCGTGCGAAAGTTTCTAAGAATCTATTTGTTACAGATACTGCTTCGTATATTGGCAATCCAGCAGATCGCTTTAAAATAACTGCGGATCAGACTAAAGCGCACGTAGCTAGCGATGGAAAAACAATTGACTTGTCAATGGGTTTGGCAAGAGTTTCGAAAAAGGATTTTCTTACTAGTGTATTTTCCAGCGGGAACCCTTCAGATAGTTTCTTGCCTGCAGTTGAAAACGAGCCAACTTCAACATACCGACAAGATTTAGGGATTGCGTTTAAATCTGGGGATTTTAGTAATCAGTTGTCGATTAATAGCCTTACTTTAGTATTGCCTGCAAAACATGTGACTGCAGTTAGCACGGGAAGCCAATTTAGAAAAACTGGACAGACTTATGTAGCCGGAAATCAGTACCCTAAGTTGCAGCACTATGAATTATCTGAGAGCTATCTTCGAGAATATTTGCGACCACTCGAAGTAGGGAAGAGTGAAGTAGTTTATCTGAATTTTTATGTAGATGATGAATACCTCGGCGGTGCGCCCTATCAAACGCTCACTGCGCTTGCAGATATAGATTATAACTATATATATATAGAAACAATACCTGTTACGCTTAAACTACGCGCTGGAACAGCACAGAGATTATAGTATCCAGTTTACTTAATTATTCCGAATCCGATTAAATGCCAGCGATTTCTAAGCCATTTTTTCTTTCTTGCAAGAAAGAAAAACTAGGCGTCCAAAAAGAAAGAAGCAGATTGCTCGCTGCGCTCGGGAATAATCGCTCACTCATCAGCTCGCTTTATTTAATAATCCCAAAGCCAATCAAATGCCAGCGATTTCTAATCTGGCGAGAAATTGCTACCTTATCTCCTTTATGTGCGCATACTGGGCGTTTTAGATTTAATCTGATCTTTTTGCCTGCTTGAGCTACTATTCCGAGCGTTGTACAGGTGCTTACAGAAATCATAAGTGGCTCGTTACCTTTTATTGGTGCGATAAGTGTGTCTTCTTTAACGCCCATAACTTTACCGAAGAGCTTTGTTTCTAATTCGAGGTTATGAAAAACCGGAGGCATTTTGCCAGCAATTCCAACTAGATTACCTACAAGGGAGTCGCTTTTTGTCATCGAAGGATCTAGAGCGGTTGCAAAGGCTATAGAACCGCCAGAGCACTTTGATTTAACGCATACACAACCGCAAGCTATTGAGTTCAGCTTCGTTATTATAGGTTCCCATTGTCCTTTCTCGTTCTTTGGACCAGGTCTGATCTCTAGTTTATCTCCGACTTTGAACTCGCCGGAAATAATTGCTCCGCCAAGAACACCGCCACAGAGTTCGGGAATTTTAGTTCCAGGTTTGTTAATGTCGAAGCTACGTGCAATTACCATTTCTGGATTTCCACTGCATTTGCCTGGAGCTTTCAAAAGTTCTTCAATTGCTTCGACTACAAAGTCTACGTTTGCTTGTTTCTGAGCAGAGATTGGTATGATTGGAACCTCGAAACCGAGAGCTTCCGTTACGAACTTGTTTATAGCTTTGTGATTTTTCTTAGCTTCTTCTTTAGTTACTAGATCAACTTTATTTTGAATAATTACTAGATTTTTGATTCCTAGAATTTTTAATGCAGCTAAATGCTCGCGGGTTTGCGGCTGAGGACAAGGCTCGTTAGCAGCGATCATTAATAGCGCGCCATCCATAATTGCAGCTCCGGAGATCATGATTGCTATAAGCGTTTCGTGGCCAGGAGCGTCGATTAGCGAGACTTTTCTGAGGAGTTTAGTCTTTGATTTGCATTTCGGACATTTTTCTTTAGTAGTGTAAGCTTCCTGTGCTTTGCATTTGGGACACTTTCGTATGTCTACATCTGCGTATCCTAACTTTATAGTGATACCTCGCTTAAGTTCTTCAGAATGAATATCTGTCCACTTGCCAGAGAGCGCCGCAGTTAGGGTTGTTTTTCCATGATCAACATGGCCGATTAAGCCAATGTTCATTTCGGGTAAGCATTCTTTTACCATTTGTTATTCTCTTTGGTTTTTGGCCTCGGTTTTGCGAGTCGGGTTGTAAACCCACGAGGAAAAGTGAGTGACCTCAACATGGCCGATGAGACCAATATTCATTTCGGGGAGGCATTCTTTTGTCATGTAGAAAAGTAAAGAAGGGAATTTAAAAAGGTATTTGTTAGTTATTTCAGTGCAAAAGCGTAAATTTAAAAGAATATTACTTAATATTACTACATGTTCATTCGGCGCTTAGCTATATTTTTCCTGATGTTGGTATTGATACCTGCTGCCTCGGCTTTAGAATTTTATTCTTATGACTTAGAGGCAGTTCTAGATAAAGGTATTGCTAGCGAGCAGCTAGAAATATTTGTTAAATATGATAGCGGGAGAAAGATAATTCTTTTCTTGCCGCCAGACATTGAGGAGCTAGACCTAAAAATCAACGACCGAGCCACATCTTGCGAGCAGGAACTCATCAGGGGCGCTACTAAAATCACCTGTCCGCTAGCAGGAATAGACTCAGACTACTTTATAACAGCGAGTTTTAAGACGGAGTACCCGGTTGTACCGTTGCACAATAAGAGAATATTCAAACAGACTATTAGATTCAACTTCGAAACAGAAGAACTTAGATTCCGCTTAAAATTGCCTGAAGGATATGTTATAATCTCTGAAGATATAAATAAATATGTAACTCCCGAGCCTACGAGCGTTTACTCAGATGGTCGCAGAATAATTCTCCTTTTTGAGCGGGAAAATCTGAGTAGAGATTTCGAAGTTTCTGCTATTTATGAGCAAGCCCAGCAAGTAAATTATTGGTATATTCTGCTTTTGCTATTGCTTATCCCACCCACATACATATTTTACCGAAAGAAATTGAGACGCAAGTCTAAACCAAAAGTCAGACTGCTCGGTGATGAAGCGCGAGTTGTAGATATAATTAAGCAGTATAAGGAGCCAATAAGACAGAAGCAAATTGAAAAGCAAGTCGACTTCTCAAAAGCTAAACTAAGTAGGGTTCTCAGACATCTCGAAGAGCGCGGTGTTATTAAGCGAATCCCGCATGGAACAACTAATTATATTGAGCTTAGGTAATGTTTCAATAAGTTAGATATATTGTTTCATCTTGTTTCACAAAGATATAATATATAGGTAGTTCTATGTTAAAATAAGGATTTAACCTTGGAGTTAAAATGGAAATGAAAAAAATATTAATTGCTTTGGCAATAGTTGTGATGTTTATATTCCCAGCTAGCGCCGCAGCTGAAGATACACCACTTACAATTATGGATGACGGCACTGATTCTGAAATAACTGATGACGCTGATGTGGAAGTGATTCCAGAAACAACAGATGCTGAAACTATAGATGAAGAAACGCCAGAAACAACTGAACCGGTTGAAACTGAACCCGAAATTGAGCAAACAGATGTGGTTGAAATACCTGAAACGACTGATGATGATCTTGAGGGAGATGCTGGAGTAACGCCAGATAGTCCGTTCTGGGGAATAGATGTAGCTCTTGATAAGATTAGCTATGCTCTAACAATGGATCCTGAGAAGAAAGCTAGGAAAGGATTAGAGATTGCTCAAGAGAGACTGCTAGAAGTAAAAGCCATGGCTGAGAAAGGCAAGGACAAAGCTATGGAGAAAGCAGAAAAAGAGCATGGATTGGCACTAGGTAAAATAAAAGAAGATATCGGAAAGATCGAAGACATCGCCGAAGAGAAAATGACTGGGATCGAGAATGGAATGGCTAATCATCTAGCTGCTCTCGAGAAAGTCAAGGCAAAGATATCTGCTAATGTAAATATCCCTGAAGCAACAAAAACCAAATTGATGGCAAAGTTCTCTGACTTGGAAGGAAGCGCTGAAGAGTTAAAAGTAAAGATTCAGAACAAGAAAGAGCAGATTAAAATAAAGCTACAGGAGAAGCAGAAGCTTAAGGACCAAGCAGATACAGCTGATGAGGCAGAGACAGAAGAACCTGAAGAGCTAGAGGAAGTAGCAGAGGATACTGAAACAGAAGACGAAGCTAAGGACAAAGGAAATAAGAAAGACAAAGGCTCTGATGATGCAGAGGATGCAGATGAAACTGCTGATGATGCAGATTCCGAAGATTCAGAAGACGCAGATACTGAAGTAACTGGCAATGCTGTAGATTCTGAAGACGATAGCGAAGATAAAGGAAATAAAAATAAAGACAAAAAGAACGAGTAGGCTAGACCTACTATTTCTTATTATTTATTGAACGAGGTAAAGCGGTTCGCCAGCTTTAATTGCAGTTATTTTTCTATAGAGATTTGGATCTTTGATGTCCTCAATAGTTCGACCAGTATCTACTAGCAGAGTTTCAATCTGCGGTGCAAAATCTCGAAGCGTGGATGCAGGAAGAACAGATAAAACCCTTTCGCCCGGAGTTCTGTAGCGAGCTTGCTTAGCTATTCTCTCGAGACCTTCTGGAGCTGATTCAAGTAATCCAGAATAGTGCTGCTGATAAGCTTGCTTTAACGCTCCGCGCTGTTTCGGGCTATCCCTCCGCAATACGCTATATGCAAAGTGTAAGCTATTTATTTCTTCACATAGCGGTCGAATCTCTGGATGAGCTTTTATTTGTTTGTTAAAATTACATTTATCAAAGAAATCATATACTGTCCAGCAAAACACTCCAATAGCAAAACTAGCTAATCCGTAGAGTGTGCTGAGCTGTGCAACTTCCAGAAATTCTGGATCTAAATTCATATTCGTATAAGGTTATAGAGATATTTAAGGATTTGCATAACTTCTGATCCGTCACAGTACTATTATTTCTTCTTCTGCTAAGTACTTCCTTGCAATATGTTCATAAAAATGATTAAATAGACAAGGATAGCTTAAACTCAGAGCTCGGCTGCAACTTTTTCAAGCGCAGAACCTAACTTCGAAATCATATCTGGATAATCTTTGTAAATGAATATTCGCTGACTGATTTCGTCAAGAGACTGTGAGAATCTAGATTCTTTGTTATACATCGTAATGCCAGAAAGTCCGAGCATCCATACTCCGCCGCCGAATTCAATAAATGGACCTGGACTCCAGAACGAGGCTTCTAGTACAATAATCGGTCTCTCTCGCTGAAAAAGTTCTTTAGAGTTAAATTGTTCATCGCTGTTCTCATGCGGGAGAATGAAATCGTATTTGCTATCTAGCAAACTACTTCTTATTGAATCATAGAGCGTTTTATAATCAAAGTGAGTTGAATGTGCTAAATACACCTTTTGCATGCATATTTTGGTATGGACAAACTTAAAAACTTTTAACTGTTTTAGAGAGTAGGTGAATTTTTATGAAACAAACTATTATGAATCTAACCAAAGCTTTTATTGGCGAGAGCCAAGCTAGAAACCGCTACTCATTCTACGCAAAAGTTGCTAAAAAAGAAGGCTATGAGCAAATAGCAGGGATATTTCTTGAAACTGCTGAGCAGGAGAAAGAGCACGCTAAGAGACTTTTCGAACACATACAGTCGCTTAAAGGCAAGACTGATGAGCTAGAAGTGGCTGCTGCGGCGCCGCTAGTCTATAGTAAGACAAAAGACAATTTGAAGGCTGCAATTGCCGGCGAGCACTATGAACATACAGAGATGTATCCTGAATTCGCTGATGTTGCCGAGAAAGAAGGCTATAAAGAGATTGCTAAGCGCCTTCGATCAATAGCAGTTGCTGAAAAGCACCACGAAGAGCGCTATAAGCAGCTGTTAAAGGAAGTCGAAGCTGGCACAGTCTTTAAGAAGTCCAAGAAAGTCTCGTGGGTTTGTCGAGAGTGTGGATATGTGCATTATGGTGAAGAAGCTCCGAAGAAGTGTCCTAGCTGTGATCATCCACAGAGCTATTATCAGCTGAAGAGCGAGGAATACTAATGGGAAAAAAGACACGAGAAGAGCTTCTGGTCGAACTAGACATAATTATTGCTGCATCTGAGAGTCGAGGAGAAGCAATTGATGAACGAGTTGAGCAGGCTATTGCCGACGCCCCAGATGTTAATTATGTGCGTAAAGTAGGGGAGATTGATGAACGTCCGCCTTATTCTGGTGAAACGCTTCATAATCTAACGCCTGGAGAGAAGCTTCCAAAAGGTAAGTATCAATACCCTGGCGGAAGCGTGAAGATTGATTAGCTGAAGTGTGAAGAGTACTAATCTCCTCTGCTGCCAAAAGGATTAAATAAACTTGCGAATAACTTATTTCATGCATCGCTATCGAGGTAGTCGAGAGATTTTTAAGGATAGCCGAGAGAGCTTTAAGAATAGTCGGGAAAGCTATCGGAGCAGTGATGACAGAGCTCCCTTGAGACGGAGTAAACGGACAGGGAGACATACCTTTAAATTAATTAATACCTCTGAGATGTATCAGGTGCTAGAAGGTCAGAAATTCAGCGACCGTAGCGATCTAGTAGCACGGATCAATGCGCTGGATCTTAAGCTGAGTGGAACAATTATTATACGTGACGGCGTATCTGAATGTCTCGCTAGTGGGTGTGCTTATGCTTATAATCCTATTGGCGAAGTTCGTTGGCTAGGAGCTAATCGCTTGAAATGGACAGCAATGAGTACTTACTGGCGAAATGCCTTTTCAATACCCCCTAATCAAGAGAGAAAAATTGCTATGTTCTGAGCTAATAGCGCAATCGGTAAGCTTATAAAACACTAGAAAGTAGTGAAAGTATGGTAGAAATAGTAGATTTGTCGAGTAAGTTAGGAACTTTAGATCTTGCGAGCAAACAATTGCCCTTAGAACTAATAACTTTTATGCGGGAATATAATGATGGAATCCAGATAGAAGATAGACCCACTAGCTTCGTGCGTAGATTATATATACAGACTGAGACTGCTTCTCTCCCGGAAAAGCTTCAATCAGAACATATTGAGGGTGTTGCAGTTCTCGAGACCGGAAATAACATATTTTATTATTCTTTAGCTGACGGGAGTGAGTTATTTCAAACAGCGCAAAAATGAAATATCAACTAAACCAGAGAGAATTAGAGTTAATCACAACTGGATTATATCTACTAGAATCTCAATGTATTGCTGAGGAATTACCTCATGAAATAGTGAGTGATCTGGGTGGAATTCCTGATCCTACAGACGTTAGGACCTTAATGGATAGATTAAAAGAGAAATAATCTCTTACAAAAATCTTCGTAGTTATTAACTAGCTCTTAATTCCTGTAATAATCTCTGTTCATAATTAGCAAGTTCTGAAGAAGAAGTTTTCAGAAACGCTATTCTTTCATCCATATGACTATCCTTTAGAATTCCACGTTTTTGTAGTCCTATAATTGACCATTTAGCGCTATGTATGTAAAGATCCTCTGGAGAGTACTCGCGTATTCTGCTATTTGGTCCTTCTTCGGGTGCTTCTGATCGTTTTTTCATGTACTCATTGAATCTAGGCAAAATGATGTGTTCATTTAATGAAGTCCACCAACTTTCAGATACATCTCCCATGAGTGCGATTGCACTGCTAGCAAGGACATGAGTATCTGAGAAGAGCCCCTTCAACGGATTCGGATCTTCCTGCATTTCTCTCCAATAAGCTACTAATTCCGGATCATTTTTCGCAGCAGGTGTAGTTGACTTACTAAATGTATAAATTAAGTTAAGTAAATCAGTGGGCGGAAGCTCTGATACTCTTGAATCTTTTTCGGGAATGAAATAAGCTCTTAAGTCTGTGCGAATTTCGTCTCGGGTTTTATCATTAAGATCCTCAAGTAACGTATTAAGCGTCGTGCAAATATCAGAAATAATTCCCGTTCCGTCAGTGTCTAAAGCATTTTCAAGACATTTTAGTGCTCCTTCTTTGATTCCTCGATATACATGTTCCTGATTCGCTTGTACGGCAGCTGAAATTACCCATTCTAAGAATGCCGTAGACGGTACTGAATCTCTGCTATCCTCGAGCGGCGATTCTGATGACCGTCCACCAAGTCGCCTAACTGTGTAGTCAGATATTTCCTGCAAGTCATATTTTGCGAGCTCTTCAAAAGCTCCAGTATAGGAATTGCTTTTAATCATAATTATATACTGAGGTGAAAACTTATAAATCTTGTCATTATTACACTAAATAGCTGCACAATATAATTTCGGTGAGAAAATCAATTAGTTCCTTATTGCTCCGTTAACCAACCGCACTAAATGTTCTTCAAATTCTGCCTGCAACCCCTCAAAGTTTTTCACATCCCGCTTCAGCAGAATCTCAAATTTATTTGAAAAGAAAGGCTTTCCATTTCTTAGCTCGCCTTTTATTCTTATTGGCTCGCCAATCAGAGTACAGAATAACTCCGCTGCAGATAGTTCATCATCTGAATAAACTTCTAATACTTGCTTCTTAATACTCCAAGGAATTTCATAAGCAACAAAATTAGTTACTCCTTTCCATTCTTTTGTCTGCTTAGCAAAAGGTATATATTTTATTTCGCACTTTAGGACTTTAGTTCTCCTTAATTCTCCTAGCTCGCCACCCTCCGCTACTACAAAAACTTTCAACTGCGTAGATACTTTATCTTTTCCAGCAGTTTTGATTAGCTTTATACTTTCTCTGAATGTTTTCGGATCTTTTTCACTTAATTCATCATCAACGAACAAAATATTTTCAATTTTATCAACCGCACTGAGCTGTTTTTTAACCGCAGGAATTAGAACAGAATTATCAAATCTATTTCTTACTCCCCTCTTATCTCTAAGATAAATTGGAATCTTAACAACCAGAGGCATCTTCAGATTAAGCTGCTTGTAAGTTAGCTTAGTTAGCTTGGTCATCATGAGCCCGGAATTTCCAGCAGCGATGATTATATCAAAATTAGTCTTTTGAATAAGTGTATGTACTTTCCTGACGAACTGTTTTGTCCTTCTCTGTGCCTCGTCAATTAAGTCAGGTCTTGTCCATGGATCTTGATATCTAGCCATAAGCTAGTTAAGAATTTTTAGACTAAATAGTTTGCTAAGATTAATAGAAAATACTTCTCTCAGAGAGCTACTAAGCGCGATATGCAAGCTCTCTGAGAATAATGCTTGCTTTGTCTTTGAAGGGTTCATGTTCTAGACCGGATTCTTTAGCTAGCCAGTCTTTAACAATGAGACCAGATTCCAATTGAGAATATCCGATTAATGGTTGAAATCCGCCTGGACCGGGACGTTGAGATATTGGGATGTATAAGTAACCATCGTCCATATCTCCATGTTTTCTTTGAGCATCTGTTGTTTCATATACCCAACTACTATTTCCCATAAGCTCATTGAAAATATAATCTATCTGAGCTCTTTGAAGAACTCTACTCTCTTTTTTGATTCTATTTAGCTGTTGCCCTGCAAAACGCGTTAGTAAATCAGTTAGTATTGTCATATTCAAATCCCCAAATCAAGCCCGCCCTAAGACAGCACTTCTTGATACATCTTGATATGGACATGCCGGAAAGCAACCTTTGCCATATCCGAAGTTAAGGTTTAGATTTGCTTTTATCTGCTTATTCCTTGCATTTATAGCATCAGTTTCTTTATATGCTGTCAAGAACTTACCTTTTTCCATTAAAGCACCGGCGTCAAAGTTCCTAGACCAGCTTGTAGCGTCGAAACTTGTTATGCCGTGAGAATCTTTTGATATTTGCGTTAAGAGTAAATCGATAGTTTGTCCTTCGGTCGTATATCTTTCTGCGACCCAAATAAGATGCTTTTCATTTACATATTCATCATGATTTCTTATACTTGCAACTTTAACGACTATATCGCCGTCTACTTCACTATCTAATCCTCTTGCGATATTCATCATAAGAGTCATTTCAAGTTGTCCAACTTCTTGTAGGATCTCTTCGTCAATTTTTTCGTCCAATTTGTATGTCCTTAATTTCCATTTTGGCTCTAGCGCTTTTCTATGAATATTTTTTGCGGGCTCTGCTCTTCTCTTAGTAAGGTATAATTGGATTTTATTTATAAGTCCCATTTCATCAATAGAATTTTCTAGTCTTTTAAAAAGATACCTATTTAGTACTACTTCTGAATTAATGAAGAAGATTATTTAACAAAAAATATTAATCCGGCGAAAATCATTTAACTTCTTAGTTAATGAGCCGTCGCTTATGCACAGTCAAATATCTCCTTAAGAAGTAATTCACAAAACCGTCTTCTTCTCGCTGTAAGGCGCGGTAATAAGACTTTCTCTTCTTGTACTCAATAATTAGCATAGGGTAGCCAGCAAACCATAAGATGTGGTTCATTAGCAGCCGACCAATCCTGCCGTTCCCATCTCCAAATGGATGAATCTTCTCAAACTGATAGTGTGCTCGTGCAGACAGTTCTACTAGATTCATTTCTGTATTCTTCAAAAACTTAATAAGACTGAGCATTAGTTTCTCAACATCTTGCCAGTCTGGAGCAATGTAGGTTCCAACCCTCACTCGAAAGTCGCGATATCTGCCTGAGATATCAGACTTAGTTTCTCCGAAGATATCCTTGTGCCATCTCAATAGAATGGCCTTAGATAGCTTTTCGTGTTTGTCTAGCAATTCTAAGAACACTTTAGAGTGCGCCTCTGTCTCATGAATATCTGCTAGAGATTTATTTGGCGCAGTTTTATCAACAATTATCTCCCGAGTTTCCGCAAGAGTTATAGCCGAACCTTCGATAGCGTTTGTATTATAAGTAAAAGCTATCGCTAGCTCTTCCTTTTCCCGCTGCTTAGCGCTCTCGGGCAGTCGCTTCCATTCCTTTTGAAAGCTAGCTCGTATTTTTTCTAGCTTTTGATATACGGCTTCCTGGCTTTCTTTCTTAAGTTCTTGTTTTAGCGCTTCAATATTCTCTGGAATCTCTTTTCCGAGATATCTCTCTTTTGTTATGACTTTTCCGCTTCTCCGAAGAGAATGCTTTAGATAGTAATAGCCATTTTTCTTGATGATTTGCATGTAAAATCTTACCCTTACTTATTTTTAAATATTCCTGTTTTAGTTATATTTGTAAGGGGACTAAAATATTTGTTAAACTGAATTTATTGTAATCCTCTGTAAGGCGTTTACTATTGCACTTGGAGCTCTTCAATCCCATTAAATAAATACCGCGCTATGTCTGTGTGAGTAGTGCCCATAATGCTGACTAGTTTATCGATCGGTAAGATTTCCAAATACTCTCCTTTCAGGCGAGCAAGATTGAAACTATCTTTGGTAGTTATTAGTTTTAATGTATTCTGTGAATCCCATTCAAGTTGGTAGATTAGCTCAGACTCGGTAAATTCATTTATTGATATTATCATTTGAGAAAATTCTTCCATCGATGAAAGATTATGACCTTGCGCAGGAACAAATGGCTGCTTTGAATTAGCATACTTATCATAAACTGCAGATCTAGGCAGTTCTTCATTAAACGCGCAGAGCCTTGTATGTGCGTCTATTTCTTGAAGATAATCAAATACAGCTTTCGGGACTAAGTGCTGATAAGGCTCACCGCTAATAATCCGTTCTCTGATGCTAGTCGCAGAGATTAGCTCATCCAAGTTGTGTGACTTGACAGCGATGTCGTTATCACTGAAGATTTTTCTGACATGTGGATTGCCGGAATATAGCACATCAAATCTATCGCCGTACGCTGAAATAATCTGCTCGAGCCATTTCTGGTCATTTCCTCTTACGCCCTCAACCGGACCGTAGGAGTAATCTTTGTTGTTAAAGCAATCTGTCATTGTTCGTTTTAGCATAGTTACTCTTTCGGTATATGAAAATGGATATTTGATTGATTGCTTCGAGGAACCGCCAACAAGAAAAAACACTGATTCAGCTTCCGCATAAACGAGTTTGATAAATTCAACTAGTCCATTGTGTATTGGTGATAATTTGGCTAATATTGCTGCTCTCATTGTTTTAGTAACGCATAGCATACTTGCTTGATTGATTCCAGCTGACCTGGAGATAGATTATAATTCTTATACTCTGAAGCAAATACGGATAAGAGAGTTATTCCAGCAAAGAAGTTTGAGTCTGCCAGTAGATTCGCTGAAGTAATTATTTGCTTTTTACCCGCAAAGTTTCCGATCTCTAGCTGATGCTGAAATTGAGAATAATATGTGTTGTTAAAAGTCTCAGTTAGCTCGAGGAGCTCATTTGCATTTGCATTTTCTGCTAGCAGTGCATGTTTAACTAGCGAATATATACTATGTCCTGCTTCATACATTGGATCTAAGAAAGTTATATGGTCAAAATCGTATATTTTTCGATCCAGAGTATTGTTTTGATTAACAAACAGATTATTTAGTTTAAAATCAAGATGTCCGAGTGAGCCTTCTTCAAATCTCTTAACAGATCGGGTGCAAACCTCAGAGAATTTGTTAGATATGTCCACGTCTGCTTCGTTGAGCATTGATTTAACGCAATGATAAAATTGATTATCTCGATGGAATTCATCTTCTAAGGAATTAAATATTCGAGTGACCCAGTTCGGACCACATAACCAAGTTTGATAGCTAGCTGCATTTGAGAATCTTATATCTTCTCCCGCTAGGTTTAATAGTTTCATAAATTTCTTGTCACTATGCTCTGAGTTTCGGAAATATTTTGTTATTCCCAAGGATTTTCCATGATACTCTGCAAGAATGCTAGCATATATCTCTGTAGCTTGATGTAAATCAAGACCAAGTTCACAGTAATTTATAAGTTCAGTATAGTCCTTACGAATGTCTTTCTGAATCAGTACTCTCTGGGCGATCTTCTCAATTGGATTTGTTTCCTCGAGTCCGAAGTAGTTATCTGCAGCTGTTTCAAGGCTAGGAAAGATTGTCCCGATGACAGCTTCCTTTCCGAGCAATTCTCCGAAAATCTCCTCGCACAAAACGCTGAAGTAAGTTGTTTTACGCGGAGTATGCCGCTGAAACCATCTGAATCCTAACGGATCATGATATCTTAAGAAATATTTTTGTCCATCTGATTCTATGAAAAAAGAGAAATTGCAATTTCCGAGCGCTTCATGTCTTTCGATATTTATGTCTTTTCCTAAATTAATATCTGCTCTTTCGAATATTGCTCTTAAGGTAGTTTCTTTACATAATAGCTCCCGTTGTGATAATGTTCTTTCGATAATCGAGTCTAATAAATAAATTGTCGGATCTCCTAACCAATTATTCTCCCTGAGATGATCTTTATTTTTATTAATTGCTCGTTCAATGTGTTTGAATTTGACTTTCTCGGTTAACTCGGGCTTAGACAGTTCAGTGAGGGAATTAGTATCGAAGTAGCTATTTTGTGCAAGCAGCTCTAACGTGCTATTAAACCGCGGAATATCTTTTATTAAACTATGGCAGAATGCTTGCTCATCTGCAGAACTTCCGTCTTGGAGTAGCGGAACAACAAGCTCTCGAGTTAACTCTCCAGAATCTCGCTGTGAATATACTTCATCTCTAATTAATCTTAACCACTTCTGACCTATTTTCCGCGGATCTGTATTTGGTAATTCTTCTATTGTCTGCGTTATTTTGTCGTATAGTGTCCGTCTTAATTTTAGAAATTCTGTTTCGAGTTTATCGCCGCCAAGCTGTTCTGCACTCTTTTTTCTCCAGTCTACATCTCTCAAAAAGCGCCATACAAATTTTGCGAAAGCCGGCTCTTCGGGATGCTCGATTAGGAATTCAGGATTTGTTCTGATTGGTAAGTCCTCGGGATTTTCAATTAAAGCGCCAATATTAGTTATTTTATCCTTGAGATAGTATAGCGTAATAAAGCAATCAAAAGAAGTATCTGGCGGTAGACCTTCTGCAGGGAAGTCTTGAAAATTAATAGTTAATGCGCCACCATAAACTTGTGGCAATGGACCAACCTTAGCGAGAATTCCGCGATCTTTCCTAATTGAATTTAGAAAATGAAATCCTTCAGTGGATTTGCTAGTAGTATATGTGCCACAAATGGCTTTTAGCGAGTCATTATTCTGCAACTCCTGAATGTTTGACAGTATCCCGCTTGTTGGTTTGGGATAACCAATATCATCGTCTGCAACATGAATGTAGACATTTTCTCCAGAACTGATATTATTTTTTAGTAGCGTATACAAAAGATTCAGGGAATATATCTTTCCAGTTGCTCGCAAACTTTCCTTATCTAGTTCATAAATATTGAGCGGTGCTTGAGGAAACAACTGCTTGAACTTTAATACGCGTTCTAGCGTTCCATCTTGCGTGTTATTGATGCAAATATTAATTATGTATTCGAATCCGTTTTTGTCTAGCGCGTCAAGTTCTTTTTTGAGTCCGAAGAGAGATCTTAGTATTTTCCCGCGTCCATTCTTTACTGGCATGAATACTGATACGAGTTTCTCTCCCTCGGGCGGATCTGAATATTCGAACGAAGTGTAATTTACTTCTTCTCCGACGATTGTTTCTAAGATTTCTTCCTTACTCTCAGATAGATCACTAAGCTTAAGCTGTCTTATTTGCAAAGCACTTGATTTAGCTAGCTTATTCTCGGCTTGAGCAAGCTTAATATCTGCTCTAAATTCAGATAGAACTTTCGTATATATCTCATCAAATACTTCTATCTCTGGTATCAGTAATTGTTCTCTTAGTTTAACTGCCGAGTTCGAAAGTATTTCTTCTAGCGGGGGTGTTAGCATTATAATTATAACTGCATAAGCTATAAAAACTCTCGCTAATTTACATTCTCATGAAAAAACTAACCAAACTCGGCAAGCTATCGATCATAGATATGCTCCTTGTGCTAGTAACTAGCATCGTGATTGGTAAAAATATTGACTAAAAGCTCTTCTCTAAGCATAAATATGTACCAAAATCACTGTATCCTCTTTTTCTATAGAATTCTAATGCTTCTTTGTTTTGATTTTCCACATGTATCCCAACAGAATTAGCTTCTCTGCTTTGAATTCTTCTTTCTGCCTCTTCGAGTAATTGTGATGCAATTCCTTTATTCCGGTATTCTGGGTGAACTCCCAGATGGAATATTGTTGAAATCCATGGATCATAAACGAAGAAAATACAACCAACGGGCTTATTGTCTTGAAGCGCCAGGATTATTGACTCTGCATCTGATTTTATTTTTGTAGAATAAATATCTTGAGTATCTAAATGCGGGTGAAATAGACCTAAAGTTTTCAATAATCCTTCTACTTGTGGAAAATCAGAATCCTGATAATTTCTAATTTGCATGATAATCAGATCGCTTCCTTTTCTATATATTTATCGATTCTTCGCTCGGAGATCAGTCGAAAACCATTTAACTTATTACTTTAATTGATGCTCATGAAAAAGCTCACTAAAATAATAATCGCTATTATTGCAATAGCTCTTATCAGCAGCGTGGTTTATTTTGTATTCGCAGGAGATAAAGGAGCAATAGAGTCAACGGATTCAGCTAAAACTGAAGATCAAGATGGAGAGCAGGCAGACACGTCGGAACCAGAAGCTCCTGATACTGAGCCTCTGACAGAAGAAGATATAGTACCCGCGAGAATAGAAGAACCTATTGGGGAAACTGAGGAAACTAACATGAAAGGAATAGTAACTATCGAAACAAACAAAGGAACTATGAAGTTCCAGCTAGAAACTGAAAAAGCGCCTAAAACATCTCAGAATTTTATTGATCTAGCTCAGAAGGGATACTACGACAGCTTGGTATTCCACCGAGTTATCAAAGACTTTATGATTCAGGGCGGAGATCCAAACGGCGATGGCACAGGCGGCCCAGGCTACTCAATTGAGGATGAATTCCATCCTGACTTAGGACATGACAAAGCCGGAATTTTATCAATGGCTAATTCTGGCCCTAACACTGGTGGCAGTCAATTTTTCGTAACTCTCGCCGCAACATCCTGGCTAGACAACAAACACGCAGTTTTCGGTCATGTAATCGAAGGCGAGGACGTGCTAATGGCAATTGGAAGTGTTGAAGTTGGCCCAATGGATCGACCGCTAGAGCCGATTGTGATGGAGAAGGTGACGGTAGAGTGAATCAATTAGCTGAACTTATCGAGGATTTGGAGGAACTTAATAAGACTTATTTGGGTCTTCTGAATTCTGCAATGGATGCCGCTCCCTCGATCGGACAGCTACATCTAATTAAGGATCCGCTGATAGAAAGTGGAGAGTTAGTCATTGATTTTTATCAAAGTATTTTCAAACAGAGATACGCTCCCGAGAAGGGACCAATTTTCCGCGAGGCGAAGGATTTACTTTTAGGTCTTTCTCAAAAGGCCGCAGAAGCAGCAAGTAATTCTAACTATTTTGCATTAGGTGTTCTGATGTGTACGAAAAGTTCTTTTATTGGCGAGCCAACTGTTCTAGAAAAGTTTATCGAAAGAGCAAAAGCGGGGGTGACGGTACAGTGAATCAATTAGCTGCATTAGTATCTGATTTAGAAGATTTGAGTAAGCGTTATTTAGAACTGCATCCAAGGCACGAGCCAATGTCTTCGGATCTGGGAAGAATAAAGAAACGCGAGGAGAGACTAATCCATAGCGGTCAGATATTTATTGATTTTTATCGAGATACTTTTATCCCGAAATATTCGCCTCATGACGGAGAGATATTCAGGTGCACAAATACTCTGCTTTCGTATCTCTCTGACACTGCCTCAAGAGCAATAAGAGAATACAGCTATTTTGGACTCGATGTACTCTTAATGGAAAGGGGAAGCAACATTGATGATCCTAATCGCTTAGAGGTTCTTATTAGGGACGCAAAGGGTAGCATCAGTACATGAAAGCAACTAAACTCTACGCGCAGCTAGAAAAGGATTTCATAAATCCGGGACTAAGTGATGAGTGGGCAAAATATATGGATTCTGTCGCAGATTTTCTTAGCGAGAATTTTAAGAAGCGATCAATGGGTTTAGTCTGCGACTTCGCAGAAGAGATAAATCGAGTTTATACAGCTGTCTTTCCTTCGAAGAAAGTAATGAAGGAGATTTTAGATAAAGGTACACAGGACGCTATGCTTTTTGTTCATCATCCATCTATCTGGGATGTAAGGAAAGATCCAGCTTTTTATCAAATGGATAGAAAGCTGCTCGAAAAATTCAGAGAAAACAGAATTTCAATATATAACCTTCATGTTCCGCTCGATAATTATGGTCCATATTCAACCGGAGTAAGTCTAGCAAAAGCGCTTGGAATTAAACCTAAGAAGGCGTTTGCACACTATTTTGGTTCGTTATCTGGAGTGATCGGGGAAACAAAGTGCAAAACTATTGAAGAATTAAAGAAGAAATTCGAGGAAGCGATCGGACACAGAACTGAATTATATAATTATGGAGCTAGCGAAATAAAAGACGGCTTGGTTTCAGTTATTCCTGGCGGCGGAAATGATATAGATTTGCTTAAGGAAGTCGCGAAGGAAGGAGTAAATTTACATATAACTGGGATATCAATAAAGAATAAGTACTCGCAGAAAGCTCATGACTTTGCAAAGCAAGAAGGAATTAGTATTCTCGGCGGAACACATTATTCAACAGAGAAATTTGCATGCATGGAGATGTGCAAATACTTTAAAAAGCTTAATCTACTTTGTAAGTTCATAGCAGACAAGCCAGTAATGGCGGATATGTAAATAGTAAAATAAGAGGTTGCAGTAGAATGATATTGCCCGAAGAAGCAAGAAAAACGATTTTATATAAACTAACAGCGCTAGAAATAAATGTAGATCACTTCGAGATTTTTTATACTGAATTAGCAGCTAAAGAAAAGCTCCCTCCGTGTGAATCCATAATCTCGAAATTAACGTCTGTGAGAGAATACAACGCAATTGTAGCTTACCTGAGAAGCAGTAACGTAATTGCGGATAATGGAAACTTAATTCCCGATGCAGCTAAATTATTTAAGGCTCGTTATGACTTAGAGGATAAGCTTTGGGAGGAGGTATTGGAAAGACAGCGAGAAATAAATATGGAACAACAAAATAGGTTTAGAGCTAGAAGCAGAGTACTCTCCGGGAACTCTGGCGGATTCGCGCCTTGCCAAGATAGATACTTAGGAAGTACGGGGGGTTTTGCACCATGCCGAGACTAGAGCGTAGGTTAACGATTGAGGATGAGTTAAAGCGCCTCGAAATAGATTCACGCACATTCGGTAATTTCTACCATTTGCTGAAACAAAAAGAAGCATTACCCCCAAAAGAGTCTTTCCCAGAGGAACAATATGATACAATTGTCAATTACTTGCATCAGAGGGGCGTGTTAGAAGAAGATAACACTATATCAAAGAAGGGGCTAAACCTAATGGATACTCGGATAGAGCTGGAATTGGACCGATCATTAGAGGTGTTAATGCGAGACTTGACGCCGCGCGGAGGAATAAATCCCTGTAGGATGTACAGAATGAGCTTGAGTCGTGGCGGGATAAATCCTTGTAGATATTTATAAAATGAGTTCTTTATCGCCTGCAGAACTACAAACCATCTATCAGACAGTTCTCAGAGCGCAAGCAGACTTAACAACTGAAGTAACCGAAATATCTGATTTGTTCGCTGAAAACCCACGACTGATTATTTCCCCGAGCAATCAGTGCGAGCATTCCTGCTTACATTGTGTTGCAGATTCAAATATGGCTGGAGAAGTTATGAGCTATAGCTCATTTACTTCAATCGACCCCGAGTTTCTGAAAATATTCTCCGTTGTTGACTTCGGGCGGCGAGGAAATCCTTTAATCTATAATTCTGAAGGACACGACATAGTTGATATTCTTGAGTTTCTGTATGATAATGGAATCAATGAATTCACATTAGCCTTCGGGCTTCAGAATAAGCACACATCGATAATCGATAAGCTAGCGCAATTCTCAATCGAACGCGAAGTCAGCATAGAAATTATGCTAACGTACCACCATTACTACGATAAGTTAGATACTGGAAAGCTAGCAAAGGCATTCAATCAGTCGATAAGAAATTCAATGGAGTTCTCAGATAAAATATTAATCTCCTTGTTAGGAGACATTTACTCTCAGCAGAACCCTACGCGAGCAGAAGAGGTAGAGAACACCTTCTGGGGCAATCAGAGAACCATATTCGAAGGAGTTCACCTTGATGTTATCAACGACCGTACGGAGTATTCAACCAGTCTAGGAACAAAAGCTATCGAAATAATAATTCCGCCAATTGACACGCGAGTTTATCCCTTCGGAAGATTTGAGCAATATTTGTCTAATCAAGGAATACTTGATGCTTATACTCAGCAGTTCGAAGCAGCCATGAGTGAATACGTCTGTCCGGATTTAGTAAAATGGCCGGGAATTATTATCGAGCCGAACGGAGATCTAAATTTGTGCGCTTCATTCGAAGCAGTAAATTGCAACCACTCAATTATTTCTAATCTTTTCACTAAGCCTTACTCGCAAGTAAAAGCTGAGCTAACTAACTTTCACGACCGAGAATTTAAGTGGTTCATCGAAAATCTAGAGGGAATAATGTCCGGAACTGTATCGACGTGTAAGCTAAAGAACCACTGCTATACTTGCGATGCATAAGAATACTGTGTTTTATCCATATATTCGTTGGGAATATCACATAAGTAAGCTAGCTTCTTAGGTGCACCTTCTGCTTGTAGACTTAGAAATATTCGTCTATCTCGGATAATTACATCTTCAACTGTGCCCAAAAGACAGAGATCAATAGCATTATGGATTTCAGTCCTTACTTGCTCTACTGGACTATAAATAGCATTTAATATCATATTCTCTAACGCATATATTTCCTGTGTTTCTTCACCAATGACTTTCATTAGATCAATAGCTCCATGTCTTTGAGAGAGTTCTTGCGGTATCTCTGTGAGTCTAGCTAATGTGGGGAAAGATACAGTGAAGCTTATTCCTCTCGTATGTCCCATATATACTAATTGTGCATAATTCTTAAATATTTAACGCACTTTAGCTGAGCATGACAAAGCAATCACAAATTTATAAATGCCATATCTGTGGCAACATAATTGAAGTTCTCCACACTAGTTCGGGCGAGCTAGTCTGCTGCGGAGCGCCTATGGAGCTAATCGAAGAGCAATCTACTGGAGAGTATGCTGCCAAACATGCGCCAGTGCTAGAAGAAACTAAAGATGGAACAAAAGTTAAGGTCGGCGCTGTCGAGCATCCGATGCAAGAAGACCACTATATTGAATGGATTGAGATAGAAACTGAGAAAGGAAACTGTAGGAAGTTTTTAACACCAACTAATAAACCCGAATCTATCTTCCAAGCAAGCAAGAGCGAGATAAAGTCAGCTAGAATGTATTGCAGTGTTCACGGATTGTGGATTTCTTAATTTAGAGACGAGTTTCCAAACCTCAACAACTAATATAATCGAAGCGCTAACCCCCACAATCTTCACCCAATCCATGGCCGCTAATCCAACGGTTCCAAATAGCGGCTGCATGAATGGCACATAGACTACAAAGAACTGCAACAAAAGCGAGCTAATGACTGCTAATAACAAGTATTTATTGCTAAAGAAGTTTGTTTTAAATACCGAGCCATCTGAGCGAGTATTAAATACATTAAACAATTGGAACATAACTATAGAGGAAAAAGCCATTGTTCTAGCGTAAGGCAAGTTCTTAGATGGGTCTGCTAGGAAGAATAGAGATAACACACCAATACACATAACCGTCCCAACAAGACCTATATTTGTCCACATTTGCTTGTTAATCGTGTGTTCTTTCGGATCGCGAGGCGGTCTTTCCATGATATGATCTCCTGGCGGCTCAACACCGAGAGCAAGAGCTGGCAAACCATCGGTCAGCAAATTCATCCATAATATTTGAACAGCTAGTAACGGAATCGGTAAGCCGATAAGGGAAGCCCCAAAGATTGCCATAATCTCGCCAACATTGCAGGATAATAAATAAAGTATAAACTTGCGAATATCATCAAAAATTCCTCGCCCTTCGCGGACAGCCGATACAATCGTTGCAAAATTGTCATCTTCTAAGATCATGTCTGAAGCTTCTTTAGCAACATCAGTACCTTTGATACCCATGGCTACTCCTATGTCCGCTTTCTTCAGCGCAGGAGCGTCATTTACTCCATCACCAGTCATAGCAACAATATGACCTTTGTTCTTCAGCGCTTCGACGATCATAACTTTATGTTCTGGAGAAACTCGCGCAAAAATAGCTGTTTTTTCGACAATTCCCAGCAAACCTTTAGCTTTTAATCGGTCTAGTTCTGCTCCATCTACGGCTTTTCCAACAATGCCAAGTTCTTTTCCAATCGCCCGCGCGGTTAGCTCATGGTCTCCAGTGATCATTATCACCTTAATTCCTGCTTTGGAACAGAGCGAGATAGCTTTCTTAGCTTCCATCCGCGGCGGGTCAATCATTCCCTCAAGACCAACAAAAACAAGATCTTTTTCAGTATTTTCAATGGAGTATTTCTTTACATTAGGCATTACTCGATATGCAATAGCTAAAATCCGCAGCGCACGGGAAGCCATATTCTGATTCTTAGTTAAAATTCGCTTTTTGTCTAGCTCGCTGAGTTTCCTAACTTTTCCATCTTCAAAGATACTTACACACTTGCCTAAGATTATCTCCGGAGCGCCTTTAACATAAGCTACTTTTTTGTTTGTCGGCGTCGCATACACTATCGACATTCGCTTACGCTTAGAATCAAATGGCAGTTCAGCAAGGGATTTATACTCTTTCACTAATTTGTTTTTTATTAGATTAGCTTTGGCAGCTGCTACAACTAGCGCGCCTTCAGTCGGATCACCGGAGATTTTCCAGCCTTTATCTTGATAAAGATTAGCTGTTGTGCACAAGATCGAAGCTTTGAGTAGCATGTCTAGATTCTTATCTATTTTTGCCTCTTTCTTGCCGTCGAGTATTTCTCCTTTTGGCTCATATCCTGAACCAAGCACAGTATATGTTTTCTTATTTGTGTAAATCTCCTTAACAGTCATCTCGTTTTTAGTCAGTGTTCCGGTTTTATCTGAGCAGATAACTGTCGCGGCACCAAGAGTTTCAACAACTGGCAATCGCCGAACTATCGCTTTTGATTTAGCCATACGGTTTAGCCCAATGGCTAGAGTTATAGTAACAACTGCGGGCAAGCCTTCGGGAACAGCGGCTACAGCTAGCGCTATCGCAGTTATGAACATCTCAAATATATCGACTCCCCGTAGAAGTCCTACTGCAAACATAGCTCCGCAGATTATGAGAATAGCTATACCTAGCGTCTTAGCAACGTCTTTTAGCTTGTTTTGCAGCGGAGTAGGTTGTGTCTCAGTTGTCTGAAGGAGCTTAGCAATATGGCCAACCTCGCTTTGCATACCGGTTTGCGTAACCATAGCCGTTCCCCGACCGTAGGTTACGATTGTGTTCATAAACACGCAATTCTTTTTATCGCCAATAGCTAGTTTAGCCTTTTTGATTACTGCGATGTCCTTCATTATTGGAATCGACTCTCCGGTTAGTGAAGCTTCGTCAATGCGGAGATTAATGGCTTCTATGAGCCTAGCATCTGCAGGGATTCTGTCTCCTTGCTCGAGTAGAATGATATCTCCCGGAACTAGTTGTGTAGCTGGAATCGTACGAAACTCTCCATCTCGAGTAACCTTTGCTTTCGGCGCAGAGAGCTTCTTGAGCGCTTCCATAGCTCGCTCAGCTTTGTATTCTTGTATAAATCCCAGAATAGCATTTACTAAAATTATTACTCCTATGACTGCAGCATCAATAAAATGCCCAATCGCAATAGATATCGCTATAGCTAGCACTAATAAAAGAACCAAGAAATTCTTGAACTGATTTATAAAAATTGTAATCGGAGAAATCTTTTTAGCCTGCTTGAGCTTGTTTTCTCCATATTTTGCTAGCCTCGATCTCGCTGTTTCCTGAGTTAATCCATGCTTAGAAGTATTTAGCTCTTTGAATAAACTATCTAGCGGAATAGAATGCCAATCAGTCATATAAAAATATTTAATTAATACTATATATCCTTTACGTAAATAATGATTTTTAGAGCTAGCCCCGAGGAATTCAATCCGAAATTCGAAGTAGTTAGCTGCCTAGTGGAGTTTGATGGAAAGATCCTATTATTGCACCGACAGGATCGCAAACCGCAGGGTAATACTTGGGGCGTTCCCGCAGGTAAGATTGATGAAGGCGAATCTCCAATTAACGCACTGCTGAGAGAATTAAAAGAAGAAACGGGAATAGTTATAACTGAGTCTCAGTTAGCTTATTTTGATAAGCTCTATGTTAAATATCCCGAGTTTGATTTTGTCTACTATATGTTTCATCTCAAATTAGCTGATAAGCCAAGCATTTTGATTAATTCTACTGAGCATAAGACTTTTGAATGGGCTTCTCCGGAAGAAGCCTTAGAGAAACAGCTTATCCTCGATCAGGATTTTTGCATAAAATTATTTTATAAAATTTAGTGGGGTCGATGGGATTTTCCAGCTGCAAAGTTGCCGAAGGCATATTCGGAGCGACGAAGTCGCGTAGTAAATGCCTTTTCTTTGGGCTACCTTACACCTTTCTTTTTCTAAAAGAAAGGGGCAGCGTTTGAACCCATGACACCTAGATCTTCAGTCTAGTGCTCTCCCGAGTTACTCGCCTTTCTCGCCCAAGGAGAAAGAAAGACTCTGAGCTACGACCCCAATAATAACTAAAGTAAAAGAGTGATTTAAAAGTCTTTTCAAGAGCTTACTTTTTTGAGATATAACTACCGATCCGACAAGGCCATTGAGTAACAGCTTCGCCTTCGTTGTTCTGTGGTATTGTAAAACCGTCGCGTAGAATAAGATCTAGCTCGAATGCGCTTTTTGCTCTGGAGTCTAGCGGTCTCTGGCTAGTTAGTTCAGCTGCAGCTTGAGTTCCGTATGGAGTTGAGACTGCGTGAATCTGTCCGCCGACTCGAGGTATTGGTGCTATAGTCGGTTGGTATTCGGGAACATTTTTAATCCCAGTTCGATTGCAAGTTCTAGTTAACCAGCTTTGCTGGCCTTTAGGTAATCTTTGTTCAGGAGATACTTCTCCCATCTTGGACCACTTTTTTAGTGGTTTATTAGTTGTCATTGTACAATAACGCCCTAATTTTGATTTAAAAAGCTTTCGTTTATTAAAATTAGAACTATCGGCAACTTTTTAAGTAAATTTATAGTAGGATATCTCGTGCCGGGATCGCCTAATCTGGTACTGTCTTTCTTTTGAAGGCAGCAGAAAATGGCACTAGCCTGCTAATTTAAGTAGTAGCTAGCTAGACTCTTCGGGGTATACGGGTTCAAAATGAACGTAGTTTGTTTTAGCGAACTTGTTCGATGTAAATCCCGTTCCCGGCGTATAAAATTAACAATTAGCAACAGCTTCTTTTAGTCGTGAGTAAGTGTGAAATAAATTATATTCCACATCACTTTCACCACTTAGTTTAATAAACTCACTATCATACTCTATCGTCGGAGTAGCTCCTGTACTCTGCTTATTCGCGGAGCTTATCTGGAGCGCATCAATTGCGTAGGTTTCTATATGTGTTAGTAATTCATCTGCATGCTTTAATGACAGGCTAACCGAACGATTATCTTTTAAATGCAAGATAAAACTATTATCATAATCCTTGAATTCAATCTTAGCGGGTTTTTCTTCCCCAGTTATTATTTTATTTTCTAAGTTATTGAAATAATGCTGGGAGAACTCTATTCCACTAGATAAGAATCTTATCTTAGGTGTATACCAGTTCTTGCTTAAACCCATTGGGCAGGCATCTCCGCGTTCTTCTAATTCAGCATATTTATTTCCCTTACTGACGTAGAAGGTATTGTTACCCTGTGCCCAGTGAAGCTCTAGGTAATCACGATTATGCAAGGATTTGCTTATATTCCTAACGAGATTGCTTCCTTGATGGAATAGTTTTGACTGATCTTGTATTAATTTATCTAAATAAGATAGCTTGGATAATACTCCGAGTCTTACTCGACTGTCGATGCTAATCTTTTTATCTTCATCGTCCTTTTTAGTTGGCGTTGGTTGCTTAATCTCAGCTACTATTTGTTTTATTCGGAAGCTTATTTCATCATGATGTTCGATTAAGTTATCATTGCTCTCTCCAGAATAGTAATATCCTTTTAGATTTTCTGCTTCACTAAAACGATCTTTATTGCGATCTTCAAAAGAAATTAGTCGATCTAATCTGCCTTGCAATGTTCTTAATCCTGCTGAAACCATTGGCTTTACTCGCTTCCACTGCATGTTATTGAATATAAGCTCCTTTCTATCATATAGTTCTTTAACTTTATTGGAAATCTGACTTATTTGTTTCTTGGCAGAGTCTACTGAATCTGTGGCGAGGTCTTCCAGCGTTAGAGGCTTATAATCTCTAATTAGTTCTGGAAGTATTCTAATTAGTTCTGAAGCAGAGTGCTTGGATTCAAGTTCCGAGAAGAAAGATTGATCTAGCTCTTCTGTTAGCAAGATGCGATTTTCGAATAGTGCAGTAATAAGATAAGTATTCTCGTTTTCGCCCCACCGGGCGGCATGTAATTGATTAGAATCTGCTAATAGGTTCTCATAACTCCGCTTCAATTGATGGATCTTAAATTTAGCATCTTCGTGTTTTTTAAATAAGGCTGGTTCAGTAAGTTGAATCTTTTTTATTTGTTGCTCTATCTCTTTGATTTCTGATGCGTTTTCATCTTTTGAGTAATACTTTAAACTATTTAATCTCCGTTTTAATGGAACATAATTTTCGTTGCTATGTTTTAATTTAGTTTCGAAGGTAGTTCGAGCAGTCTTCAATCTTTTCTGGGCATTTTGAACTTTTTGATAAGACTTTGTTATATCAAGATCTACTTTATCTAAGTTGAGTAGAATCTGAGCTTTATAATCATAATAATCCATGGCTTTGTCTTCGAAGAGTTGTTTTATCTCAGGATTATTGCTTAGGAAATTATCTAATTGATATTTATTACTACTAGAGATTAGATCTAGCTCTTTTATTTTGCCGCGGACTATACCGGTTTTGCACATACTCCTTATTCTGTGATCAAGGTTATCCCAAAAATCCACTGATTTCTGATAATTTATTTTACGTTTATCTCCTTTTGTTTGCAGTTTGATGTAATGATTCACAATTTCCTCGTTAGTGTGCAATCCCGCAATTATTTCTTCTTTAACTTGAATAAGGTCGGAGTCATTCGTTATAGTGATTAATTTAGCTACATCTCTGTTTGAGCATTTTCTCCTTGCAGTTTCTAATTTAGCTCGAAGATCGAGGCGATTTTCCAAGAATTCACCAATTTCTTCTTCTAAGATGTAGTTTAAGAGAGTATTATCTATCTCGGGATTGAATTGGTTAATTAAATCTGCGACAGTACTATCGTCGAATCCGATATATTTGCATGTGGAGATTAGTAAATCTATTCCTCCCTTCAGATTAGTTTCAATTAGTTCTCTATTTACCACCTTATCAAAGAAGATCATATCTTCTAAGTCCAGCTCTTCAATTATGCAATACTTGTGATTACCTGCTGGTGCAGCTAGCTTGCTACGAAAATTTGATTCAGTTAGATAATAAGTAGCTAATGGGAAAGGATATACTTTTAGTTTGTGTTCTTTTGCGAATTCTTCAAATTCATCTAGGCGACCGTCAGATATATCAAACACGCCGAAACCATTAAATCCTGCGTATACACCTTCAAATTCCTCTTCTAATTTGGCGAGAGTCTCAGCATCATTAACAATTACCGAATTACTATTTTTTGCAGATAGATGAATCGTCTCTGCTTCAATTGTATCCCTATCTGCTAATTTAACTTTCTTTATTACTGGTTTGAGACTCGCGCGTATTTTCTGGCGGCGCGCTCTCTCTTCGAGCCGCTTTCTAGCACCGTAATCATATGCTACGTTTCGCCGTCCTCGCTGTTTATGTAAGCTATCATAATGAACCTTGCCCGCGGAATCCTCATATCCAACGTACTTTCCTTGCTTATTAAATAAGGGAGTACAACCATTATCATCGCATTCACCGCGAAGTCCCGACTCTTGCTCATTTTCTCGATCTACTTGAGCAAAAATATCATCATAGTTAAAGTCTTCAGTCATAGATTTTACTTATTAGTAGTATTTAAAACTTTATCGATTGGGAGCCATCTTTCCGGCACTATGTTATTTAATCTATCGAACAATGACTACTTCCTTGCTCTCGAGATTCTTTATCTAACTTACGCACAGCAAGACTAATGCGAATCATATCTAAGAAAAAGAATGAAGATAAGCAGCCGTATATCGCTTGCCCGATAAGTCCGTCACCTACGAATTCCTTTAGAGTCCATCCGGCAGCGGCGACACTGCTACCGGCAGCTAGATTATACATAAGATACTCACTTAGATCTCCGCAAAATATTTTTTTAAGTATCGGTTCACTATCTTTTTCACTAGCTTTTCTCTGGATCATTTCGCCAATAAAATAAACTCCGGCAAGCATCGGAGGGATAACTACTGCTGCGGAAATTGTTAGTCCGTTATCAACACCATACTGCTCAATCAACGATCTGGCGACTTGATTCATCTCATCTGAGGGCGAATTTAAATATATGCGAGTATTAAGATTATCTAGAACAGCGCAACCAGTAGCTATCCAAGTAGCTTTCCTGCTAAGTATATCTTTAGTGCGATATTTTATCTTATCTAGCAAGCTAGAATTATCTTGTATTTGGAGCTTAGCTTTGGATAGTTCTCGCTTATTATATTTTCTAACCATTACTTTCGGGCAGTATTACGCTATTAAAAAGCTTTTCTTAAGCAAAAATCAATTCAGTTCCGAGCAAATAATCTTTTATATTAATAGCTTATAGTTAACATATGCGTCGGAATTATAAATTAGAGCGGAAGATTCAAGACTTAAAATGGAACTTCTCGCGAAATGTGCGTGAGCTAAAACGTAAATACCATTTATATAACATACGGCGACGAAATTCTAGCAGCTATAAAACAGACAAATTAGACAAACGGCGCATAATCGGTGTAATTATTATTGCTATTATAATTGCAGCAGCGTCGATTGCTTCGTTCTCTGGAGTAGCTAAGGAATCCACGCCTCAAAAAGTGTCCGGTTCCGCAGTCTCAGAGCAAGAACTAAATGAGGAAGCAATTTCCACCCTGATACATCAAGCAATTAATCGCGAGCGAGGAGCGCAGGGAATACACGAGATTAAGTGGAGCCATAGTCTAGCGAGGATTGCAAAAGCGAGGAGCGAGGAGTTAGTTACGCTCGGCAATATATCACAACCAACTGCGCTAGGAGATCTTTCTCAGAGATACTTGAACGAAGATTTGGGGTGCACGTTTAAGGGCGAGAACGTCTTAGTTGAGCCGACGCGAGTAAAGAAAGGGCTATTCTATGATTTCCTGTCGCAAGAAGAGCTAGCAGAGATTATCGTCCGCGGATGGATGAGTGATCCGGACAAGGGAGGGAATCTTTTTTCTGAATTCTTTGAGAAGCATGGAATCAGTGTAGTGATTGATAAAAAGAGTCATAAAGTATATATTGCTCAGAATTTCTGCGGCTAGTAGCTCTTAAAGTGATAGATTATATTCGGTTGTTACAAAGATAATAAACAGAAATTCCTGAGACTAATTTCTGTAATTATTTTTCCGAGAAACCACTGCAAGCTGTGGAGTTTTAGCTCCTGAAAAATAATAATATTTATATATACAAGAGATAAGAAAACTGAATGATCGAGTTTGTTTCTCAGGCACATAACTTTCATATAACTAAAACGAATGATATAACCACTTGCTTTTTACTTACTGCGCGTAACGAGAAGTGGGAAGGTGTTTTCCTTAGCTCGACGCTTGAACAACTGGAGTATATTGGTACTGGCGAGTCTAAGCAAGTTTATGGGTTAATTGCTTCGAGCAGGTCAATGCGACCAGCATCTGCTCAGATGTATCACCAAGATGTTAATGAATACGTGTTAAGAGATGTTAGATCTCACCGCGTCCCGGTTGAAGAGATTTACTTTAATCTCATGGAATTCGAGCGGATAGAGGATGATCCGAGATTTGATCAATTTACTTCAAGGATACCGCACAGCAGTTATATTCTACTGAAGGAAGCGTGCAAAGCGTTATACGACTTTCGATCGCTGAATAATTATTTATTGTATGAGGATATTCCGGCTGACTTGCTGGTGCGAGACAATGAGTGAACGAGAAGATCTAAAACAAATTATGCACGACTTAAAGAGCAAGGGCTATAGATTAGGATCTATGCGGGCTACTTCTATAGACCCAGAGACAGGATTACATCCAGATCATATAATGACTTTCAAGAAAGGACTACGCAAGTATTCTGTATTAGTTCGCAGCGATCTATGCGAAGTCTGCTATTTGCCCGATAAAAAAGCTCCAAAAAAGATCGGAGAAGTTTTTGCAAAATATGGTTGGCGAGCTAGACCTGCTGATCCAGAGAGCGATCCAATAGAATGTGTTTCTTGTGCTACTTTGATGTCTAAATTAGATTAAGTACTATTTCTTCCAGCGTATAAATATTTAAAAGAAATTATCTCTGAAACTTAGCTGATCTAAAATGAGCGATGCAGATGTTAAAACGGAAACTCGACAGGATGGTTGGTACACTGTCACGACTACGACTAGAACTAAAATAAGTGTAACAGAGAGAAAAGAGATTAATTCGGAGCTCTTTGATGAACGCTGGGGAGAAGGCATGCTAGATAATTATGATGCTTTACCTGATGATGTTCAGACTGAAGTCGACAGAAGGCTAATTAAGCAGTGGGAATCCGGAGCGATCTCTGAGCTGCCATCCGAGCCAGTAACAGAATGGGGCAATGTCTATGTATTCAAGCCGCATGATGACATACACATATATATGCTAACTAATAAGCCGCTTCCTGAAGCTGCAATTAACAAGAAAATAACTTACCTTAGTGTGATGCATGAGCTAGGGCTTAATCCTGAAGAGACATTATTATTATCCATCTCAACAAGAAAGATACCTAAATTAAGTATTAATACCTCCTTGCCAGTTTATAGCGGATCAATCCTGCAGTCTAGTCATGGCGAATTAAAGCAAGAACTCAGGGGAGTGGTTAACTACAAGGATAATCAGATTATTGAGATCCAGAAAGCGGCAGATGGTCTAGAACTTCTACTGGGAGAGCAGGTCGGAGATTAGATCATATGGCACCTGAAATAGAGATCGTAGATTTTAGAGCTCGGACAGATCGCATTATATATATTGTAAAACTGGAGGGTCAGGAATATATAATCACAAATAATGACCCGAAGATGGATCCCGACCAGAAGACTCTCCAGTTCAAGTATGGTGATACTCCCGTACCGGATCGCCAGACGTTTATTGGCATACTCGAAGAAGGAAAACTCACCGATCTTCTCCAAGGCCGCTCGGTTAAGATGAAAGGAATAGCTCATCCAGCTGAAGATAAAGCATTTATACGGGCCGATCTCTACCAAAATTCGAATAGCAGCTATACTTTTGGTCGTATTAAGAGTATTGAAGGATTTTCAGAGAGAGTAGGTTTATTAAGAAATCTCGAGCCACTTATTCATTCTCCAATCGAGTACTTCGCAGTTCCACATTCTAATGCAGAACGTTTTAGGAGATTATACGCAGAGATTGAGACTGCTAAGAAAGCTTCAGAGGACTTTATAAGCAACTTCTAAGAATATTAGTGGGCTTCACTAAGATTCAATAAAGTATAATGGAATCGTAGCCGTCTTAGTACGAGATTCAATAGTATCGCAAGTATCTTTATAGGAATATTCCACAAAATTATAGCAAGTTAATCGGTATTTTACTTGTAATGTTCCTTCCGTAGCTTTAGGTTCAATTATAATATTCATGGGGTTTATTCCAAGAGATGTATCAACGAAAGTTTGCAATTCAAATTCTTCATTTATTTCATCATTATAATACTCAGTTACGTCACAAATTAAGCTTGATGCAGTTAACGTCTCAACCATCAAATCAAAATTCGTGTAATCAACTCCGGCTATTTTGTCAGTATAGCTTGTTACTCTAGCACCATCCTCTTCAAACCAGACTTCAAAGTCTGGCTGGGAAGAACTGCTATGCGCTATATGGCACCCTTCTTCTACATCGGGAGTGCTATCACAATCCTCTGGGCATGTTTGAGTAGTTGCTTCAAAACCGCTACACTCTCCGTCACCGCAAGAAGGAGCTTCGTAATCAGCATAAGGGTCATCTCCACCATAAATATTTGCAGGACAGTCTGGGAAACATCTTCCGATTTCACTATCATCACAGTCATCGTCTCCACAAATAACGTTCACGCGCTCTTGCTCTTCTGGTTCTTCTTCGGGCACATTAACCGCTTCGCCAGTTATGACTGGCTCTTCTACTCGCTCAGGCTCGATAGGCGTATCAGCTACTTCTGGAGCTTTCGGTTCTTCTTGCTTAACCGTCTCATCTGTATCACAAATAGAATTATCATTCGCATCCAAACAACAATCTTTTCCAACTAAAATGTATGGTTTGTTACAAGTAACATCTTGCTCGACACAGCCACTAGCTAGAAGAATACTCGCAAAGAGTGTTATAATAATACTAATAGCTAGGATATTTTTCATAATAATTAATATAGTAAACTAAACACATAAAAGACTTATGTTTATTAACCCTTTATTATTAAATTAACCAATAATTTATATATATATTGCGCATTAATATAGATTAGACTACAAGATACAAAATCATTTAAGAACAGGAGTATCTGCTGAACTACATGAAACAAGAATGGTCTTCTAAAGCATTAACTATCCTATTTGGTATAATTAGCCTAGTCACTAGTTTATTAATATATACTTCCAAAGTGATTACAGAGTACCAGCTTTATGGAGCTATCGCTGCAATAGTAATCATTGTTCTCATAATTCTTTCTTTTGATTGGATAATCTCGAAATTAAAGAAAATTGATGAAATTGAACGCCAATTGAGCTATAACAACCGTCTAATTTCTATAGAAAAGGATATTGTAGCAATAAAGGAAAGGTTAAATATAATAAAAGAATTCTTTAAGGATAATATGAGATTATTAAGAGATAATCTTAAGCCAAAAAAGGGAAATATCAATCCGATAGACTTACTTAAGATTGCGGTTATTATTATCTTCGCGTTTATAATTCTGAGAATGTTGGGACAACTTAATTAAAAGTGGGCGTCACTGAGGTTGAAAAAACCATCACTTACTGCTAACCCCAAAAGCCAGCTCCACACCGTATCTCCAGAGCACACCATGAGCACACTATGGCTGCTCCCGTCAAGGTCTGACCAGATTCATATGAACATAACACCCCTGAAGGCGATGCTTCGACGCTAACAATCAGGACAGCAAATAATAGCAATGCCGCCCCCAGCTTTTCGGCCCCTGTAAAGACGATTTCAGGTAACAGCCGCGCACCTGCACCGGCCAGCCTAGCCCATAGAAACAATAGAATTTTGATTTATAAAACTTGCGACAGCGAATTTTATTCCGGAAATCTTTGATTTCTGGTTATAAAAGTTATTAAATTAGTTCGAAGAACTCTTCTCGAGTCATCTTGCATTGTTTAATTATCTCTCGTAGAATACCGCGTCCGAGAGTGGGATGCAAGGGCACAACCGTACTTATTACTTTACCCTCCTCGCGCTTCTCAAGAATCGTATGGCTACCTTTCTTATGTCTAATTATCTTGAATCCAGCAGTGTTAACGAGCAGTTTTACTAGTTTATGCCCTGACAGGAGGGGTAATTTTGGCATTCTGGAGAACCTCAAATGTAGCGCTTACAAAGAAACGATTTCCTAACGCAGCTTTTTCCGGATAAGCATCTAAATATAGTTCAGTAGCTTCTTTTAGGTTTTCAATAGCTTCGTCTACTGTTTTTCCTTGGCTAGCTATATCTAGCTGGACACAACGAGCTACAAAAAAGCCGTCCTCATCGGGATATACATCAGCGTTAAATGTAATTCCGTTCTTAGAAAATCTTGCCTTTGCCATATTATTCTAAGCGTTTTAGAGATTTATAAAACTTACGTAAGTAAGTTTTACTCCAGAAATTTTTAATTTCTGGTTAAGAACCTTTTTATATCTTAGTTATCTATTTGTCCAGTATGAAATGGTTCATAATAATAATTCTATTCATTGTAATCCTTGGTCTTTATTATTTCACACCGCAGACTAAAGAGCTAATTGGATTTGTAGTAGCGCAGATAAAACCGATTGCTCGGGCGATAGTCAATTAGAAAATATTCTATTGGTCTCGATCTGATTGTTGAGATTCCCCTCGAGAAAGCGGGAGTATCAAACCTACTAAGCTCTTATTGACAATAACGGTGCTCTCCCCATACTTATCTTTGATGTCCTCGTAGCGTATATTCGCAGAATTAAAAGTATGCTTTATTTCTGGTGTAGTTAATAGATTTCTCTCAGGAAAAAGAACTCTATCTGAATAATTCATAATATCTATGAGTACGCTTATCCGTTTAATTGGATCCATACCCAGCATTCTTTTTTGACTATCTGCCCAGTACCCTTTTCTTACTTTAGCTATAATTGTATAACTATCGCTATTCGGAGGATTACCTGCAATAATAATCCCTCCAACCATATTATCTTCTATACCCATAAATATCACTGAAGTAGAATCGTTGGAAAAGCATTTAAAGTTTCTGTAAAGCTTACTCTGCCCTAATCGATTTCTCAACAATATCAAAAACTCTTACCAAGTCCTTAGAATCTATCTGAGACCGCATTTCCATCCGAGCAGCAGCTTTGCATAAGCTAACCACCACAGCTACGAAGTCAGTTGTTACAGAATAGTTGAGTTCTGATTCTTCTTTTTTTAGCTTAACTATGAACTTCTTTAATTGCTCAACTAAGTGCGCAGGTATTTCCACCTCGATCTCTCGAGCCTGCTCAATATACTCTTTTAAGAATTCTAGATCCGCATCTTTGACTTTGGCCTTGCTACCAGTAATGATCTTCTCAGCAATATCTTCGAAGTCTTTTAGCACTGCGGTTTTCGTAAAGAACAACAGGTCGAATTTGTCTGAGTGTTTTGTCTGCCTATCTGTTTTAGTGATTATTGGTTTCTCAAAATCTAGCTCCTTCTCTGGTGAGAAGTTCGTAATGATCTGAAACTCCGGTGGCGCTAATTTCCTAGCAAAAGTCAGCATCTCAGCGTTTATCTTGCCCAGTATCAGCAGTTTAATTGGCTCAGGCGAGAAAAGCTGCAAAGTAATCGCTTGCTTTATCTCGGTCTGCCCTAATGTATTTGGTCCGATGTATTGCGGAAGGGCACCCCAAGCCCGCTCCGCGAAGTTTTTGAAGCTAGTAGCATAGAATTCCTTCTCGATCTGCTTGTTTAGATCTTCAAATTCTCCGGAATCTAGCTGAGGTATTAAATCTTTATTAGCGATTAGAAATGAAAAACCTTTCTTGATATATTTGAGCTCAGCCTTATTTTGTTTGACTGCCGCTAGCGCTTTTTTAGCACTATCTTCAGAAATATACTCCTTAAGTGAGTCAACGCTCCACTGCTCTTTCTTAGAGAGCGGTCTTAATAGCATGAATCTTTCCTTGACCTTCCCAGCACCTTTCTTAAATAAGTCTCCTAACGCTGGCGGTTCAGGTGTGTTTTCTGTCATTGTAAATCTTTGCTTATGTAGTCCTCCGAAGTGATGAGAGTTGTAACTACTCGTATAAAAAGAATTGTTTAGCGAAGTAGTGCGTAGAGGAATTTATTTTGTTCTAGATTCGCGATACATTGTAATTAGCTCAATAGCTTGCTCATCAGTTCTGCATATGTTTTTTATATCATTATAAACTTGATTTATCCTCCCCCAAGTTTCGATACAATGGTCATATGCAACGATAGCTGCTGCTTCTTGAAAAACAGCGATAGCATCTTCCATACTATTTGAATTAAGAGCAAGGACCTCTTTCTTATCGTTAGTTAGAAGTTTGATTAGAGTGCCCCCATTTTCACAGCTAGCGCTGCTGATTCCATCTAAATTAACGAATAGTACTTGATTATCCAGTTTAGAGGTAGGTAATCTGCCGCGAGCAATGTATGTTTTATTTTTCTCTATTGTCCCGAAAACATAACCGGCTTCCCTAAGTTCGTTTTCATATATTCTATTCCGAACTTGAAATATATGCTTGGTATTATTAAGCTGAAACTGCATATAATTTATTTCAAGCGTGAGAGGATCCATCCCAGCTTCCCAATCTGGAGGAATATAATTTTCTCTCCAAAAAGCTCGAGTCTCCACCATCGTTCTTAAGTCAGAAATTGGATTCTCGTGTATGATTTTAATAGAGTCCCAAGCTGCAAATCGCAAGACGTAGGGTCCTGCTTTTATGCTAAATCTGCCCTTACTGGATGCTGCTCTATCGGTTATTGAATACGCACCAATACCTATATTCTCTTCCGCAGCTTTTTTTGTCAATATAATCTCCGAAGTAATAGAATAATACACAAATAATTTAAAAAAAATTGTTTAGCGTAGAAGAATCACAGCCTTAAGCTATGAGATGAGTACTTAATAACACGGAGCCCTGTCTCAGAATCCGCTTCATCTAATCTTTTCCGATATAACCAATCTTTTCTGAATCTTATAGTATCTACTCCAGACATAAATGCTAATTGTTCTCTCGGGCTTGCTTTAATTTGTTCTGTAGATACTCCTTCTTGTTTTGAATCAATAACTATATTCTCTATTGAGAATGTATCCAATGATTGAGTTCCGTCTTCATTGAGCCTAAAAGTTAGTTCTACGTCACCAGGCAAATAATATTTACACGCCGTATCAATCATTAGTATTTCCATATACTCGAATCTAGGAGTAATATTAAAAAGCTTACTATCTGGCAGATATGCTTAGAAATACTCAACCTTAGAAAAATCGCTAACTACTCTAGCATTCCAATCTGGCGGTATGATCTTCGAATACTTAGGCCAGCTAAACCTTTTATCGAAGAAAGCTATCACGCCCTTATCTTTCTCACTTCGAATGCATCTGCCAGCAGCTTGCAAAGCTCGGTTCATAGCTGGAAAGATGTAGCCATAATCCCAGCCCTTACCAAAATTCGTTTCATAATAGTTTATTAGCGCTTTTTGAGTTAAGTCTGGCGGTGCAAGAGGAATACCGACTACTGCGACAGCCTTCAATAAGTCTCCGGGCAAGTCAATCCCTTCTGAGAAGCTAGCACCCATTACACCGAGGATAGCTCCGCCCCCGTTTAGTAAATTCCTCTTAAAGTCACCAATTAGCTCTGAGCGTTCTTCTTTTGTCATTCCACGGGCTTCGATGAATAGTTTCTTGCTAGCAATCCCTTCCAGAAAACGAAGAGTCTTGTTTAATATATCATAAGACGGGAAAAAGACAGCTGAGTTGCCATTGACATTGTTAATAACATAAGCACAAGATGTAGCTATCTTCTTGAACATCTGCTCAGTCCGTTCTGTGAATTTTGTTGTAATATCTGGGGATATCAGAACTTGCCGATTCTTTTTTGGAAATGGATCCGAGTAGACTTTTAATATCGTGCTTTTGCTTAGCCCCAAAACATCTCGATACATCTCAGTTGGGACTAAAGTACCCGACATCAGGATCGCGGAATGCACCGTATTGAATACGCTCTTAGATAAAGTGCTTGGCGAAAGACAATTATACTCTAATCCGAAGAATTCTTTTCCACGCCGCGTCTTTTCCTTCTTGAAGATTCTAACAAAGCCTTCTTCGGGCCCATGCCAGCTGCGTAAGAAGAATAGCAATGTCCCGATGTTATCCTCTTCGTCAGGATCTTCAATATCATCCGTCAGCTTCTCTAACGCGTCAACAAACTCCGAGTACTTCTTGCCTACAGCAGTTTCTACGAGAGCTATAAATTCTTCTTTCTTAATATGTATCTCTGATTCATTTGAGAGTCGATTCCTAGCTAGAATCTTAAGCTCATCAATGATCGCTACGATTATGCTCGCGAATTTATCCTCCTCTAATTCTTCTAGCTCTTCTACAGCTTTGGCTAGAGTATAACTATTGATTTTCCGCGTAAGCAAGTTCCTGATCCGTCCAGCTAGATTATGAGCTTCGTCAACGATAATAATCGCATCGGAAAGGTCTTTTTTGATCTTGTTAAGAAAGAAAGCTTGAATTTTCGGGCTAAAAATATGATAGTAATCTCCTACAATCACATTCGCCTTCTGAGCCATCTTCATGGATAGCTCATACGCGCAGAACTGATTCCGGCAGTCTGAAACAACGTCTTCAACATTTAGCGGCTCGCCCCGCGTGAACATCTTGCCGAACTCTCTCGCTTCGTCTGTATATTTGCCTCCATTGAGAGTATTTTTGTAAAGTATGCAGCTTCCCTCTTTTCTTTGCTTGCTACAGAATTCAACAAAGTTTATTTTCCTTGCATCTGAACCATATAGTTGTGGGCACATGCCTTTCTTGCCGATAAAATCAACAGCTATGATTGGTTTTATTTTGTTTATTTTTTGTAAAGTTTCAATTACAATATTATGCTGCGTATGCCTCGAAGTAAGAAAGAAAACCGTGAGATCATTCTCTAACGCATATTCTAAAGCTGGCGCTATAGCAGCAGCAGTCTTTCCTAGCCCAGTCGGAGCATGAGTGATAATGTTCTTGCCATCCTTGATAGCTTGAGCTATATCTTGAATTAGCTTATTTTGCTCTGGACGGATGGTTTTGAAAGGAAAGAGAGTCATGGATTGCTGAAATGCTAGGAGTATTAAAAGATTTGTAGCTATAACTTCTTAGCTGAGAAAAACATCTTATGGCGCCGAAGATATGGTGATCCTAAATTGTCTCCGCCCTGAGATATATAAATTCCAGACTTTCCATCTATAAAAGCAAAAACTGGCGCCAGTTGCAGGAAAATATCATATGTACTTTCTTTTTTCTTTGTGTTCGCATAGTGCACTCTAATGATGCCCTTGCTAAGATCGATTTCTCGGAATCTTTTGTATTCTCTGAGCTTTGTAAATTGTTCCAGGAAATCCACATTTTTTAGTTCAAGGAGAGTATCAGAATTAGTCCAGAGTCCCCTTTCGTTTTGATAGATCTGATTTAATCCCCTCTGTTCAGAGAAATATTCGCTGATACCATCTAGAAATAGAGCTAGATTTTCTTCTCTCAACTCAAACTTGTCTGCCCTAACGAGGATAGCCTCAATTTTATCTCCTAATGATATCATTTTAACTAATAAGTAGCTAGAAATACTCTTTTTATGCCTTTCTATTTAATGAAAACTCGTATTAACAATCGGCTGCCAGAATTCGGTTCTCTGTTCGCAGGAGTCAAGTAACGGACATTCGGTTAATTCAGAGATATTTGCGTAGCTCGGAAAATTGCCGACATTCTCGAGTCCCTCAGAGCACATCGGAATTTTATAGCATAGACTGCGCGCGAATGACCACAAGAATCCTTCCAGCTCGAAGAAACTTTTCTCTGAGTGTTTCACTAATTCCTTGTAAGCTTCTCCAACTGCTAGTCGCAAAGAGTTATCTACATCAATAGATACTTCTTTTCTAGTCAGCAGATTATATACTATCTCCGGATCTGTTACTTTAACGCAGCCGGTTCTAAGAAATAAGCGCTCCTTGTGGTAGTCTGGCATTGGTTTCAGCTCGGACATATCTTCGAAGTCTTCCCAAATTCCGGATAAATTCATCAACATAAAATAGACCGTAGCTTTCTTGCTAATTGGATCTTTTCCAAAAGCCGCGAATTCCTTCATCCGCAGATATAATCCGTTCTCGCCAGCTAGAACTCCATCACCATAGAGATTTCTTGGATCTCCGTCATATTCATCTCTGAGAGTTGAAGCAAGATCTTGTAGGAACTTCGCTCGCTCCTCTGCTCGTGTTAATGTTGATGAATCAGGGCGTCCATTGTCGGATAAGATCGATTGAAGATCTTTTGCAGAAATGAGGCTTATGTGAGAAGGATGCAGACTCTCTGGCTCGCATCGGCCTAGCTCGATAAACTTGCCCATCAAGTAATCCCAGCCGCGTTTGTCCTCTCCGTTGAGCTTTCCTTTTAATTCTTCAGTCTGGTGACAAATACTCGTTACATAAATATACGCTAGTGATGCAACTCTCGGATCAGATATTTCCGGAGCAAGGGCAGAAGAAAGATTTGGGTTTAGCGGAATCTTTGCTAGCTCTTCGCCAATCGCCTTGCACTTTGTTAGATTAACTTTGAACATGCTAGTTAATAGTAAGAAAATAATTTAAACGCTTCGAAGCTCATCCAAATTATTATTTTTTGGAATATATAATATATTCAATAATCACTGTGAATAATGGAAATAAAATACTCAAAAGAACAGCAGTGTCTTTTCCAATATTAGTTAGTCCTAAAATAAAGAATACAATTAATCCTAAAGTGATTGCTTGTAAGATACCAAAGATGTAAAAAATGTTTTTGTCTTGCATAAGGTTGGATTATTTACTAAGATATATAAAATTTGTGTTAGGGGCAAAAATAATGTTGAATATAACATCGGAATTCCTATTAATTGCGTCGGAGCGAAGCGGAGACCGAGAGAGAGCAACGATTTTTGCGAAGCAAAAATTCTGAAGAGTTATTTTCAAGGGCGTTCTATCCAATGAGCAAATGCGATACATCAAGAACAAGAATCAAGGGAGACAATTATTTTTTTAAGAGAGGCTGTTTCATTTAAAGAAGTTCAAAAAAGCGTGAGAACCAATAGTCCCAAGAGTGTGATTTCCTGAAATAAAAGGTTGCGTTCCAGAAATATGTTCATGAAGAGATTGATTCTCGTGGTTATCAATTCCAGTAATTCTCCCCCTATTTTTATCAAATGTTGTTATAGAAAATTTTGTGTCTGTTACTGGGAGGGTTGGAATTATAGCTAAATTGGGGGATGTTATTTTTCCTTCAACCCATACATTTCCACTAATCTGTTCTTTAAAATTCAAGGTATTACCTGAAGCATTATTTAAAAGACCTTGATATTGTTTGAATATAGAATCTATCATTTTAGAACAAATTAGTTACAATCTTCTTTAATCTTTACGCCCCATGTTTGTTGGGACAAAGGACTTGAAGTATCCTCATAATCTTTGTATTGTAAAGTTACTTTCCAATAAGTTGATGGACCAACATCCCATCTCAAATCTTTCGCATCATCATTGCCCAAACTTGCTTTTAGATATCCCCGAGCAGTAAATTGAACTCTTGCGATTTTTCCGTTCAATTGAGAATCAGAATACAAACCTTTCATTGTTTCATACAATGAATTTTTAGCATCAAAACAATCACTAAACTGATTTGGTTTAGAATTTACAATCACTTCATAAGGAGCTGAGCTTTCTGTTGCAAAATCTCCTGTTGAATCCCAGATTGTAACTTCGTAATCTCCAACTTTATCTACAATTTGCTCTATTCTTTCAAGAGAATTAGAAGATAAAGTTTGTGTTTGAGTATTTGTATTTTGATTTAATTGTGTTTGGGTTGTTGTAGTTGGTTGTGAATTAGTATTTGTTTCTGGAGAACTAAATAAACTTCCAATAAAACCAATCACAACTATAACGATGATTACAGACCAGACAGGATGTTTTTTTGCAAAAGATTTTATTTTTCCCATTGTGTATAAATAAAATAGAAGAACTTCTTTATAAAATTATCTGAAATAGCTTCCGCTCTTTTTGTTTTTAATCATCCCCCTTCTAATTTTAGTCCTTGAAAATAATTGCAACTAACAACTATCGAGCGCAATGTTTGCGTCTTAATAGTAAATATTTAAGATAAAGCAAATCATCTCTGCACTTGTATCTCATCCAAAACTTTCTTACAATCTGGCGAATGTTTAAAGAACTCTTTTAACTTAGCGCAAGCATACTCGGAGCAGTAAGCGCAGTTCTTCAGAGCTTTTTCCTTGCCGCACGCTCTAATCTCGCATTCTTTACAATGGCTAAAAACATTTTCAGAGTCAGATAGACAGCCTTCGCAAGATATGTCTTCTGCCGTTAAGCCGGAATGATCAAACTGTTTAGCCCACTTTTCAGCGATTTCTCTTTTCCTTTCCAAGTCCCAGTTGTCTTTTCTAGCTAAGAAAGCCGGGCATTCGCTGCAGACTATTCCACAGAAGGATATCATTTTTTCCATGGATTAGATATGGAAGTTAGATATAAAAAAGATCCGATTAAGAAGTAGGCTTAAGATACTGAATTGTCAGCTGGATAGATATATTACTTTTTAATAACTTGTTTAGTTCTTTTATTTGATGTTTAATCTTAGGAATAATTAAAATTTCAGAATTGTTCTCGACTACTTCTCCATAGATTACTGAAATCTCTCCGGAGAGCTGAACGAGATAATCAACAGCTTGTTTAGATATTTCAGAAATTTCGGGGAATACTCCAGTCATTTTATTGCTAAGTAAATCAAGAAGACTGTGCTCAACTGCTGAATTCCATGCAACTGAATCGTCTGGCTTGTCTGTACTATTCGCAGATAGGAGCATAGACTTAAAGATCAACGCATTAAGCCCAGCGTATGTGTCCACCATGCTGCTCGCGGTTCTAAGACCCTTATTTGTTTTATCTAATATGTATTGATCGGAGATAAGCCCACCCTCGAGTAGGATTCTACCAAGATTATGTGCGTCTTCATAAATATTCATTACCTTAGAAAAATATTCTTTTATTTCTCGAATATTAGCAACGTCGTCGGTAGTTAGCATAATCTTTGATTATGTTTGCTAGTTAAAAATATTTATTCACTCTAGAATTTCAAAAGCTTCCCATTCTTCTTCAGCCAGGCGCGATGCCAATTATAATCCGGACTCATCTTTTCAACGGCTTTCCAGAAGCGAGTAGAATGATCCATATGCTCTAGATGAGCTAGCTCGTGAGCCACGACGTATTGGACAGCTGTCACCGGAGCCATCATCAAGCGCCAATTAAAATTCAGGTTTCTGTCTGAAGAGCAAGACCCCCAGCGAGTCTTTTGTCCACGGATTGCTATTCGATTAATCCTCTGAGCATATCCCAAGTCATCAACCATCTTCGGAAGTAGTTTTCTAGCTTCCTTAATGTAGAATTTTTTGAGCTCCCCGCGAATGTCTTCATAATTGTGATCTTTCAGATAAACCTGAAACTTATCTGAGCTGAAATTCAGTTTTAATTTAGAACTAGCTGCTAGCTCGACAGGATAGCTATCTCCCAAGAACATAATTTGCTCAGTTATTGGCATCCTGAAAGATTTATCTCGCTCTAATCTCTTAAGATGCGAATAAATCCAGCTAGCTTTTGATTCTGCTAATCTTATCCCGTCTTTTACTAATCTTTTGCGAGAAACAGTAACTTTAACTTCTCCATCTTCAGAGACTTTCAGAATAATTCGCTTAGCTAGCTTATTGACTCGGATTGAATAATTGATTTGCTTGTCTTTGTGGGTTAGAATTTGTTGCATCGAGCTGCTATAATTGTTAAGGATATAAAAAAGTGCCGAGAGGGAGGCTCGAACTCCCGACCTCCAGCTTATGAGATTCGCCTATTAAACTGGCGCTCTACCAGCTGAGCTATCTCGGCACGAACGTAGTGAGTGCTGAGATCTAGCAAAAACCTTTTTTTGCATAATCTCTGCATAATTAATTCTAAGATTAAGCACTTTAAAAAAGTTATTAGTGGACCGGCCGAGATTTTCCTAGCCTCTGAAATTCGTTCTTTCATTCAGGAAAGAAAGGCTATTTGAACTCGGGGCCTCTACAAGTCTGAAACCCATGTTCGCTTTCTCTTTTTCGCGAACGTTTTTCTCTTTCTGGAAAGAGAAAAAGGCTCTGCCAATGTAGCGTTCTACCGTTTCAGGCAAATCTCTTTATTTTTGAGCTCCGAAGGAGCGAAGGAATACGCTTCTCTTTGGGGTGATGCGTAGACCTTTCTCTTTGCACCAAGCGGAATGAAATTCCGCGTGGCCAACCGGAACTTGTTCCGGTCTGGAGAGCAAGGGATCCGCTGGCTGAACTACCGGCCCACTAGTTAATTTAAAAAGCGTTTAGTTTTATAACCTTATCGAATAGCAATGAATGATCTGCAAGAGAAAATTGACGCACTTCTTGACGAATTCCCAAACAAACAGCTAAATGACTTTAAGCTAATAAGAGCTTTCATTAAGATCCGCAGCGGATTTGATAGGAAATACCTTATTGAGACGTATGGATTAAGATATGAAACTTTTGCGCGCATTTGCAAGGGTAGACTAGCTGTTGCTTTTGAGCAAGTGGAGGTCGAAACTGTAATAAGCAATCGACGCAATCAGACTCCGATTAAACATTATAATTTACCACTAAACAACATAGCGCAGTTCATAGAAGCAGTGCGTAAGGAATATATTCGCTAGTCATTTCTGCTCAGCTAACAATCGAAGATAATCTTCCTTTGTATTAACCGACTTCCAGGAATCTACGAAATAAGCATTTATCTCACCCACTTTAGCTAGCTTTGGATAGATAGTAAAATCGAAGTGAAAGATATAATTAACTATCACATGAATTCTGCTGTATCGCTCACATCAGAAATTAGCTTATGGTACTCCTCTTTTGTATTAATTGGTTTCCATGAGTCAGCAAAGAAAACTCCGAGCTTGCCTTGCTCAGCTAGCTTCGGAAAAATGACATATTCTTCATGCGAAGGTATCGGAACATCTAGGAATAGCTTAAGATTAGAAAAAACACTCATTCCCGCATTAACAGCCTGAGTTTCTGGCATCTCCGTCTGGGCTTTTTCTTCGAACTTTGTTATCTTGCCTTCTGAATGGTGAACTACCCCAAAGGGATTTGTAAATGATCTAGCTAAGATAACAGTAGCTTCCGCGCCGCTGCTCTTATGCGTATCGATTAGTTTAGCAACATCGAGTGAAATAAGATCGTCTTGGTGCGCAATTATTGTTAGTTTTTCGGGGTCGAGTTTGCCTTGTTCTATACCTAGCTTCACTGCTCCCGCTCTTCCAGACCGAGTTTTCTCTTCAATAAAAGAAATATCCAGTTCAGGATGTTTTTCTAAAAAGAACGCTTTGAGCATTTCTGCTTTATAGTTAGCAGTAAGAACGAACTTCTTAATTCCGAACTCCAGAAAAGGTTGAATTGCTAGTTCTATTAGGGTTTTATCTTTAACTTCTAAAAGGCCCTTTGGTTTCTCCAACGTATAGGGTCTTAATCTCGTTCCAGGACCGCCAGCATGGACAAGAACTTGGTACTCCATATTATCTTTCGGATATAAAGAGTATAAAAGAATTTAGATAGCGGGCCGTAAGGGATTTTCTACTGCTTAATATTTGGCAGCTTTGAACCCTCGACACCTTGGTTAAGAGCCAAGTGCTCTTTCCAGTACTCCGTCCAGGAATATTCCTGACGGAATATGACCAGATTGCTCGCGTTCCCGTTCTTTCTTTTTCCCGAGGGTTTTTCTTTCTTTGGGAAAGAAAGAAAAAGGCTCTGAGCTAACGGCCCACTAAAGAATAAAGCTAAGAACGGATTTATAAGGTTTTTGAAAACTTTCTAGTTTCAATAGTATATTAAAAATAAAAATAATTAAAAAAATAAAAGAGAAAGAGCTTACAATAGCTGGGTCGCGATTATGAATCCGATTATGAATCCTACTAAGAGACCTTGTATGAACTCTTTTATTCCATATTCTATTTCTTCTTTAGACATTTCTTTCATATTTATAACAACCCCCTATTTTTACCCGGTAAAGCTTCTCTTAACTCTATTTTTCCTAGTGTTACTAGTAATGCTCCTATTCCGAAGAATAATGGAAAGATAAATAATTCCTTTCCTGCAATCAGTGGCATCGCTGGAACTAACATTCTGTTAGCTGCTAGAAGTGTTCCATATAGAGCGAATCCGAGCCACGTCGCGCCAGCGAATATTAAAAGTAACCCTAGATGCTCGTGTTTCTTTAAATTGTGTTTAACCATCTTAGCACCTCTATAGATGTTATTAGAAATAAGTATACGCTCATTTATATATTTGTTTAAGTATACAATAGTAGTTACATAAAATGCGCCCGCCGAGATTTCCGATCGAACAAGTTCTCGCAGTAATTCGAACCAGTCCGAATTTGAACTCGGGTTGCAAGCTTGGCAAGCTTGAGTCATTTAGTGCACGGATTTTTAGCGCGTACCACTAGACCACGGGCGCATCAATGGGGCTACCCAGATTTTCAAGTGCCGACATCTCCTAACTTGCCAAAGGCAATATTCTCGAGCGAAGCGAGCAATACGCTTTTCTTTTGGAGAGCGGCGGGAACTTTTCTTTTAGCAAAAGAAAAGGCTCCGCTTTGAACTGGGGTCTGCAGGTCCCAAACCTGCGATGCTAGCCATTGTAGGAACTAAAGCAATACTTAAGCTCTAGCTACACCATAGCCCCATCTAAATTTAAGATTTATACAGCGCTTTTAAATGTTTCTAGAGCCGCTTATCCAGCTCCTCTAAAAGCTTCTTCGCCTTTCGATCTAGCTTCTCAGGAACCTTAGTAAACACCTTAACATATTGGTCACCGTTACCGAAGCCTCTAAACCGAGGCACGCCCTTACCCCTAACTCTAAATACTGTTCCAGTCTGAGTTCCAGCTGGAATTTTGAGCTTAACTTTTCCATGCAATGTTGGTACTTCGATCTTAGCTCCTAGCGCTAGTTTCGGAAAGCTAACTGGCAATTTAAAAATAATATCTTCATCGTCCCGCTTGAAGAAATTGTGCGGACGGACGTGAATTATTACAAATAAATCTCCGGATGCTCGTCCCCTTACGCCAGCTTCCCCCTCGCCTTTTACTCGCAGTCTAAATCCATTATCCACTCCGGGCGGTACTTTTAGATTGATAGTTTTTGATTTTGCTACTCGTCCAGTTCCGCGGCAGTTCTTACAGGGATTAAGTATGCTCTCCCGCTGTCCCCTGCAGTCGGGGCAAATACCTTGCTGAACCATTGTTCCGAACATAGTCTGCCTTACCTGACGGAATTGTCCAGTTCCGTTGCAAGTAGAGCAAGTTTTAGTTTTTCCATCTGAAGAGCCAGATCCGTCGCATTCTTCGCAGCTATCTAACTTGCTTACTCTAACTTCTTTTGTAGCACCGAAAGCAGCTTCCTCAAAATCGACTTCTAAATCATATCTTAAATGCTCTCCATGTTGCGGTTCTCTTCCTCTGCCAGCTCCAAAAAGATCACCAAAAATGCTGCCGCCGAAGCCGCCATTGCTACCGAAAATTTCACTAAATATATCTTGGAAATTAACGTTTCTGAAAATATCCTCCTGCGAGAACTGCTGATTAAAATCAGCGTGGCCAAATTGGTCATACATCTTACGCTTTTCGCCGTCGCTGAGAACAGCGTAAGCTTCTGAGATTTCCTTGAATTTTTCTTCGGTTGACTTGTCTCCAGATATATCTGGATGGTACTTCTTAGCTAGCTTCTTGTAAGCTTTCTTGAGCTCGTCTTTAGATGATGATTTGCTTACTCCTAGCGTTTCGTAGTAGTCTTTGGTCATAAATATAAGTTATAGGGAAGGCTTTTAGAGGTTTGCTCTTGGATCGTCAAAATCATTATAAAATCTAGATTGCTAATATTACTCCGGATAATAAAATAGCTTCAAATAATGCGCTAGTCACTTTTCACGGAAAGAATATCCGACGAATCCGGCATGAAGGTAAGTGGTTTTTCTCAGTAGTTGATATTGTAAACGCTTTAGACATAAGTTCAATACCTAAGCGATATTGGTCGGATCTAAAGAATAGTTTAGACGAAGAAGGATTTGAACCGTACGATTTTATCGTACAATTGAAACTGCTAGCAGAAGACGGTAAACTTCTATTAACAGACTGCGCAGATACAGAATCAATGTTCAGAGTCATCCAATCCATTCCTCCAAAGCGAGCTGAGCGGAAGAAGCGGATTGCGGATAAAATGGCGAAAGTTTTATAAATTTATTGAGCAACTACTACTCGCGAGTAATTGAAATGAAAAATACTTTAGGTTGCTTAGAAGGAAAAACTGTTCTATTGAGTAATAGAGATACTGGGCTTTTATTTGGCAAATTAATAGGTGCAGATCACACGCATTTTTATTTAGCGCCAGCAGTTAGTTTTATTGCATTTGCAGGTAATGGTGCAGACACACTTAGTGAAATAGTACGAGGAAATTATGGTTATATTACTCCAGTAAAAAATGATTTTTACGAATCAATTAGTATCCTAAGATCCCGAACACCAAGAATAATAGCGCATAGCTTTGACATGAGCTCTGCTGCAATACAATACCCTGCTGACGAGATTATTGCTAACATTAAACGAATTCAAGGAAAATATAAATAATAACGCTATTTCTCTTTCTTTTCTCCTTCAGCTTCGCTTGAGGCACGAGGAGCTTGCTCAGACGTGTCTTCGACCTCAGCATCAACTACTGTTTCCTTTTCATCTTTCTTACCGTTTTCTTCAGTCTTAGACGCAGCAGCTTGCTTCTTAGCCATCTCCTCAGCGACTTTTTTATACATTTCAGCGCCGATTTCCTGAGCTACCTTGTCGACTTCTTCTAGCTTTTTCTTAATGTCTTCTGTCTTGCCTTCCTTCAAAGTCTCTTTTAGCTCGCCAATAGCTTTCTCAATCTTCTCTTTAGTCTTTTTATCAACTTTGTCACTGTGCTCCTTGAGCATTTTTTCAGTTGTAAATATCAAGGTCTCAGCAGAATTCTTTGTTTCAACAGCTTCCTTAAGCTTCTTATCTTCCTCTGCGTGCTGCTCAGCTTCCTTAACCATTTTCTCAACTTCATCTTCTTTTAGCCGAGTGCTGCCTGTAACGGTTATGGACTGCTTTTTGTTAGTAGCTTTGTCCATCGCAGATACATTTACAATTCCGTTAGCGTCGATGTCGAAGGTTACTTCGATCTGCGGTATTCCTCGCGGTGCCGGTGGTATTCCAGCTAAACTGAACTTGCCTAGGCTCTTATTTCCTGCAGCCATATCCCGCTCTCCTTGCAAGACATTAATCTCTACTTGTGGCTGATTGTCTGCAGCTGTTGAGAATACTTGCGATTTCTTGGTCGGGATAGTTGTATTTCTGGCAATTAATTTAGTGCAAACTCCGCCTAAGGTCTCTATGCCTAAGCTTAATGGAGTTACGTCCAAGAGTAAGACATCTTTAACATCTCCGCCCAGTATTCCTGCTTGAATAGCCGCTCCAAGAGCTACAGCTTCGTCTGGATTAATTGATCTGTCTGGCTCCAGACCTGTTAGTTCCTTGACTTTATTTTGTATAGTTGGGATTCTAGTAGATCCGCCTACGAGAAGAACTTTATCAACCTTGTCTAGCTTGGAGTCTTTTAGAGCTTGCTTTACTGGTTTCACAACTTTTTCTACAAGATCTGAAGTTAGCTCATTGAATTTCGCCCGCGTTAGATCAATATCAATATGCAGCGGACCTTCTTTTCCTTGCGCAACATATGGAAGATTAATATTTGTCTTCTGAGCTGACGAGACTTCGATCTTAGCTTTTTCCGCGGCATCCTTTAACCGCTGCTTAGCTGATGGATCTTCTCGAAGATCAATTCCGTGCTTTTCTTTGAACTCACTTGCTAGCCAATCAATAATAGCTTCATCAAAATCATCTCCACCAAGATGGTTATTACCTGAAGTTGCCTTAACTTCAAATACACCATCTCCCAGCTCTAAAATTGAGACATCAAAAGTACCACCACCTAGATCAAAAACCATAACGGTCTGATCCTTTTCTTTAGTCAATCCATAAGCTAGCGATGCAGCAGTAGGTTCGTTTACGATTCTCTTGACTTCTAAGCCAGCAATCTTACCCGCATCTTTTGTTGCCTGTCGTTGAGCGTCCTCGAAGTAGGCTGGAACTGTAATAACTGCGTCGGTTATTTTCGTTCCCAGATAAGCTTCTGCATCTCGCTTAAGCTTCTGTAGAATCATAGCGGATATCTGCTCAGGCGAATAATCCTTTCCTTCGAGAGTTATCTTCTCTTTTGAGCCCATTATTCGCTTGATACTTCTAACCGTGTTCTTTGGATTAGCAACTGCTTGCCGCTTAGCAACTTCGCCGACTAATAGCTCGCCGTCCTTAAAAGCGACCACTGAAGGCGTTGTTCGACTGCCCTCTGCGTTTGGAATTATGGTTTGCTTTCCGCCCTCCATAACCGCGACTGCTGAAAAAGTTGTACCTAAATCTATACCAATAATCTTATTTACCATTTTTTTGTTCCTCTTTATTCTCTTTCGATTTTGAGATTATGACTTGAGCTGGCCGTATTGGCTTGCTCTTGAATAAATAGCCCTTCCGGACTTCTTCGAGGATAATATCTCCCTCACAATCTGATTCCTTACAAGAAAGAGCTTCGTGTAGCTGCGGATCGAATTTATTTCCGATAGCTTGTACTAGCGATAAGCCCTCGCTTTCGAGAGTTGTATAAATCTGCTTATGTATTAATTTGAGTCCAGGATCCTCTAATAGCTTTGCTGATAGCGCTCTATCAAAGCTATCCAAAACCTCTAACAGCTTGGTTACTAATTCTTTGTTAGCGGAGGCAATAAGACTTGGCTTTTCAGCCTCAATTCTTTTTCTATAATTATCAAATTCAGCTTGCAATCTCTGCAGAGTCTCTTTGTATTCCTCAGCCTGCTTTTTAGCTTCAGTTAGCTGCTTTTTGATAGCTGAAACAGACGGAGCTTTAGTTGGTTTCTTGATTACCATCGAATAGTCAAATTAGTTGAAAAAAGCTTAAAAGAGTTCTGTATGGAAGCTTAGCCAACAACTTTCTTCTCTTTGTTCTTGCCTCTGAAGTCGCGGGACTTGCACTTGCGGCAAAGGATTTTTTTAGCTCTGATTTTAGCTGAATCCGCCTTGATTTTAGACTTGCATTTAAGACAGACAAATATCCGGTTGAATAGTCTTGCTTCGGCTTCAGGTATTTTCATAGTCTAAGGGAGTTAAATTGGGTTTATTAAGCTTTCTATTAATTAAAATAGACCAACGAGATTCGGTATTAAGGAGATACAAAAACTAAGTAAATCGCATTTCCTCTTTGTTCCCTATCTTTAATGATTCTACCTGAGTCAACTAGCTCTTCTGCCGCTGGTAAGTGCTCAATTCCTACATCTATCAGTTCTTTAGTAGTCATTCTATTATTAGAAGATATTAGCTTGTATGTTCTTTCATTATTCAGCCAGTTATACATGTTAGAATGAATTCTCCCGATTCGATCTGCGTTCCCATTATAGATTTCCAATGCCCCACTATATGTTCTAGCTTTTTCTACTTTCTTTTCTAAATCACTTAGCTCGATTTCAGAAGCAGTAACTTTATTCTGCACTTCCAGAGGCAGCTCCATCTGCCTCATTTCTAAGAATAGCGGCTTAGTCTGTTCAATAGATAGAGCACATTCAAAATAAAGCCTTGTATCCGCTAACCTTCCAGCATCTTCAGCGAATAGTTTCAATGCTTCGCTTAATAAATCTCGGGGTTGTTCGTTATCAATATATTTTTCTAAAGTATGGGCTTTACTAACGTAATCTGTAAATATATCAAAAATACTCTGGTCATGCTCTGTAAAGTCTCTCTTTTCTTTCAGATCTCCAGCATAATGTTTCACGCGTTCTTCAACTGCTCGGTTCGAAAAATAACTAATTATTTGTTTTAATCTCAGGTCATGTGCTTCCTGAACAGGTTTAAATCCCAAATTATATTCAAGGTTTGGTCGCGGAATAGCAAGCTTTGTATCATGTTGCTGTGAGTCTTCTATTATCTTAGCTAGATCTTTTATTTGAGTTTGTACCTTATCCATATAATTCTCTGTGTCTTGTATATGATAAACTTCACAGAGAATATGTGCATCCAGTTTCGTTACATGATCGGCTTCTCTAAGTGGATCCACTAAACGATAAGCCTTCTCTGTTAGGTCCTCGCACTCTGTGCGAGGAGTATCATAGCTCATTATACAATTTGGATTGCGGCTTCCCATATTATATGGTAGCAATGGTTATATTTAAACTTTAGGCTATCGGACTTTATGGAAGACAAGAGATCTGCGGAGCTTGCTTACTATTTACTCCATGCCAAGAAGATTTATTAATAAGAACACGCCAGTAATAGCATGCTATTAGCTGGCCAGAATAAGTATTCTAAAAAAACTGTTGAAGAAACTACGCAATATTGGCTAGACCTCGGAATAAATCATATTATGATCAAAAAAGCTGGAGACATTCAGCTAATTGACTCTAAAAGTAGATTAATAGAAGCTGACTTCAGAAAATTAGGCTCGCTCCAGGAGAAATATGGTGTTAAAGTTCATATTCATCCATATAATTTCATTATTAACAATATCTTTTTGACGCCCGCTCTAAAAGAAGCTCACTCAACCCTGGAGCGATTTTTAATTGACTTAGACACTAACATTCAGAAATATGATCTATACCCTCTAATAACAGTTCATGCAGCAAAGTATTCTGATCCGAACTATCAATTCTGGGTTGATGAGAAAACTGCACTTAAAAATAGCATAGACTTCTTTCAAAGCCTGGATTTGAAATCACGTCTAGCGATTGAGACCATGCACGAACCAGATGCGAACCCAGGTCACTCATTATTAGGATACAAAGCAGAGCATTTTCCTAAGTTGATCGGAGACAAGAACTATGGAATATGCATAGACGTGGGCCATACAAAAATGGCTGAAGAGCCCATTGAGGCGCTTCTAGCATTACCCTATCCTATATTCTCAGTTCATTTACACGGAAACGACGGATCAAGAGATCAGCATCTATTGCCTACCAAAGATAATGTAGGTGACTTTAATAGAGTAATTGAAGCATTGAGAAGATGCGAGGGCCCAATAGTTCTTGAATTAGGTAATCATAGCTGCTCTAAAAACGAAGTAAAAGATTGCATCAATTTCTGGACAAAAGCTGTATGCTCTTCAGCAGAAGAGCCTCGCTTTACTTTAACTGCTTAATTACCTTCGTATCCATTATATCCCAATATAAAACCGTAGCTCCGGATATTAATTTTCCTTTGAACTCTTCTGGAATTGGGACCTCGAAAGTCTCATAAGAGACCATATCCATTAGCTGTGCTTTATCGCCAGATACAGATAGCACTTGAGCAGTTTTCTTCCCGATAATCGGCACTTCTACTTTAGCGTGCCCAGTCATAACTGTAATCCGCTTCTGTTTATCTAATAATCCAACAGCTTCAACCCGATATTTGGCGTGACCGTGCTTGCCAGGAGAAGAACGATCTATCTTGACGATTTTACTTGCATTTCCATCCATTAAAATGTAACTTCCGACTTTTAACTTTCCAATTTCTTCTGATTTTATCTCTGCCATTTTATATCTCCTAGCAGAGATAAAACTCTCGAAAGAATCGTGACTGGTTTTCGAGTTGTTTTGTTTCTGCCATCTTAATTCACCTGCTCAATATCATCTAGTGAATTGAGACACGAGAAGCTATGCTTCCGACGTGTTTTGAATCACCGATTGGAAGGAGATACAGGCGAGAAGATAAAAAGGTTTCGAGAATTAATCAGAAATACTCGAAAAACTTTATTAACAATGACTCTCGGATTCGAACACTCACTGAATCAAAAGAATAGCGCAAGTAAGATTTAAATAACTCCAAAGCGTCATTAACTATATGTTCCCACAAACTCACTTTCTACTGCCTTTCTTCTTAGCAGAAATCCTTGTAAAATTCAATCTACTGGACCACAAGGCAGCTATTTTGGCAGGGTTATTGGCAGTATTTATTGACATAGATCATTATGTGGCTTATGTCATTAATCATAGATATAAAGATTTCAGCGTCAAACGCGCATGGAACGCATCAGTCATCAAGCAAAAGCGGGACATAACTTTTATACATCACCCATTAGCATTTATAGTAGTATTAATAATACTCGCCATCTTATATGTGTACAATAATAGTTGGCTCCTTATTATCGGCCTTGCATATTTTCCGCATCTTATTCTAGATGGGATAGAGGGCGGGCTTAGAAAATATAATCCACGCTATTTCAGAATCAAAAAGTATGGTTTCATGATAGATATATCTTATTATGAACTAGTCTTAGATATAGTACTCATAATCAGCATAATTATTTTATTAGTTATCTGATTACTCAATAGGAAATCGCAAGATAGCTCCAACTTGACCCATATTAATTAAGAGCTGACCTTCTTTCGTGTCTTTAGAAATCATCATCCAGTCGCCGCCGAACGCTTCAGCTTTCTCAGCTAGCTCCTCAATAACGGTGTCATTAATCTCCTCAGAAATTAATAATAAGTCAACAGCACCGGCCTCGAGAGCGTTCTTGACCCGCTGAATGCCATAAGTAACATGATCCGGATGCGTGGCAAGCTTAGTCATAAATTTATTTATAGCTTGCTTCTCTGCCATAATCTCTTCCTTAGCGAGTAAATCCTCACTTCTATTAACTAGCTCTTCGACTCCATGCTCGCCAGTGTAGCCAATGTCTACGGTTGCGATTATCTTATCTTTCATAGCGTTGCTTAGGTAATTTCCATCAATAAACAACTCCTTAACTGGACCCGGACCACCGACGATTATTCCTTTTAGTTCTTTCATATTTGCGAATTCTTTATTGACTGCGTCTCCGACTTTCCTAAAGAAATCTTTAGCCATGTTCTCTCTGATTCGCGCAAATCTCTGAGCAGACTGGCCACCAGCACGCGTTTTCCCGGGAACTAAAGAATGATAATGAACTACTGGAACAATTGCCTTACCTTTGAGTAGAGCTATATCTGCCTCGCTCCGATCTAGAACAATTAAACCGTAAGCCTCCTTCGGTTTAGATAAAGCAAATAACGGCTCCAGAAAGAACGTCTGACCACAGCGATACAAACGATTAGCTATAGGAACTGGCGGCTCAATAGACCATACTTGCACATCTGATGCGCCTTCTTCTCCAGAAATATTCCCTGAAAACGCTGCTAATCCATTTTCCGGCGTCCGCTTATACAATCTTAACTGCCGGATCATCTTCTCTAAGGCATCTTGTACATTCTTCCGAGTTGAAGCAGACTTGATATTCCTAGCAGTTCCGGCCTCTTGTGACAGCTGCTGCTGAACCTTAACAATATCATACCCGAAAGGAATATACACCGAAACTAGCTCCGTATGCCTAGCGCGGTAGCTAGATAATTCCTTTAGGAGTTTTCTTAATCTGAACTTTGATTTGGAGTCCATATTAGAAAAATAAGAATTAGTCTATAAAAATCTATGCTATACGACGCTCTGCCCAATCTCAGTTCATTTCTTAATCTTCAATTCTCATACAGTAGAAATCCTTAAATAAAATGCTATCTAATAACTAATATGAACAAAATAGACCAAATATTCAAAGAAGCTAGTAAAAAGCTTCTACCTAAACATAAAGGTAAACTTATAGCTATCGATGAAGAATCTGGAGATTATGAAATAGCTGATAGGGCATTAGACGCTTATAAGAAACTTATAAAGCGTCAACCAGGTAAAGTTTTTGTAGTTAAACGATTAGGTTTTGAATATACTTATTTTGTAGGTACACCGAGATGCGCGGTAGATTCGAGCTAGGATTCCCAGTAATTGATTTATATGTAAACGAACATAAAATTACAGCAATCTTAGATACGGGTTTTAATGGAGAGCTTTTGCTTCCAGAAGAATTAATTGAAAAATTAAAACTTGAGAAATTCTCTACTACTGATTGCTTATCTGTCGATGCGCTTAGAAAGGAAGTTTCCCTATATTCTACCGACGTTAAGATCGATAATAGAATATTTACTGCGGAGGTAGTTAGTTCAAAATCCAGCTTCAGATTAGCAGGAATTGCTTTATTCAAGGATAATAAAATAACATTAGAACAGCGCAAGAATCTTGTGCTAATTGAGAGTTAAGCGACTCTCTGCCCGAGCTCAGCTTCTATTTCGGGCTTAAGTAATATAACTTCCTCGCTATTTTTCTTTATTAAACCTAGCACAAGAACTTCCGAAGTAAAGTTAGCTATCTGTTTCGGGGGGAAATTAACAACTGCTATGACTTGCTTATTAAGAAGAGCTTCTTTAGTGTAGAGTTTAGTGATCTGAGCGCTAGTCTTCTTAACTCCTAGCGATCCGAAATCAATCCAAAGCTTGTAAGCTGGCTTTCTAGCTTCAGGAAAGTCTTCTACTTTAGTTATTTTACCGACTCTCATGTCGACTTTCTGGAAGTCTTGGAAGGTTACCATAAAAATTATAAAAATCGGTGGTTTAAAAGAATTATTAATTCTAGACTATTATAAAGTAGACCACGAAAACTTATAAGGTTTAACAGCTCCAAATACAAAATGAAATTAACTAATTCTATGATATCTCTTCTACTTAATAGAAGAAATAAGGAGCTAGAGATCATTTTAGATAAACCTGCTCCTGAATCATCTGGCTCAGAATTAAAAAAGGAAGTTCTACGTAGCGATAGACACGAAGCAATAAGAAATGTCCTCACAAAGTATGATACTATAGTCCTTAATCTGGCAAGAGGCGAGGAGAGCATAGAAAGTTATACTATAACTTACTTAGGGAAAGCAGTGTGTATCTCCCAAGCAGTATGTTCGGACTCAAATGTAAACGGTCCGGTTAGTAAACAAGATGTTAAAAAAGAAAGTCTATGCGGGCTATGCAGTGTTTACGATAACTGTCCGCGAAGTCACGAATTTGATGATTTTTATATTCCAGTAAAATAAAATGGCAGAATATCAGACGATTGATGAGCTAATCAAAGATAAATACGTAGATTCTGTTGAAGTCTATTATCGAGGCGAAGACCACTTTATTAGACTAAGATCTAAACAACATATCACTTTTCCATTCTTAGATCAGAAATTCCATATAATTCTAGATGAGATAATAGAAGGACTCAGATTTAAAGGAGATATAGACTACGAAGCTACGGGTGCAAATGATGGTGGTCGCAGATTATTCGGTAATGTATGTTTCTCCGAGAAAGATCGTATTCAGGAAGCACATAGAATAATTCACGGTATGAATAAAGTTCTTTGCATCTACAATCGAGCTGCAGAGAATTATACGAATGCAGTAATAGCAGATATGCGAGAAAAGTCTGCTTTAGAACGCGAATTTAGGATATGCATAGATGTCTAATTAATTTTCAATTTTCCTTTTTTAGCAATCAACTTCTTAATTCGCATAGTTCCAGCTATAACCTTCTTAATTTTGGACAAATCCTTAGAATAGCTAAGAGTTAATTTATCAATCTCTTTTCCCAGAGAGTAACTTTGCTTCTGCTTCCACTTTCTAAGTGCAGAAATAACATCGCAAGCTAGCTTGCCTTGCTCTAATCCTTTAGGATAACTTATTCCTTCGCTGAATTCTAACCGATGTATTGACTTTGCTTTCATCTCCTTTTTGTATAGCTCTTGATAGAGCGCTTCAGTTATGTGCGGTAAGATTGGCGCCCACATTTTGAGAACTTCAAATAAAACTGTATACAGGTGATACTGCGCTGAAGCTTTGCTCTTCTTGTCCTCGCCATATAATCTGTACTTAATCATCTCGAGATAATTATCGCAGAAGTCAGTGTAGAAGAACATCTCTAGAGCTTTCCGAGCCTTAGCGATTTCATATTTATCAAAGAACTTCTTGTAGCTTTTTAGAGTCAGAGCTATCTTAGACATAATCCATTTATCAATTATTTCCGGCTCAGCTTTCTTAGGAATATCTTCGCGATGCATGCTAGCAAATCTAGCTGTGTTCCATATTTTAGTTAGCAGTTTAGTCCCTCGAACAATTTCCTGCTCCTTAAAGGGCATGTCTCCACCAAGACCGGCTGTCGAAACCCAATATCTAATTGCATCTGAAGAATACTTCTCTAAATAAGTGTGTAACCAAATAGCATTTCCCTTAGACTTTGACATTCCTCTCCCTTTCGGATCTAAAACATACGGGCTAATCATAATATCTTCCCACGGCTTTTCCTTAAACAGCGCTAAGTTCTTGTAGATTGTATAGAACGCCCAAGTTCGAATTATATCTTGCGACTGCGGCCGAAGAGTCATCGGCCAAGTTTTCTTGTACTGCTTTGGTTTTTCTAGCCATTTGCAAGCTACTTGTGGCGAGTTCGAGCTAGTCATCCAAGTATCAAAAACATCTTTCTCTGGAATAAACTTGCTATTTCCACATTTGCATTTGCGTTTGACTGCAATATCCTCGGGATTTACTGGAAGCTCGTTTTCATTAGGCAGCAGAGCTTCATCGCATTTCGAGCAGTACCAAACTGGAATCGGAACTCCGTAAAATCTCTGACGAGAAATGCACCAGTCCCAACCAAGATTGTTTGTCCAGTCTTCTAATCGATTGCGCATGTATTTCGGATACCAATTAATCTTCCGTCCGAACTTGATAATATCTTTTTTGTGATCAAGCACGTTGATGAACCATTGCTTTGTAACTAAGAATTCTACTGGTGTCGCGCATCTCCAGCAAATACCAACGTCCTGCTTCAGCGGCTCGTCTTGGATAAAGTAACCCTGACCTTCTAGATCATCAAGTATTGCTTGCCTGCCCGTCTTAAGATCTAATCCTTTATACTTGCCAGCTAATTCATTGAGTGTCCCGTCTCGATTTAGCATGATTCGCAAGTCTAGCTTATGCCGCTTCCATTTGTCAACGTCTGCGCTATCTCCAAAAGTACAGACCATCATTATTCCGGATCCAAATTCAGGATCAACTTCTTCATCTGGAAGAATCGGAACTTTAAGGTCAAAAAGCGGAACTTTAGCTTTCTTTCCAAAATATTTCTTATAGCGCTTATCTTTTGGATGAGCAAACACAGCGACAGTTGCGGGCAAGAATTCCGGCCGAGTTGTTGCGATTTCAATCTTTTTTCCGTCTTCTAGCTCGAAATTAATCCGATTAATCTTAGTATTTCTCGAGCTATTCTCAACTTCTGCCTGCGCTAGAGCTGTCTGGCAGTGCGGGCACCACAGCGTAGGCTCTTCAGCGCGATAAGCTCGCTTATCTTTGACAAGTCTCAAAAAAGAAGTCTGAGCAACTTTCTGAGCTTCTGGATCAATTGTAGTATAGAGTAAGTCCCAATCAAATGAGAAACCGAGCGCGTTGAAGAAACGATCAGAATAGTTTTTCTCGACTTCTTTTGAAACTTTTCTGCACAATTTAATGAACTTGGATCTAGGCATGTCGCCCTTCTTGATTTTGTACTCTTTCTCAACATACCTCTCAGTTGGCATGCCGTTATTATCAAAACAAGGCGGGAAATAGACATTGAATCCAGCTAGCTTTCTATATCGAGCAATAATTTCAAATTGAGTATAGCTCTCTGCATGCCCTATGTGAAGATGCGCATCTGAAGCGTAAGGTGGAGGAGTATCAATAGAATAAATTGGCTTATTGGATTTAGGATCGAACTTATTGATCTTATTCTTCTTCCAGTAAGCTTGCCATTTAGCTTCTAATTCCTTAAAATCTGGTCTTTTATCCAAGGTCATTATACTTATCTCTAGCTACTTGTTTAAAAAAATTCTGTTTAGATTCTCAACCAAGTAAGCGCTAAATAAACCACGTATATTCCTAGCAGGCTAGCTCCCAAAAACCGATCAGTCTTGTGCCGAATAGTGACATAGCTCATGAACCATGCGGTTGCGCCGAGTCCAATAAATAACGGAACATAAAACTGTCTAAACACAATCGTAATTGGTCTTATTATCGCTGCAACTCCTATAACAAAAAGGACGACAGTTATATTTGCTCCGACTAGGTCTCCGACTGCTAAGTTCTGCTCCCCGCTAACAGTAGCTGCTATGCTCGAGGCTAGCTCTGGAACAGACGTGCCAAAAGCAACAATGATAAGACCAACTACTGCGAGCGGTATCCCTACAGCAAGTGCAACATATTGAGCAGTATCTACTAAAAGTCTAGATGCGATTATTATCGTGAAGATCGCTAGCGGCACCATGAGATAGTGCAAATGCATGGTCTTAAATTGCGGTCTCTTCCGGCTAACTAAAATACCTTGACTAAACATATAATAAAGATACATCGCAAAAACACCGACTAAGAGAACGCCCTCCCATCGTGAGATAGTTCCGTTGAAAGCTAGAAGCGCGAATAAAATGAGCGGAGCCAGCGCAAATAAGAAGCTTCTCTTCTCTGTTTTGCCTTCAATTTTCTGCTCGCGAAGTAGAGATACTATTCCAAGGATTAGACAGAGATTAGTAACAACCGAACCGATTACTACACCCACTCCCAGCTCAGGTTTGCCCTGAAGGTTAGCAATTACAGTGCTAGTTAGCTCAGGCAAGGTCGTCCCCATTGCTAATATAACGCTGCCGATTACGAATTCCGATATGCCTATTTTCTGAGCAATAAACGCTAGCGCTCTAACTAAATACGCTGAAGAGCCACCCAATAATAAAATAGAAACGATAAAAATCACTATTGCAGCAGTTAAAGGTTCCATTATATTATTTAATCTAGTTTAAGCTAGATACTACTTTTAGCTTTTCTTATTCATATGCACCCTACTATAACCTTCGTATATTGCGATTCCAACTAAGGTCAAACCAACGCCACTAATAAGAACCATTTTGTCCAGGTTGAACAGCATAAATATAGAAGTTATAATTCCAAGTAAGGCTAGTACTGGGAACTTACCGATATTCAACGGCACCTTAAATGGTCTCTTTTGCTTAGAGTCAGTATATCTCAAACCAATTAGCGCTGCATTAACAACTGCAAAGGTAATAAATATAGCAAAATTAGTTGCCCCAGCTACAAAAGTAATGTCTCCGATTAGTGCGAAAGCAATTGCCAAAAGTGCTACTGCAATTATAGCTACCCAAGGAGTTCTCTGCTTTTTATGGATATGAGATAGTATTTTAGGTAGGGACTTATCAGCACTCATACCATATATTATTCTTGAAGTTGAAAGCAAGATTATCAAAACAGTATTTGCTGTTGAGAAAATAGCTATAATCGCTAACATCGTAAATGCGTTGCTTCCCATAGCTGCTGCTGCCACATCTGCTAGCGGAGCAGCTGAAGCTCCTAATTTTTCCCAACCAAGAACAGAAACCGCTGCGATTCCTACTAAAATATATAATATGGTACTTATAATAATCGATAAAATTAAAGCCTTAGGGATTGTTTTCCTGGGCTGCTTAGTTTCCTCGGATAGTTTGATTATACTCTCAAAACCAATGAACGCAAAGAATATCAGAGATGCTGCTGAGAAAACGCCCACGTATCCGTGTGGCATTTCAAAATAATTTACTCTGCCAATGAACTTGAGTGCTAGAACTATAATTAATATCAATCCACCAGCTTCAAGAACTGTACAAATAATATTAACCCATGCTGTCTGCTTTATGCCCCAAAAGTTAATTAAAGAGAAAAGAACAATGCAGCCGATAGCCATTGGTATGATGAAATTTACATTTAATAGAGCTGCAAGATAGCCGCCAAAACCCAGAGCTACTGCTGCTGCTGAAATAATACCTGCCGCTATGACAAAATAACCTACAAGGAAGGCAACTCTAGCTCCAAATGCTTTCTTTGTATAAATATATTCTCCAGAATCGCTCGGAAACATCGAAGATAGCTCTGCATAGGATAAACCTGTGAGAGCTGCAACTAATGACGCGATAGCGAAAGATAGCCATACAGAATTACCTGCAATTCCAGCAGCTTTTCCAATTAGAGCATAGATTCCAGCTCCTAAGATAATTCCTACACCGCAGAAAGTTGCTTCGAGCAATCCGAGGTCTCGCTTTAAGGTAATTTGCTTTCTTTCGACTTTCCTTTTATGATGATGCTTAATCATTATATCAAAAATGTGTTTGAGATATTTAACAATTATGTTCTTACTTGCTAGTTTTCTAAAATTTTTTAAGTAAGGATAGCGATTGAATTTTATGGAATTCTTAATCAAGGGAAATCTAAATAAGACCTACTTTAAGAAAGTTGAAGCTAATTTAAAGCAATTGCTCCCTATACCAGATTATATCGAAAAGATTTTTATCATCGACCAGGTTAAACACGCAGCAAGCTTATTCAGAGACTTTCCAAAGAACACCCGAAAGAAATTCCTTAGCACGTTTGAACAAGAACAAGCATCTATGGCATTCACATATAAAGATATAGAAGTAGTTATTATTTTCATTTCAAAGCAAGATAAGTATCTGAAGAGTAACATAAACGCTTGCATGGGTATCCTAGCACACGAGCTTACACATGTTTTCCAAAAGAGAGAAGGAATGAATGAGCATTTAAGCGACTGTTTTAATCATTTTTTTGATGAATATTACAAGATCCTACAGAAATTAAAATATCCTCCAGCTGAAACAGAAAAGCTAGCAGTGACTATCGGAGAAACAGCAACGTTTGTTCTAAAAGACCTATATATGGCTTCAGAATTAATAAATCGGGGATTAGGTGATTACCTCCTAGAAGCATATTACTGCCAGTTTGTTAAGCCAGTAAAAGCTCCGAAATTTTACAAGAGCTTTGACAAGGCCACAAAAGAAGAAATATTAAACGCTATTTTATTTGAACTAGCTCTTTTGTCAGTAGTTCTTCCTTTTCAGAGCTATCCAAATCCAAAAGCAAAGAAATTAATTAATTATATACAAAATAAGTATGAGCCGCACGCTCAAGAGATTGTCAAAGAATTTTACGGAATTGACCGGCTCTATGATACTGAATTTAGCTGGTCGTGGGAATTTCAGCACAAATATTTCCAAAAAATATTTGCTGGCGCTGCTTACTTACTTAAAAATAAAACAAACGAAAGCTAAAAATTTCGGGATATTAAGTTAACTGCGAAGGTCAACTCCTTCCATCCTTAGCAGATTCTCGACTAATGCTACCACTGATTGAAGTTCCGTTAGTATATACTTCAGATCCTTTATCTCTACGCTATCAAGACCGATTGCTTCGCGACCGGTTTTCATTTCCCATCTTTCTTCGATTGTAAAAAGCCGCTCTACAGTTCTCATTCTCTTCGTGCAGTCTCCTAGTTTCCTCAACGCTTTTGCTCCGAGATTCTTTTCTCTCTGCCCGATTCCAATTTCTTTTGCTACTCTTAATTTTCTGGCTGCCATTTTATCCTCAAAAACACAATATAGATTAAAATATAAAAACTCTTCGGAGATTAAAAGCAAAACAGTTATATACTTCTCAAACGATTCTTTTATCATGGCAATGGCTAGCAAAGTAACAACACATAAAGCAGTAGCGGCTGCAGCAAATAGAGCAGTGGCAGCATCTATGCGTGCTGCAGCAGCAAATGTAGCGGCAATGGCAGCGAGATCAACCGGAGCAAAAGCAACAGCGCATAAAGCAGTAGCAGCAGCTATGAAATCAGCTGCAGCAAATATTTCTGCAAAAGCTACAAAAACAGCCGCATCTGCAGCAAAAAGAGCCGCAGCAAAGCAATTTTAAGCGGCATTTTCTTTCTTTTAAATTTCTTAAGTTAACAAATAGTATAACCTTACAGTCTCATAATCCTTTAAGACTAACAACTAATCCATCAGACAGCCACCCTTTTGCTCATTACTGTACCCGAACTCGCAAAAGCGTGGACGGAAAACCTTATCTTACTGAGAAATCCAAAGAGCTATAAACCCTTCAAACTAACCACTAACCCGTCGGCAGCGGCTATCGTACGAATACCTGTGCGAGTCTGAATTTTTCTAGCTTCGTAAAGCGGGTTAGCTCTAACCATTTTGGCTCCGAAGTGATGGATAATAGCTAGCTCGGGGTGGACTTTATCGATCAGGCGAATTACATCTTCTGTGCACATGTGAGTTTTCCAGCGATCCTTACCGGGACGCAAGGTATTGATAATTAGAATTTTAACTCCTTTGAACGTGCGCCAGAGTTCGCCAGAATAAGTTGTATCAGAAGTATAGCCAATGCTCAGTTTAGATGATTCTAATTTAAATCCGACGTTCATCGGCTCATCGTGCTTTGTTGGTGTAGCTGTAAAGCTCAGCTCTCCGATCTTTACTGAATCACCCACGCGTATAGAGAAGCACTCGTCGAGGACAGAACGATGAAATTTCCGCAACCAAGGGATATCTGCGTCGGTTCCTTCAATCACAGATGGAACAGATATTAGTATTCCCTTTTTATGAACTCCGCCGAGAGTCAAGGCATCGATAACTGCATTTATATCATTAACGTGGTCAAGATGAGCATGAGAAACAAAGAATATACCTGTCCTGCTAGTATCTATATTGAATTCTCTGGCTTTTACTAGCGCACCAGGACCTGGATCGACATGAATCTGATGGCCGGCTAGATTTATCATAAAACCGCCTGTAGATCTGATTTGATTAGATACAACTACTCTGCCACCCCCTGTGCCTAGGAACGTTATCTTATCTTCCATAAGTAGTTATAACAAAGAGAAAGTATATATAATTATCTCTAACTTATCGTACTTTATAGCCAAGAAGGTGTATTGTCTCCCAGAAAAGCTTCTTTTCTCGCTCGATTTTAATATGAAACCCACACTGAGCAAATGCCTGGATTGCTTTCTGATCTTCTTGGAGCCAACTCTGAGTGCGCATACCAAACACCTTATCAAATTCTACAAAATATATTCTGCCTTGGTGATGCATTCTACGATTAAGTTCGCATAAGAACAATTTAGGATCTTCAAGATAACTGAGCATATCAACAGACGCGGCGCCATGCAAGGAATGTATATCTTGATGAATCTTGTGCTTACCTGCTGGATCTTCCAATATGAATTGAATATTCTCTGATTTATTCTCCAGAGCATATTTCTGGGCTTCATTAATCTGTTTATCCGATAAATCTGTAGCAAATATCTTGCCTTGCGGACCAACAAATTTAGATAGATCAACAGCTAGTATTCCAATATTACAGCTCGGATTAAATATTCTACCCGCTTTTAGACTGCCCAATAAATGAATAATTCTTCGCCGAGTTTTTTTGGACAGCCACCACTTATACGTCAGCTTGGTAAGTCCTGCCGAAATATTAAGAAAATCCCTAATGACCTCTGGTTTGTATTTTATTACAGTAATCAGATACAGCGGAATTCCGATTAAGATGAACAAAGCACCAGAAACAATTGTTCCAATCTCAATCGCACCGGCTAGAAATAGCATAATCAACGCAATAATTATCGGACTATACTTGCCCCATGGAACCTTAAACGTTCTTGTAAGGTGAGGCTTTGTAAATCTGAGTATTGCTACGCTTACAATAACCATTGAATACATGAATACTGCCATGGGTAATAGCATTTCTAATAGAAACTTATAGGCTCCTGCAAGAACGATTGCAATGCTGAGAAATGTCTGCAAGAGGATAGCCATATGAGGAGTATTATGCTTAGGATGAACTTTGCCTAATGATTCAGGCAGCAATTTATCTCTTGCAAGCGCATATACTAAACGTGGAGTGACTACTATCCACGCAGCTGCGCCTCCAATAATATTAAGGAAAATCAAAATAGCCATAAACTTGGCCCCAGTTGTACCCATAAATACAATTGCTGCGTCTACTAATGGTGAAGCTGAAGCGGCAAGCTGCTCCCATGGAACAACACCGAGTGTAACTGTGACAACAGCTATGGCCAGAAGGCAGACTGCCACCGTAGCCCACATCATGACTTTCGGAATAACGTGTTGAGCGTCCTTTGTTTCTTCAGATAGATATGCGACGGTTTCCCAGCCGAAGAACGTCTCCATAATATAAAGCATCGCTATCGTGAGCGAGACTTTTGGGAAAAGCGGAAGAAACGTTGTTAGACTCAGGTGAGCGAGATTAACATGATAAATTCCCCAGCTAAATAAAGTCCATAAGCTTAGAATTGTGAATATTGCAAACACTAAGAGAACTTTAACTGACATGTCTATTCCTCGGAACGAAATATAATTCATTCCCATCAAGAACGCCACACAAAATGCTAGCTTTTGCCAGTGAGGAATTGGAACGATGGTCCCGAGATAATCAAGAGAGCCGATTGTGAGCATGGCAATCGTCACGTTCGCCACAATCCAAGAAGTCCACCCAACTAAGTAGCCCCCGAACTCCCCGAAAGCTTGCTTTGTATATTCATATACTCCTCCGCACTTCGGAAACATACCTGAAAGTTCAGCAAAACACGCGGCAATAAATATAGCCATACTAGCTACAGCCACCCATGAAATCAGCGAAGCTGGACCAGCAATCCCTGCTGCAATCCCCGGAACAAAGAAGATACCTGTACCGATGATAGCATTAATCGCTAGCAAAAGTAATATCGAGAAAGGTATGCTCTTCTTTAGCTCGCCTTTTTTTAGAGCAGGATCACTAACTTGACTGTAAACTTGTGCTGGAGGCTGTCTTACCATTGCTAATATTTGATTTGTAATTCCAGAAGTCCGAAGATTTCTAGCGATACATAATCTTTATAATATCCCTTACATAAAATAGTTAGTGACTGCGAATAAGTAGTGGGCCGGTAGCTCAGCCACAGCCTTTTTCTTTTAACAAAAGAAAAACGTTGGCGAAAAAGAAAAATTCTTTCTCGCTTGCGCTCGGAAAATAAGAAAACGCTGCTGAAGCGGTAGAGCGTCTGCCTCGCACGTAGAAGGCCCCGGGTTCAAAGTAAGGGCAAGACCCCCTAGCACATTGTCTGGCTGGAGTTGAAGTTCCTTCAACTCAAATATAGCCAACCAAGGTGTACCAACCTCCCTGAAGTTGGTAAAACCAAAATACTTTGGTCTATTTGTCCTTCAGAAAATCCCGGCCGGTCCACTAAACAAAATCTACTCCCTTAAAGTGCTCAGCAAGTTTTTAGAACTGCAATCTCCTTAATTGACCATGGTCAACAAACTGCTCACTGCAAGAGATATAATGTTTCGACCTAAAATCGTCCATCCTCGTGATCCAATAGCAAAACTAAAACGCATTCTAAAGACTACAGAAGACACAATCATTGTCATAAACAAACGTGGTAAATTTCTCGGCGAGATTCACGAATATGATTTATTAAAATTAATTGTACCTGAACAAGAAATAAGTGAAGAAGAAGTTGTAGGCATATTAGGTATGGGCTATGATCGCGGATTTATAGCAAAGGACGCTAGAGATCTCATGCACGCGCATGATTTCGTCGCTGCGCCAGACACGCCGATACCGAATTTAGCACTCATAATGTACAAAGAAGAAATCAGAGCAATACCGATAATAAAAAACAAAAAAGTAGTTGGAGTAGTTCACCTCCGTAACTTGATAAAATGCATACATAAACCATGATAACAAATTTCTTACTATCAATCGCAGTGCTCTTGCTTGCATCTTTCGCTCTTGGGGAAGTATTTGAGCGTTTTGGCCTTGACGCAGTTATTGGATATTTGCTAGCTGGACTGCTTCTAGGTCCGTCTATTTTGAAACTAGTGAATCCTCACATTGTCGAAGATTTTGCTCTAGTCGGTGCAGTTCTAATTTTATTTATGGCTGGACTAAAAGAAGAAAATGCAGCGCAAATATATACTAATAAAAAAGCGGTGTCTATAGGTATAGCACTTTTGCTAGGTACATTTGCCGCAGTATTCATAACACTATTTATTATGGGTTCTTTCAATCTCATGCAGATTATTTTCTTCGCTTTAGCCTTTGCAGTTGTTGATTTAGGTGTGCCTGCCAAACTGTTTTTATCTTTAGGATTACTTGATACAGAATATGGACGCTCTGCATTAAACGCGGGGGTAATAAATATTCTATTCGGATTCAGCGCTTTAGTCGGGCTAACTCTTTTCTTTAATCCTACTGCTAGCGCTATTGCTATGAAGCTCTTAGGGATCGGCATCTTCGCCGGATTATTTTTCGGTCTTCATGCGCTAATCAATAAAATTTCTCAGAAAGTTGCATTATTCGAAAGCGAAGCTGTTCAATTTACACTGGCATTTGTGCTAGTATTATTCTTAGCCTACTTAACCGAAGCTTTGGGTTTCTCAAGTATATTAGGCGCATTTTTAGGAGGAGTTGTAGTAGCTCGGACGAGATTTGCTAGCACGCAAAAATTTGCAGATAGCATTAAGGCAATATCTCTTGGATTATTTGTACCGCTTTTCTTTGGCTGGTTCGGCCTAGAATTAATGCTTTGGGGACCAGAAGGAATTATAGCAAACATTGTGCCAGCACTTATCCTTCTAGCAGTTGCTGTCAGCACAAAATTTATCATCGCCTTTGTAATGTCAAAGCGCCAAAAGCTAAAATATCCGGGAATAATCGCCGCTTCTGTTCTTAGTTTAGATGTTGAATCATTAGTTATACTCCTACTAGCTCTTCAAATGGGAGTATTTGTCGATAAAAGTGCTATATCTATCTTCGCCCCAGCAGTGCCTTTCACAACGTTAATCATCTCTATCTTATTTGTTGTATTTAGGAAGAAATATAATATTAAAGAGCGGGGAGCAAAAGAACCCGTTCCTTCTAGCTTGCATATGCATCACTATCATAAATATTTAAAGAAGCACCGAGCTTAAGCAACAACTCCCAACTTCTCCAGATCTCGCTTCAATTGCGCTAGATTCTTAAAAACAATTCCCTTTATTCCGAGCTTCTTAGCACCGTCGATGTTTCTCTTTTTATCATCAATGAAAATAACTTCCGCTGGCTTAAGTTTAAGCTTGTCTAATAACGCTTGATATGCTTTCTTGCTTGGCTTGGAAGCGCCGGCATCAGCAGAAGCCATTACAAACTCAGCTATTTCTTTGAGCATTATTTTGCGAGCCTCGAGTCTAGGACCATATCCAATATTTGTTAGAGCTGCTATTCGATATTTCTTAGAAAGCTGTCTTGCGAATTCAATAACTTTTGGGTATTTTTCAGAAGATTTCTTCGTGAGAGCAAGAAGTTCCGCATCTTTCAATCCGAGATTATCAAAAAAGCGTCGGGCATATTCCTCCTGGGACATCTTGCCGGTTCTAAATTTGCTTTTTAGACCATATTTGCATTTTGCTTTAGCTATATCTTCTAAGGATATATGTGGATATTTCTCGCAGATCTTCTGATAGATAATTTTCTTCTTTTGAAATATTTGTCCAACATCAAATACAATTGCTTTAATTGCCATATATATCTATCAAGAAAAGAATATATAAACGTTCGTCTACTTTTATGTTTATGCGATGGGTAATCCTAACCTTTATTGGAATATTGCTAGTTAGCGGCTGCGTTGCTCCCGAAAGTGCAAAATATAAAGATCCCGCGGAGCTAGCTAAGGCGTATTGCATTTTAATGTGTCAGCAGTATGACTATGATGATAAGCCCTCAGGACCGTGTATTTCTGAAAGGCATACTGAATGGAACGTCGATGATTGGGTTTGTGATATTGCTCACTCGCCGCGGGAAGAAATTGATAATCTTCCGGAGAACCAATGCCAAGAGTTTATAGAAGGTCGAGCGCATCATTTTGTTGAGGTTACTCCAGATTGCGAGCTAATTCGAGCCGTATAAAATTATACAAAAATCGTTGCACAAAAGCTTTTTAAATCCGCTCGCTATTGAAGTAGTATGATAAATATAGGCGATCAAATCGGAATAAATTCCGATAGCTCACCAGACATAGCAGGTGAGTGTCGGTACTGTTAGTAACGAAATCCCTAGCCATAGCTCTAAATTTTTGATGGGTGATCATCCGTATCCTCTGCGAATTAATTTCTAATAATATACCTGATCTTCAGCGTAAGCTTTTATTCGCAATCGCAGATAATGACTTACTAACTGCATCACAATTTGTCGCTTCTCTAAACTTACCTAAATCAACTGGCTGGCATAATCTTCGCCAGCTCAGAAATAAGAGACTAATCAGCTTCGGCGATAGTAAGCTAATTTCTCTAACTCATACTGGTGAATTAATTCTTCCCGCGGTAGCTCAATCTGCCTTTTCTTTCGCGAAAGAAAAGCTAAGATGCCAAAAGAAAGGCGTCTTGCTCGCTTCGCTCGGAAATAAGAAACGGTTGGAGCAGTTAGAAGAGCGCTCGGCCGTAGACCGAGAGGCTGCTGGTGCAACTCCGGCCCGCGGGACTGAGGTGAGATAAATGGAAATACAGGAATTACTAAGGAAAGCAAAGAATAGCGGGCTAGTAGAGATTACTAGTGGAATAATGGCGGGCGCTGGAACTGGCGTACTGCTAAACAACTACTTCGCAGGAAATCCAGTACTAGAGAAAATCAGTGAGCTTCCAGTCTGGGATGCACATATTTTATCTGATCCGATTCTAGCTGCTGGAACGGCTGCAGTAGTTGTTGGACTAACCGTCGCGGGAGAAGTATACCGATTACGAACTTATCTCTCTCGCGGTTAGCTTGCCGCAAGATTTAATAGACGGTATTGCGAGGTGAAATTATGAATACAGAAGAAAAATTTAGGCTAATAAAAAGAAACACTCAGGAAATCGTTGAAGAGAAAGAGCTAAAAGAGCTTCTAAAAAAGAAGAAGAATCCTACTGCTTATGTTGGCTATGCTCCGACAGGTTTACTGCATATCGGCCATCTAGTTCCTTTGCTAAAAATCGCTGACTTTTTGCGAGCTGGCTTCAAATTCACCTTCTTGGTTGCAGATATTCATGCATACTTAGATGATAAAAAATCCAGCTGGGAGCAGCTAGCATTCAGAGCCAAAGTTTATGAAGAGCTAGCGAAAAGTGCGATAAAATCTTTAGGCGTTGATCCAAAGAATATCAAATTTGTTAAGGGCTCAGACTTTCAATTAGAAAAAGACTATCAGCTCGATGTTCTAAGATTTGCTGGAGAAGTAACTTTTGCTCGAGTTAAACGGGCAGCTTCGGAGGTTGTTCGTTTCGGAGATGCGCCAAAGCTAGGCGGATTCATATATCCGCTAATGCAAATTGAAGATATCACTGCTCTTAACGCAGATGTCGCTTTCGGAGGAGTAGATCAGCGCGGTATCTACATGCTAGGGAGAGAGGTCTTTCCAGCAGTTGGTCGCAAGAAGCCAACTTGTGTTTTTGGTCCGCTGCTTCCGAGTCTATCTGGTGGAAAAATGGGTGGAAAGATGAGCGCTTCCGCAGGCTCCTCTACTAAAATCAGTCTGTTAGACTCTGAAAAAGATATCAGCAAGAAAATAAACTCTGCTTTCTGCGTCACTGGAAAAGTAGAAGAAAACGGCTTGCTAGAACTAATAAAATTAGTCATAATGCCTCGCCTAAAAGACGCTAGCAAGAAATTCATAATTAAGCGGCCTGAAAAATTCGGTGGGAATATTGAGTTTGGAAATTATCGACAGCTAGAGCAAGCCTTTGCAGATAAGCAGCTGCATCCGATGGATCTCAAGAAAGCAGTGGCTAGAGAGCTAAATGATATTCTTGCTCCAGTTAGAAAGCACTTTTCAAGTCAGAAGATGAAGAATTTATTAAAGAAAGCAGGCTATTAACCGTTGAATTTAAATACAACGGTCTCATTTTTAGTTTTATAACCAAAAATCCTCGGGCGGATTTTTGGGACCAACGGAACGAAGTTCCGTGGATCCACGAAATTGCTCAGCAATTTCTGTGGAATTGAAAATCAAAGATTTACAATGAGCTTACTTAAATTAATTGAGAAAGCAGCGCTTATGAATGCTGTAACGCATAACGGCAAGGCGACTGAAAAAGCTGTCCTTGGAAAAGTTCTTGCTGAGAAGCTGCAGTTGAGAAATAATGTTCTAAAAGTAAGCGAAGAGATACGGCTGGTTCTTCCGCGAATTAACAAGCTATCCCTAGATGCGCAGAAATCTCGGCTTATGCAAATCGACCCAAATTTCTTCGAAGAAAAAGAGGAAGCCAAAAAAGAACTGCCTCCGCTTAAGAATGCTAAACAAGGTAAAGTTGTCCTTCGATTCGAGCCTGCGCCGAGCGGACCGATGCATATTGGGCATTCCTTTCCCTTGCTACTAAACGCTGGCTATGCAGACAAGTACGACGGTAAGCTAATAATTCGCATCTCTGATACGAATCCAGCAGGAGTTTACAAAAAAGCTTATGATCATATTGATGAAGATTCTAACTGGCTGACAGAAGATCGCGTCGATGAAGTTCATATCCAATCTGATCGAATGGCCTTATATTATAATACTGCTGAAGAGCTAATAAAAAAAGACGTTGCTTACATATGTACCTGCGATCCTGAGAAATTCAAATTTTTATTAAGCAAGAAGACAGCCTGTCCTTGCAGAACCTTGCCTCCGGCAGAAACCCTTGAACGATGGAAAGATATGTTTGGAAGATACATAGCTGGAGACGCTGTTATGCGAATAAAGACCGATTTGGAGCACAAAAATCCAGCTATGCGAGATTTTCCAGTATTTAGAATCGCCGAAGATAAGCATCCTCGGCAGGGAACGAAATATCGCGTATGGCCGCTAATGAATCTAGCAGTTGCGGTCGATGATCACACGCTTGGTCTCACTCACGTAATCCGCGGCAAAGATCATGCAGATAATACCCTACGACAGGCATACATCTTTGATGCGATGGGCTGGAAGAAGCCGCAATATATACATCACGGACGAATTCAATTCACAGGCATTAAGATTAGCAAACGGGAATTTCTAAAAGGGGTCAAGGAAAAGGAATATAGTGGATTTGATGACGTTCGATTACCGACGCTAAAAGCGCTAAGGCGCAGAGGCTTACAGCCAGAAGCATTTAGAAAATACGTAATCGGCGTTGGTCCGAGCAATGTAGATAAGCGCGTGAGTTTCGAAGAATTCATGAAAATAATCTATGCACACAATCGCGAAATAATTGACCCGATTGCAAATAGATATTCCTTTGTAGCAGATCCAATAGAGATAGAAATTCCAAATGCTCCAAAGGACATACAAGAGATAAGTGTTCCGATAAGCCCTTACTCTGGCAAGACCCGTCAAATCAAAGTAAATAATTTAATTTGCATCGCAAAGTCTGATTTTGAAAGATTCTACGGAACTGAGATCCGATTAAAAGATCTCTACAACATAAAACTAGATACTTCCGGAGAATTCACCAGCCAGCCAAATAAAAAGATTCAAAAAATACAGTGGGTATCTAAAAGTGCTGTTAAGACTGAAATCCTTATGCCCGACGGAACAGTTGTCAAAGGCGTAGCAGAACCAAATATCAAAAAACTAAAAGTTGGTGCAATTATCCAGTTTGAGCGGTTTGGCTTCTGTAAATTAGATAGAAAATTAAAAACAAAACAAGTATTCTGCTTTACGCATAAGTAAAAAATAAAAGAAGTTGGCAAGCAAGTGCCTGCTCTTAAAACTATTTTTGTTTATGTGCAACCTTTTTCTTCTGTGTAGGTGCTTGTTTTGGTGTGTACTTTGTTATAAGGGTAGCTATTTCTTTAACTACATCTCTAGAGATTGGAACAATATTCTTATTCTTAGCAATCTTTTGCTGATATCCAACTGGCTCTCCAGGCTTCATCCCACTAGTTATATTATCCCATTGTACTGCAGTTGCTACTCCTGTTTTTGTAACTGTATACATGGTAGGTTGGGTTATCTCTCTGCAAGGTTTGCCATGCATCTTACTATTCACAACTCCGCCAGGACAATACAAAGTTTGTTCGTCAAACTGTACCGGACTTATGACTTGTACTCTTACGTTATCATCAGCTTCAACACGCAGTGCAAAGGCTTCATCCATGCCGATTTTACAGTTAGTTGGTTTTGAGAGAGGATTATATTTCATAATTCTATCATATAATTTCTCTGCATCAGCTTGTACGCCAGTCTTAGCTCCAAATAAACCAAGATCTGGTCCAACGGTTGTAGTTCCTACTTTCGTTTCTAAATCAGTTGTCATTTTGAATCACTACTACTCTTTAGAAACGAAATACTTTAAAGGCTTTTGAATTGTAAAAAAAGACGAAAATACAGAACTTAATTAGCAAGCCACAAATTTCCTTTCTTTAGGACCATCTTCCCACTCTTCGTCGTCTTCTTCCTCTTCTTCTTCAGCGTCCTCTTCGTCGTCCACAGGGAATAATAGCGGATATTTTTCTATAAGATCTAGCTCCATAATTCTAGCCCAAAGAAGCTCTGCTATTTAAAGCTTCCAGACCTACTCGAAAGTGATTTTATGATTAGCAGTTAGATTTATAAAGGACTTGCTACGCCTAATAGTAGTGGACCGATTGGTCGCTGCCCCCTTTCTCTTGCGAAGAGAAAGGTGGTAAGGTAGCCCAAACGAGTTTGGGGACTCAACAAAGTTGAGTAGCCCCAAAGAGAAGCAGTTTGCTCAACTCCTACGGAGCTTCGAAATAAACGCTCGCTCATCAGCTCGCTACAGAACAAAAGTCCACGTGAGCAAATTAGTGGACCGATGGTCTAGAACTGCCTTTTCTTTCGCGAAAGAAAAGCTAAGGTGCTAAAAGAAAGGCGTCTTGCTCGCTTCGCTCGAAAATATGAATCGTGCAGTAAGACAATCTGGTTATGACATCGCGTTTACATCGCGAGGATCCCCGGTTCGAATCCGGGTCGGTCCACTTCTAATCTCACCATAAAGGTTTTATACTTCTACATATTCTTTATAGGATATGGTATTATATGGAGAAGAATATCTTAAAGAGACGCTTGCGTGGGAAAAGAAAGATTTTCTGTTATTAGAAAAACTAAAAGATGAAATACACGATTTAATCAATAATCAAATGCATAATCTATCTCTTTCATGCGCAGAGCTGTATAGCGAAGTAAACCGTGCAATTAAGGATTCTCTAAGAGAAATAAACGCTACGGAGAAAAGGAAAATATTGGTCGCAGGAAGATTAGCAAGAAAAAAACTGCATGATGACAAGGATATGATTAAAGAAATTAAAAATCTCAAGCAAGAACTTGAGAAAACAATAAGCGCGGTAGATGAAATCCTTAACGATGAGAATATTGGATTTAGCTTTGATTACAAAGCTGCTGAGAAACTAATCCAGAAACAACCGAGTTAAGCTAGTAACCTTTTTAAACTACTTTTTTATCTTTTTACTAAGCCTCCATAGCTCAGCCTGGTAGAGCGATGGTTTTGTAAGAGCCTTTTCTTTTCTTCCCAAAGAAAAGAAAACCCTCGGGAAAAGAAAAGAAGGGAGCTCCAATTAAACCATAGGTCATGGGTTCAACTCCCATTGGGGGCTTAATCTTCATACTCTATAAGTAGCGTCCCGCTTTTGAATTTAGACTTTATTGTATCGCAGGTGTCCTTATACTCATACTCTTTAGCGTTATAGCAAGTCACGCGATAGTTGACTAGTCGCGTTCCTTCTTCGTCCATTGGCTCGACTTCTCGAGTAGTATGTATATTATCTATTTCAAATTCTTCAATGGGAACATTATTATAGTACTCTGCAGCATCGCAATGCAGTCGTCCTTCTTCAGTCGGCTGTATGACTAGCTCAAAAACTGCCCAACCTGAATCTACTTCTCGTTTAATCGACGCTATTTTAGCCTCGCCTAATTCGAATCGCAGACTAAAGTCTGGTTGATTAAAACCCTCATGAGCTAGATGGCAATCTGAATCAGAAGCAGCTATTTCCTCCTCAGCGCTATCTAACGCAATAGCTTTGACATCTTCAGCAGTTAACGAGATTGCGGTAGTCTCATCCTTGTCGCATATTGAATTACCATCTTTATCTAAGCAGCAATCATTGCCTACAACGATATAGGGCTTATTGCAAACCATCCCCGATTTATCTTCTACTACGGGTTCCTCCACTTTCTCAGGTTCTGGCTCTTCAACCGGCTCTACCACTTCAACCTTAGCAGCATTTCCCGTAAGCACATCCTCCGTTGATATTTGGGACCGAGGTATAACGAAAAAAACAATTACTATCAATAGTATGAAATTTATCAGCTGGAAAATGACCTCCCACTTAATTCTGCCAGTGCCAGAAGGATGTGATGGATTCTGCGGTTTATTAAAGGGGCTCTGCATATTGATATTCCTCTCAAGGGTTATACTAATTTTAAATATTGATATTAATTAAATAAAAATACTTCTCTTATTGGCTATATAATACTCCAGCTAAGAGCTCTATGCACTTAGAAAACTTTAAAAGTTTTTATGCCTTCTAGCTAAAGATGTCACTAGATCTCGATGCAATACTCTGCGGAGATAAAGAAGACTTAATCGCAGCAATTGATACTGCAGCAGAGGTTGCGCTTAATGAAGGCTGGCGGATTACTAAAAAAGCACAGAACGAGAAAGATCCAATCAAGCAGAGAGAACTAATAAAACAAGCAGAAAATGCCTATACAACTCATAGTCCGCTTATCTGCTGGGGACTTCTATCAGATTCTATTCCTCCTGAAACTAAACGAGGAGAACTAAAGCCCTATGTAATACACGCAATAAAAGAATTTACAAATATTATGGATATATGGCGACGCGGGAATATGCTCGCGAAAGCAAGAGAAATCGGCGAGAAATTACAAAAAAATGCCGCAATTATCGGGGATGCTCAACTAAAACTCAGAGTAGGCGAACGTCTCTCGCTTGTTCAAAGCGCTGAAGGATACGCATTATTCGCACAGAAAGACTATAGCGGTGCGCTAGAAAAATTTAGGGCTCTAGAAAGGACTTTTAATGAGATGCCTATTGAAGATGCAGAAGCACAAATTGCAATAAGGACTTATGCACTAAAGGGTGGAAATTATTTAACAATCGCCCGGACTTCGATGAGATGGCTGGGAGCACAAGTAAATGATCTTGAGGAAGAATTAGCCTCCGCAGAGGAATCATTTAATACAGCGATTGAATGCTTAAACCACTCGGGGGAACAAGATAGAGCGACTTGGGAATCTAATATATACGCAGATATCGGACTTATCGCTGAATTTCGCGGAGACCTCCACAAAGCGATTAAACACTACCGAGATTCTCTCAAAACATCAAAGCAAGGAGCAGATTATGATATGCAAGTCGCAGTATTGCAACTTTATCTATCCCGTGCGCTAGCCAAGAAAGCAGAGCCGGAGGACATTCAGGAAGCTGGTTCACTTTTTTCAGCGGTTGAAAAATATGACTCCGAGCATAGTCCTAATAGTTGGGCATCAGATGAACCATTAATCCGCCCAATAGTTGAAGAAACTAGCGCGCTTATTTATCAACAGGAATAGTCTACCAAAACTTTAAAAAGCCCTTTCTCAACTTACTTTCATGCCAAAAGCGCGTATAAAACTATACGGTACTGAGCTAAAAAAGCTCAATAGTGTCAGCTCTCAGATTATAGACATTGCTAAAAAGACAAAAGTTGACTTCAGCGGTCCGATTAATCTCCCTACAAAGTTCTTAAGAATTCCTATCCGAAGATCACCTGACGGAGAAGGATCAGGCACCTGGGAACGCCATGAAATGCGAATCCATAAACGAATGATTGATTTAGTAGCTGATGAGCGGGCCCTCCATCTAGTAATGCGTGTCAATATACCTTCTGACGTTAATATTGAAATCCAGGTTATCGACTAATATTGCTGATAGGTTTTCCGACTCCGCCTTGTATACAAATGTTCTGAAAAAGGGAGGATTAGTAAACAATAAATACCCTTCTATTCTTAATTAGTCTATGAAACGCATCTTAGCGATACTCTTACTTCTGCTAATGCTACCGCTAGCAGCAGCACAACTAGAGGATCAAAAAGAGATTAGTCAGGCAGATATGAAATTCTCTGCAACAGGATCGCTTAGAACCGTCGGCAATGTGAAATATATCAATCTCAAATTGTTCTCCTTCCCAAAATCAGATATTTTTAATACTGTCCTTAATGTACAGACGAGCCCGCGCGCAGAATTGAAAGAAGAAAGCGGGGAGGAGTTCTACTACTTCATCTGGGATCCGGATAATATCCAGCAAGATTTAGATACACTCAAATATAAATTAAACGACGAGCGACTTGAATATTCGCTAACTGCTGAGGTCAAGGCTAATTTCATACTTCCAAAAGTTAAAGAAAAAATACCTTTTCCTTATCTCGCGTTAGACAAAGATTTACGACCTTATACTGAAGCCACCCCGAAAATAGACAGCAATGAATCAAATATAAAACAATTAGCTAATAAACTAGCCTCGGGAGAGGATGACTTATACGCAGTCGTTTTTAAATTCGCTAAATATGTAAATAATCTGCTAGAGTATGACCGAAAATATTTAGAGGGAACTCAAAAAGCTAGCAAGGTGCTCGAGCTAAAAAGAGGTGTCTGTGATGAATATACAGTTCTCTTCATGTCGCTATGCCGCTCAGTCGGAATTCCTGTAAGATACATTTCTGGAGTAGCTTTTAGCAATATTGATGATGAATTTAATCCGCATTCCTGGGCGGAAGTTTATTTCCCCGACTATGGATGGATACCTTTTGATCCGACGTACAACGAATACGGGTGGGTAGATGCAACGCATATACGGCTACAGGAGACTCAGAATGCTGAAGTTCCGTCAATTAGATACATTTGGGAAAAAGGGGACGTTGAAGGCGAACAGCCAGATATACAAATAGTCATGCAAGATGAAAAAATCGGGCTGCCAAATATCTTAACTTCTACTATGTGGGTCGAGAAAAATACAATCGGGTTCGACAGCTACAATATAATCTGGATGCAGCTAGAAAATCCAAATAATTATTATATCATACCTGAAGTAGCTTTGGCTAAATCACCGGAGATAATCTCCGACAATCCACAATACGTATTGCTAGAGCCGAGAGGAACAGAATTAATCCATTGGATAGTCAGAATTCCCTCAGATCTGGATGAATTATACTCTTATACTTATAGTGTAGAGAGCAAGACTATGTTCGCTGCACCTCAGAAAAGTAGTTTTATAGCAGACAAAGGCGCAGATATCCTTAAATTAAGTGATATCAACAAAAAGCTAAAGACAGATATCTCTTCTACTGCTATCCCCAAGCCGAATCTAGCAATAAACATCCATCACCCAAATAAGGCTTATCTAGACAAGCCATTTGAGCTAGCAGTAACCGCAGTCAATAATGGAAATAGCGCTATCCCTGACTTGAAAATCTGCGTTGAAAATGAATGTAAGGGAGCGTACGCAGGTATCTCTGAAGAAATAGCAAAGGAATTTCAAATAACTCCAACGAATATCGGCGAGAATAAGATAAAACTATACTTCACAGGGAATGGCATTGACGAAACCCATGAAATTACCCTCCAAGTAAAGAAACAGACAGTTCTGGACATAATAATTGATGCGATAGAATCGTTATTTGGATAATTAACGCATCAAATAGCTAAAAATTACTGATCCGTCTGATCCTGACAAAGGAATCAGATTTATTACACACGACAAGACAGATACTACTAAAAATAACAGAAGAATATAACTTGCAGTTTTATTTTTATAATTTACAAAAAGCAGCCCTGCGCAGATAAGCGCCATTATTGCATTAACTATTGGACCAGCGGCAGCGATTAATACATCCTGCAGCGCTACTCCTGGAAAATAGCTAGAATAACTAACGTACGCAAATCGATTAGAGGATACATGATGGCCAGTTATGCTAATCGGGCTCTCTAGGTGGATTGATGGGTTCATGTCCAGCATATCCGCAACAAAGAAATGACCTATTTCATGCAGAACAACATTCGAGAATAAACTCAGGAAAATAATAAATATGCCTAATGCTAAATAACGCAATAATTCCCTTTCCATTAATAAGTGACAAAATACTGTTCTTATAAAGGTTCCTAATGCCGAGGTGCGTTACGGATAGCTTCCCGCTGCAGTAACAAAATATCCTCTGTAGTCAGCTTCTTTTTCTTCTTGAATTTCTCTTTAACTTCTTCGGTCTTCTGGCGAAGCAATTCTTGGCCTCTGCTTGCAATTTCACTAATTGACTTGTGAGTTATTCCAGACCAACTCTTAAGCACAGTATTCAGTTTTTTATTAAGAACATTAATATTAAGCTTAACCGTCCTGAGAAAAGCTAATACCGTACTCCTCTTCTCTTTTATCTCTGAGATTTCCTTTGATTTATCAGTCAATTCATCGAAGATCTTGCTAACTCGAGCAGCGGTTTCCTGTATCTGTTTGTGAATATTATCTGCTTCGTCTTTCTTAGTCTTAATCTGAGCTTTCAGACCACTCAAATCGCTGAAGCCTTTCTCGAACTCAGATACTTCTTTTTCTTTAGCTTTTAGCTCCCTAAGTGAAGTCATATACTTTTTCTCGCGGTCGAAACTAATTGCTTGCGTCTGAATTATGAACTCAATATTTTTTATCTTCTCTCGAATCTGGCTAATAGAAAGAGAATTACTCTTCCTAAATTCAGTTCGCTTGTCCTGCTTAATATCGTTTAGTTTTGTTAGCAACTCACGTACTACCTTATTTTCAACTTCACGTTTCTGCTTTAGCTCTTTTACTTCTTTATTAAGAACTTCTTTCTGCTCCTTCAAATCCTTAGCAGATTTAATTAAAGAATTAAGCCTCTCATCGAGGTCTACTTTCTCCTTATACTTATCCTCTTTCTTATTATTGAGATCCTTTAAGCTATTATTAAGTAGCTGTATCTCTTTTCTAAGTTGAGATATTTTTTGGTTGATGTCTTCATTAGTCATAAGTATAAGTTGAGCTGCTTGGATTACCAAGTAGCTTTACCTCTGTTATTCTTATTTAACCAAACAGTGCTCCGAGTCCCGCTGCCGCAGCTTCTTCTTGTTTAGCTGAGTCTTCCGCCTTAGGTGCTTCCTTCGCAGGTTTGGCTTCTGCAGGTGCTCCGGCCGGTGCTGCCGCAGGTGCAGTTGCTGCTAGTTGAGTTTCTGATAATACTTTATCAATATCAACATCCTTGAGAGCTGTTACAGTGGCTTTTACTCTAGCTTTGTCTACTTTAATTCCTGCTGCTGCTAGGGTTTTATCCAGCGCGTCTTCAGTTACTTCCTTTCCTGCTTTAAACAGGAGTAATGCTCCATATAGATATTCCATTTTCTTTTTTCTCCTTAATTTTTAGTTTGAGATGCAAGTTCAGAATATTTTCTTTCTACTCCTTCTCCATCTAGACTATTATTCCCGATTCCTAATTGAGTTTCTAATATCTCCGCTAAACCATTTATCTTTTGGCTCTCCTTATCTGCGCCTGTCCCTCGCATCATGAGCAACAGGGTTATCTTATCTCCTTGCGACAAGGAAGTAATATACTCTGTGAAGTCTTTCCCATTATCTAGACCCTTATATCTATCGAGAATTTTTTGTGCATCTTGCATCATTCTCCGCGTTCCAGCTAATGGATTCCCTTCATATCCCATTATTCTTTTGCTTCCTCCTTCTTTTCCTCAGCTTTTTCCTCGGGCTTAGCTTCTTCGGTCGGCTTTTCTTCCGACTTTGGCTCAGCCGATTTCTCAGCTTCTACCTTCGCCTCAGGCAAGCTTTCTCTCAAATGCTCAACTTGCGCATTCACTTTTGCCAAAACTTGATTCTTAACTTCGTCAGCCAATATATTCTGGCTAATAGCAAGTTGCTTGGCTTCAAGATAAGCCTTTTGAATCTGAGGAATTACTGTTTCCTTAGTTAAGATACCAAGACCGAGAGCAAGTTTAAAAGCGTTTTGATGAGCCAGTAGTAAATCTTGAGTGAACTGCTCGCTATCGATATCTAGAACTGCCTTGGTGTATATGTCTTCCTTTTCGAGGACTGCTTGAATATTAATTCCGATCTTCATCGGGTGAACTCCTAGACGCGTAAGGATTCCTGCTGCTGCTTCACTGACTTGCTCACCAGCTTTCGCCACAGTTGAATCATGTACTACAACAACTTTTCCGCCTTGAATGCTAGCTTTGATCTTAGCTGCGCCGAGCTCGCTAATAATCGGACCCGGAGCAAATGGTGTCGGACCAGCAGGAACAATTAGATCATAGGGTGCTTCCTGACCGGCTTTGATTGGCGCGTCGCTCATGTTAGCTTTAAGTACTGCGAAAAGTTCGAACGCATTCATATCTGAAAATAAAAGTGCTGGCATGCCCGTGATATACTCTAACAATTGATTAACCGACGGTTTCTTGCAGTTTTCTAAGGCATGCTTAATTAGCCGCTTTCGAGTCATAATAATAAGAGCGTGATCTTTGATTTTAGCGCGAATAATTTGCAGCTGCTTGCTAGGCAAATACATCATATCAATTACAGCAATAGTAGGATATTTCTCAATATTTTGAACAATCTCCTGAACTATCTTCGGCTTCCATGCTGCGGGGTTTTTAGCTCCTTTTATCATTACGCAACTTTCACCGCCTTGCCCATTGTTGTCTTTACGAACATTGAAGCTATGTTTTGATCGTGATTCGGAAGCACGTGTAAAATAGCCTCGTAAATATGATATGCATTCTCAGCTAGCTTATCGTCATCTAGCTCCTGAGAACCGAGTGTAGTATGAAGAACTGGAGATTTGGTTAGCTTAAGAACAACAGTTGCCTTAAGCTTCTTAACTATTGGCTCGAGATTGACCTTTGGCGGAACGATTTGGCCTGCTTTTGGGTTCGGCATTTTACCTCGCGGACCCATATATTTACCGAAAGTCTTAGCGACTTGCGCCATTATATTTGCCTGCGCTATGAAAAAATGATGCTCAGAAAGAAGTTTCTTTATTTTCCGCTTATCTGTCCATTTCGGAAAATCATCTGCTAGAACCATAGAATCGCAAAGTTTTGATGCCTGGTCCTTAAGTTCCGCGCTAACTAATCCACAAATCTTAGCTGGCTTAGCCCTTCCTTGCGGGAGTTGAATGTGTTCCTCTATTTTCGTTCCTTTTGGCAAAAGTTTAAGATTTATAGCTATGTCTAAGGATTGCTTGAACTTTCGATCACCAGACTGCTTTTTAGCTTCGATAATTGCTTTTTTGAAGCTTTCTCTTGAAATAGCCATTTCAGTAATACCAACGCGAAAAGTCAGCCTTTTGAGGCGTTTTCGCGGGGTTCCAATTTCTGCGAAATTGAAACTGCTTAGAACCCATCACTTTCGCAATGTTCGATGTCACTCGACATCTGCTGCCTAAGCAGTTAACAAAATATAGGTAAAAACAGTCTTTAAAAGGTTTTCCTTAATCGATACTTTAAGAATGGCTATAATAGTACCTAAGCAAGCATATATTGGATTCCAGGAGCGTCTTACGGGAGATTGGAACGCACCTAGAGATGAGAAAGAGAGGATTATTCTGGGATTTATGACTTATTATGAAGAAAATAAAGCATTTGAACAGCGGAAGGGGACAATAGATAGTTGGGCGAAGCCGTACTACTTAGAACAAATCCATGAAGGCGATTCGAGATGGAGTGAGCACTTGGAGAAATTTGAGCGTGGGAGAATAGAAGTACCGCTTCCAGACCTTGAAGCTAAAATCATGGACAATCCTCTTCAGTCCGGATTCAAAATGTCCCGAGAAGTTAAAAGAACTAGCAGCTGGAATGGCGGTAACGTTGTCTGGCGGATCGAGGATCCTCGCGGTTTTGAATTAGAGATTCAATCAGGAAATATGGCTAAAATTATGGAGTACTGCATTATCGATCATGGCGAGATTCAGGGAAAATGCGTGTGGGCTTGGGATAAAAGCAAAGGAAGCAGACTTGTGCTATTACCTGAGAACTCTGAGCCATATCTTGAAGCTATGAAAGATACAAAACGAATTCATAAAAAAGTAGGTTTAAGAGATGTAAGCATTGGGGATAGAATCGAATTACAGAATGGAATTGTAGGTAAATATCTTGGATCTCATTTCTGCTTATTTCATGTAGATAACTATTATGAAGAAAGCCTTATGGGTGATGCGGGTATGACTGAGTTCAGACCATATAGCTATGGTCATAAATGGCCAATTGAAAATATTAAGAAGCGGCATTTCATTCAATTAGACAGTGAAGCACTTTTCATTCGAGCTCAGCCGAAAGTAAGTACTATATTAGACAAGTCAGATAAGAAACTAACAAAAAAAGATGGCGAAGATTTGATTAATACCGAGTTGAATAAGGGATTCAAGACGGTGGATGAAGACCCAGAAAAAGCACACCATTATTTATTCGATAAAAAAATCGTGTTTGTTTCTAATAAGAAGATCACTGAAGACACTTATCAGCTCAAGCTAATACCTACAGATATTAATAATATGTACCAAACCGCGCTAGTTGATAAAGATATCAAAGTAAAGCGTACAGAAACTTCAGTTTTAACACGAGATGATAAAGGGCTCTGGCTTGTTGATATACTTCAGCATAAATGGCAAGAGCCTTTCAGATTCGAGAGCGGAGTGCTTACCGGAAAACTAATTTCTGAGGATTACTTAGCTAAGGATATTATATTAACAATGAGAAAAAAAGTCAAGCTTCTGGAGCGAAGGGTTGGAGGGTATGCAGACATAACTCGAGATTTTGAGATAGATAATACTAATTGGGGAACGTTCGTAATAGAATATAATGGCGAGCAGTATTTATCGAGGATGTAAAATGACAAAGAATATTTTAACTCCACATAAAGCAAGAAAGAATCTAGAATCGCTAATCAAGAATAGAATTAAACCTTTAGCTAACATCATTAAAGCTCGCAGAGAAGAAAGCGGTTACGGACGAGGAACATATTATTATCCCGAATTGCATAACTGGAAAAAAAGAAGGCAGGATCTCGAAGGCGAAGCAATATTTGATGATATATATGGTAACATTGATCGCCTACGAAATATGCATATGCAAATTAGCGATTTATTAGGAACGTTCTATGTATTGCCTCAAAGTGAGATTAGAAACAACCCTAATTTACGCCACTCTTGGCAAGATTCAATAAAGGATGAGAGAATAATACCGATCGGTACAGTAAAACATCTTTTCGATGTTGCTGTAAATAGCACCGGTTTAGAACTGAATGAAATTGTAATGAAATATTGCGCAGAATGTGCTAAATTAGATGCTACTCCTAGCAATGATATTTTTGCAGCTCTCTACCATGACACAAAGTCTTGGAAAATTAAATCAGAAAAGGAATTTAGCGAAATCCGCCTAGCTTGTAGAGATTTTAGAGACAACAATTCAGATCCTTCGGATCTAGCTGAAGAGTTAAGAGTCTACTCGCATGATCCGAAAATCTCTATGCTAATTTATCTAGATAAGTTCATTGCGGACTATCCCACTATTCTGGCGAAGACGGGCGTTGAAGGACTAAAGAAGAAATTCTTCGCATTAGCAAAGCATAAGAATAGCACATATAATTTACGCGAATTGGAGCAGGAGCTCGTAGAAGCGCATGAACTAGTTGACGCTGCTAATGCATCCCTCATGCCAATCCAAGACTGGATTCCTGGAAAATCTGTTAATCAGATAATAACTCGGATCGGATTAGAGAATAACCTGGCTATGAAAGAGATAGCCACTGCTAAAACCAGATATGCGAGATTTACTAAATATACTGGCTTCAAAAAGCATCCGACATTTATACATTCGACGAAAGCTAAAGTATCCGCAGCAATGGCTGCACTAAGACGAACTTATCATGATGTTTCGGATAGCTTAGGAATACCTCAATATGAGATAGATAAATTAGAATCCAAAATATTCAATGAAATGGATGACTCCAACTGGCTCCATCAAAAATATGATGTTGAAGTTCTCAGTGCATTATACAATTTAGAGAAAACTTACAAGGAGCAAGAAGCAATTTGGAATGGAAAGCTCGGAGAAGGCTGGCGAGAAGATCCTGAATTGAAGAAGGAGGCTCTAACCCCTGGCGGAGGCTTACGTACGACTTACGAAGTAGAGATTAAGAAATACGGCATAGGCGGTTCTCAGGAAACTAATAGAAAAGACCATACCTATTCTGCACCTTGGGGAGATATGCTTGATGATCTTGTTGATGGTCAGTTACTTGCAGTCGACAAAGAATTCATAACAGCACAATTAAAATTAGGAATTAAAGTCAATAATGTATTACAAGAAAGAGAAAATAGCTTGCTAAACCGCGGATATGTGTATAAGTTGATGTTCAGCAACTCTGGCGGAGAATACGGCGGCAAAGTCATCTGGTGGATAACCGCAGCAGGAAGAGCTGCTTTAGACGAAATGAGAGATGATTATTCTACTACTACCGCTTTTAGTAGCAAGTAGCTAATCCTTAGATATACGAACTTTTAAAAATCTTAATGCTTAAGCAACAGCATGGAGATTAAACTAATCAAAGATTCGCGTATTTCTACAACCTTAGAAGCCATATTCCGCAAGGAAGAATCGAAGGAAGTTGGAGATATTCTACATAGCATGCCTACGGCGACTGATTACGCTACTTGGAGAAATATGGACGGTAGTAGCAAGATCGACATGAACACTTGGGGAGGTTATGCTATATATCACTTACCGCGATTAGCAGAGATAACTAAGGAGGAATTTAATATACTATTAGATTATCATAATGAAATAGCACCTGAAAGAGTTGGTTTTGTAGTTCCATGCGGAGCAACCGGAACGCGGGATTTACGCAAATATTCCCTGAGCAAGGAGACGTTAGATTTGGAGATTAAGGTCTACGAAATTCAGCACCGTACTGATAAAGAAAACGGAGAGAGAATTATTCTAGATAATGGACTAAGCACAGTTACTTTGCATCGCGATGGCAGAGTCGGAGTATGGGAAGGAGACTGGGATAATGGAGTTGAAATAGCTCTTTCAAAAATAGCAGATAATACATACCAAATTATTGTTCCGAAACTACGTTATAAACAAGTAGAAATAATAGAAAGTTTTGCTAAGCTATATAATATAGCAGCTATCCACGAGAAAATCACTGAACAAGACGCTGCAGCAGTAGTCTTCTAAATATACGAACTTTTAAAAATCATAACTTCTAACTTATTTTATGATCCGCCAACCAATAATCACAGTCTTAGGTCATGTAGATCATGGAAAAACTACGTTGCTAGACTGGATTAGGGGAACAACGCTAGCTCAGAGGGAAGCTGGCTTAATTACGCAGCATATTGGAGCTACTGAGATTCCGCTAGACACAGTTCGCAAAGTCTGCGGTGATTTAATGTTCACGAATCTTAAATTTACCATACCTGGGCTATTATTTGTAGATACTCCTGGGCATGAGGCTTTCGCCAACTTGAGAAAGCGCGGAGGGAGCATAGCAGACCTAGCTATCCTAGTAGTTGATATCAACCAAGGAGTGCAGCCGCAAACAAAAGAAGCTATTGATATTCTAAAAACATTCAAGGTTCCATTTATTCTCGCCGCGAATAAGCTAGACGTGGTCACAGGATGGAAGCTCCACAACAAGCTATTCATTAAAAATATCGAAAAGCAAATCCCTTCTGTGAAAGAGAATTACGAAAAGCGCTTCTATAAACTAATCGGAGATGTCTCTGAGCTCGGATTCACTGTAGATCTCTATACGAACATTCAAGATTATTCTAAATCAGTAGCCGTAGTCCCAATTTCAGCTAAGACTGGCGAAGGTGTAGCTGAACTGCTAGCTCTAGCAACAGGGCTTTCTCAAAGATTCTTAAGCAAGCGGCTAGAGATCGATCCAAAAAAGCCTGCGAAGGGAACAATCCTTGAAATCAAAGAAGAAAAGGGGATGGGTACGACAGCTGACGTGATAATTTACGACGGTTCGCTAACTGAGGATGATACGATAATCGTTGGTGGAATCGACCGATTAGTTGAGACCAAAATCAGATCCCTGCTAAAACCGCTTCCGCTAGCTGAAATTCGTGATAAGAAGAGCAGATTCAAGAATGTCAAGGAAGTTGTAGCTGCCACAGGCATAAAAATTATAGCTCCTAATTTGAAGGACGCTATTGCCGGGGCGCCATTTGCTTCTGCGCGCAATGAAAAGCAAATAAAAACTGCAAAAGAAGAAATTGCTAAGGAAATCTCAGAGGTTCTGATCGAAACTCAAGAGGAGGGAGTTATATTAAAAGCAGACACTCTTGGTTCATTAGAAGCTGCGTCTAATCTATTTAAGCAAAAAGAAATCCCAATAAAGCGAGCTGCGATCGGAAATATCAATAAAAACGACGTCGCTGCCGCAGCTGCAAATGAGCCGCTGAAAGCTTTTGTTCTGGGTTTTAACGTAAAGGCTAGTTCAAGTGTTCAAAAAGACGCTGAAAAATCTAAAGTTATTATTTTGAGCGAGCCAGTTATCTATAAACTAGTCGAGAAGTATGAAAAGGAGCTAGAAAAGATAGCTAAGCGGCTAGAAATCGAACAGCTTCAGGGCTTGATCTGGCCAGCTAAAATTCGAATCTTATCTCAATATATCTTTAGGCAATGCAATCCCGCAGTCTTTGGCGTAGAAGTAATCGCTGGGAAATTAAAGCCCGGCGTTAAGTTGATGACCGAAGAAGGAGTAATAGTTGGAGCAGTTAAGACTCTTGAGGACCAAGGCAAGAAACTCGAAGAGCTTAAAATGAATCAGCAGGCAGCAATTTCCGTACCGGGCTTGACAATCGGCAGACAGGTAGACGGAGATGATATTCTCTATGTTGATCAATCAGAAGCTAGCTATCGGTTGCTGAAAGGACGAGCTAGAAAGCACTTGAAGAAGTCTGATGTTGAGATTCTTAAGGAGCTAGCGGAGATTAAAAGGAAAGAGAGAAGTACTTGGGGGATTTAATCCCTAATTTCTACACAATCCGCGAATACCTGTGATAATTCTTTCTTAGCATCTTCAGGCAAATCTAGCTTACCATTTGTTATTCTATTAGCTTCTTCAATACAACCAATAAATAATTCTGCTATTGCGTGTGGATTTCCCGACTGAAGAGCCTCGCGAGTTCTTCTCCCCCTCTCAAGGATAGCAGTTGTTTCCTCTTTTGGTAATACTTTTATTCCTTCATTTCCATATGCTACGATAAGTGCTTCTGGATCAGCATAGAACATAGTTTGAACATATCCGACGGGACAAAAACGATCCCTTGCTTGATATTGAAGTATGGCTGCATGTAATTGATCATCTATTAAAAGTTCTTCTTGAGAACTAAATAGTCCATACTGCTCAGAGAACCAGTCCTCTTCCTCAGCCATTATCGAGTCTAGCTCAAGTATACCTGACGCTTTAATTGATCGTGGATCATATCCGCGTAAATCTAACTTACGAAGGGATATTTGAATAATAGAAGGTATATCTCTTGCCCGTAAGGCACTTAATAATCCAAAGGAGTCTTTCCATTCTTTTGGATAGAACTCAGTCCGTGCTACATCATCCGGTAAGGTAGTATTTTCAAGAAGATATGGTGATGCATCAGTCGTGAGCCAGCGATATCTCCCATTAAGATATCTCGAATATATTTCCTCTTCAGAAGTTAGCATTCTTATTAGAATTATTCTTTCTTCGCTTCAGCCGGTTTCTCTTTCTTTTCCTCAGCCTTCGGCTGCTCTACTGGTTTCTCTTCTACTTTTGGAGCTTCTTCCTTCTTATCCGCTATAGGCTTCTCTTCTATCTTAGCTTCTGGCTTTGCTTCTTGTTTTGGAGCTTCAGCAGCTTCCCCTTCTTTCTTTTCAGCTTCCTTAGGCACAATCCCAAAAGCATCAGCAAGAGTCTTCTTGCCAGCCTTAACGACCTTGCAATTAACCTGAACAATATCTACAGAAATAGTATTACCGCGAATAGACTTTCTTCGTCTTAGACCGTTGCGCTTGCTATTAAAGCCAACTCCGCTTGATAGAATAATCTTTCTTCTAGTGGGACCAGTTACATCCCTCCGCATCGGAAAGCCAGCATTATCGCTGCCGCCAGTGATTTGCAGCTCATAGCCACCCAATCCCAGCAACTCACCTTTGAAGCTTTCTCCAATCTTCTTTCCAGCCAGTTTCTCAGCATCTGAGCCTTTCAGCTCTGCTTTGTATGTTCTTTTGCTAGCCGGATCGCCTATCGCAAGTTTGAATTCCATATTCTTATCAATAATAAAGGGTTTAAATAGTTTATCCTCTGCTAATTTTAACCTTAATCACAAGGTTTATAAAGCGCGCCTCGCACCTTTTATAAAAGTTGTTTATACCCCCGCGGTAGAACCACAAAAAGAGTATCTGTAAAGACTGTACTCTTAGAAGGATCAATAAGATGGCTATAGCTAAAAGCTCAATGATCAAAAAATGTCCTGAATGCAGTAGTATTAATCTTGTAATTGACGAATCACAAGGTGAGGTTATTTGCAAGAGCTGCGGACTAGTGCTTGATGAAAGCATGGTTGATTTCGGTCAGGAATGGCGGGAATTCGGCTCAGGTGAAGGCCAACAACAGCGAAGGGCTGGCTCACCAACAAGTTTTGCAAAATTTGATATGGGTACTGGCACTGAAGTCGGTACAAGTTCTGAAGTTTACAAGCTCGGTGGAGCTCAAAGACGAAAATTCATGCGCCTGAGAAAATGGCAGCAAAGATCTGTTACATCTTTAGAGCGAAATTTAAAGTATGCTCTGGTTGAGCTGCGAAGAGTTTCCTCACTTTTGAACATTCCTCCAGATGTTGAGGAAGAAGCAGCTAGAATATATAGATTAGCTGTCACAAAAGGTCTTGTAAGGGGTCGAAGCATGGAATCTGTAGTCGTAGGCGCAATTTATATTGCTGCACGATTATTCAATCTTCCAAGATCGCTAAATGAAGTTACAGAATTAACAAACACAAATAAACGCGACGTTGGTAAGACATATCGATTTATTGCACGGGAACTAAGCATCAAAATGCTTCCGAGCGGGCCAATTGATTATATTCCAAAATTTGCTAGCAAACTGAACTTCTCAGCTGAGACTCAAACTAAAGCCATTGAAATCCTTAAGAAAGCCGAAGCAGAAGAGCTAACTTCTGGCAGAGGTCCAACCGGACTTGCTGCAGCTGCACTTTATGTAGCATCTTTGATTTCTGGTGAGAAAAGAACGCAGAGAGAAATAGCAGATGTTGTAAGTGTAACTGAAGTCACAATTCGAAACAGATACAAAGAAATCATCGAGAAACTAAACTTAGATACGATGATTGAAGCAGCTAAAAAAGAGAAAGAAAAGAAAGTTGATAAAGAGTAAATACTCGCAATGGCAGCGCTTATTTCTAATACGCCAAAATACAAAGACACTTCTAAAAATAATTATGGTGGATCTGGCTCATACTCCATTCCTGCTAGCGCGTTAGAGACATACATCAATGCAATACAAGATGGTGAGCTAGCGCAAAATAATACTATTAATTTTAGAAGCTACGCTACAGACCGAGAACAATTTAATACCCGTTACACGATTCACAGTCCTAATTACTCCATTAGTATCTCTAACTCCGGATTAGAGAGCAAGTTAAAGTATAATTTAACACCACAAACAAATAAACGATTAATTAGTTATAGTCTCGAGTAAACAGACCAAAATACTTAAAAACTTAACTCCCGCCGGATGATTTTGCTTTTAAAGTTTGTTGTGATTCATCGAACAAAACAATAAAAAGAATTTCGGAGTGTATATTAGCATGGCAGTCAAACCGAACTTTGAATGCATGCTTTGCGAGTATAAAGCTAAAGTAAAAGAAAAAGGATATCATATTGGTATCTGCAAGAAATGTGTGCGTGTGATTAAAGTCGACTGGCCAGACAACAAGGATGTTATTGTTACTTCTGATGATCAGCCGATGGAATAGTCTTTTAAATTCTATTTACTTCTATTAATTATGAGCAAGGCATCTGAACTATACGGACTCTATGAAAAAGCTCTTGAAAAGCTTCGAGGGGAAAGTATTCCGACGCGGGAATTACAAGAACTGCCCGGATTAGAAGAACTAACAAAAACAGTAGAAGGCGAGAGAGTAGTAATTCTAAACCATACCGATATTAATTCAAGCAATATCATACAAGCCGAACAAGGTGTCAAAATCGAAGACGGCTGGATTAAGATTGGCTCTGGTTCATATACTCCTAGCCGACACAAGGTATTAGTTAATCCAGATGATCCGGGACTGACCAAAACAGTAGTAGCCTTATACTTACGAAGAGAAGGAGTTAGCTAATCCCTGAACCGGTCTTAATTTTCTTATCTGGACTTAGTATAGAAACTTTATTTTTATCACTTGCAGCAAGAATCATCGCCTCAGAAGTCAAGCCCATAATCTTAGCTGGCTCAAGATTTACAACAAAAACTGCTTGCTTTCCCTTAAGATCTTTTGGTTTATAGTATTGCTTTATTCCCGCTACGACTTGCTTAGTTTCTGCACCAAAATCAACTTTCATTTTGATTAGCTTTTTTGACTTCGGAACTTCTTCTGCATGGACAATTTTCCCAACTCGTAGATCTAGCTTTTCAAACTCTTTGAAATTTATCATTGGTTTTACCTTTAACTTATTTTTAGTTTCTTCTTTCTTAACTTCTAACTTCTTGAATAAAATTTCTCCTTTCTTGACTTTTGTTCCTACTTTAACCGGCTTCTTTAGTTCTGCAAATTTTGGAACTTTCTTTATTCCGATTTGTTTTGCAATTTCTTCTGCTGAAGATGGGATGAACGGATAAACTAAAGCGCAAATAATTCTTAGGGAGTTAGCAATGTTAAACAAAATATCATTAAGATTCTTTGGCTTTTCCCAGGGTTTATTATCTTGAATATATTTATTGGTCGCCTTAATTAATTCCCAAACCGATTCGATTGCTCGATGAAGTTCAAACTTGCTTAACGCTGCTTCAGATTTCTTCTGAACGCTCTTAGCTAGCTTATCTAGTTTAGAATCTATCTTTCCTTTCGGAACTTTCCCATCAGCGCCTTTTTCAATTAGTGATAAACCTCTTGAGACAAGGTTGCCGAGATCATTCGCCAGTTCATTGTTGTATCTTTCAACAACAGCTTTCTTTGAATAATCTCCATCGCTGTTGCTCGGAATTTCTCTTATCAAATAATATCTAATTGCATCTGCACTGAACTTCTTCACCTCTTCAAACGGATTTACGATATTTCCGACTGACTTTGACATCTTCTGACCTTCTGCTGTTATAAACCCATGAATAAAGAGGTTCTTTGGTAGCGGAAAGCCTGCCGACAGGAGCATCCCTGGCCAAATACCGGCGTGAAACCTAAGCATATCTTTTCCACCCACGTGAATGTCTGCAGGCCAATATTTCGTATATTTCTTATTGGGATATCCGATTCCAGTTAAGTAATTCGTAAGAGCATCACACCAGACATACATAACTTGCTCTGGATCGTTTGGCACTGGAATCCCCCAGGGTAGATGTTTTTTATCTCTTGAGAAGCTAACGTCCTGCAAGCCGTCCTTGATTAAAGCTAAGAAACCATTACGCCATATTTGTGGCTGAACATTGTATTTACCCGATTTGATTAAGTTTCTTATCTTATCAGAGTACTTCGACAACTTAAAGAAATAATTCGTTTCTGAAATATATTCAATTTCCCGAGTTGGGTGATTAGGACACTTTCCATTCACAAGCTCCTTCCGAGTTATAAATCTCTCACAGCCAGAACAATACGAACCAGTATACTCCTTTTTATGAATATCGCCGCTTTTGTACAGCGCCTTCCACATCTTAGTAACGCCAGGCCAATGGATTTTTTTATCAGTAGTTCGGATGAAATAGTTATTTGAAATGTTAAGAACTTTTGTTAATTCTCTGAATTGAGCAGCTATCCTATCAACAAACTGCTTAGGTGTTAACCCCTGCTTTCTCGCAGTTTGGTAATTTTTAGTACCATGCTCATCAGTTCCAGTCAAGAAGAAAACATCCTCTCCTTTCTGACGGTGCCATCTAGCTAGCACATCTGCCTGAATAATCTCTAAAGCAAAACCAATATGCGGAGAATCATTAGTATATGGAATTGTCGTGGTGATATAGAATTTCTTCATAGTATCACCTCGCTATTGACATATTTAAAACTAGTGAAAAGCTCGCGCTGGGAAGAATTACTGACACATCCGATAATCGCCTTCAGTACCCATTTGATCACCAAATATCAATTATTATATGGTCTTAAAAAGCTTGCGAATGTTTCTTTGAGCGAATAAAGATATAAATATGCTATCCGAAGCTTAGACTTATGGAAATCGGATCTAAGGTTATCATCGCAGACGCGATGGGGTTAGAATATGAACGACGCGTTGTACAGGATTATACTTTTGAAAGAGGACTAATAGATGTAGTAACACAAGATCTTATTCCTGCTTGCCACGCTGTTGAGAGCGCAAGACACATCGCTGAAATAAATTCCCGATGGGTGGCGGCAGTTAAGAGCGCACAAGAAGTACAGAACGGATTCAGACTGCCACTACAGCATACAATCTATCTAGCATCGATGGTAGGCGCGGCTAATGTCGGATTCTATACACAAATGGGGGTCTCTAGCGTGTATCTTAAAGGAGATATCAGCGTACTCGAGACCGGAGATAGACATAACTTAAAATTAGACTTCTACGCTACAAAAGCCACAGTCAATGATGAATTCTTACAACTATGCGAATTATCAGATCAGCACGAGGAAAACCGATATGATTGGCTTAATCGAGCCTCAGCAGCAATATATATATCGAAGCTCTGGGTAAAAAATAAAGCTAAATTGGCTCAAACAATGCACGAACATGGAATAAAAGGCCTAAGAGAAAACAGTGAGACTATTAGAGAATTAGAATTCTTAATTGACCCAATATTCGATGGAAGACACCATTAATCAGATAGCTCAACACATCAATGACTTAGCTAAAAACCGCTCCGAGCTAGCAAAACTACTCAAAAAAGTTGATTCTCTAAAACTTTTTCCAAGCTTAGCAAAGCAAATCAAGCCAATCGAACTCAACAATAAGATCTGCGGAGTAGATGGCGGATTTCTAGCTAAAGAATATCACGGAATGGGTCTAATTCTTCGAAGAGCTGTAGCAGCTTGCTTTCACTATAAACAAAATAAATTAGTCAAGACAGATTATTTCCCTTCCCGCCGACCTCAGCCAGAACCAATTATAATTGGATCTGAATTCAATTCCGCAGAGTTTTCTACACTCGCTAGCTTACGACGCGTTGAAATGGAATTAGCAACTCAGCTAAAAGCTGCTAAAGAATTGCAGCCAGATGTGCTAGTCGCCGACGGCTCGATTGTACTTCATCCTTCTAGCGTGCCTGACAAGGATTCTAAAGTTCAGCCGCTCTACGAGAAAGTTATTAACCAATATATTGAGCTCTACGAATATTGCACAAAGAACAATATCCTGCTGATCGGCGCAATTGAAGACTGCAAAGGAACAAAGTACTGCAGCTTGCTAAAGCAGAGATTTTCTGAAGCTGCCCTTCCAGAGGAGATAAAAAAAGAACTCAGTGAGCTCTTGCCAGTATTGGATCGCACAACAGATACGCTCTTTCTTTTCTACTTCTTGCAAGCTGGCTGGCGGACAGAAGACTTCGAGTACTCCTCCTCGCGAGCCGAACTACCAGTCATGCGCGAGATCGGCAAGTGGAGCGAAGCTGTGAGAGCTATGTACATCAAAGCAGTTGAATACGACCGACCTATGCGCCTAGACTTCATCGGCGACCCCGAGCAAGTTGCCTCGACAATCTTTGAGATCTCCCGACAGAATCGCAGTTATTCCTATCCCTCAGTTCTAATAGAAGCTGACGGCCGAGCCAAGTTGCGAGAACAGGAAATTATGGTCTTTAAATCTGCTTTGAATGAAAAACTTGGGAGAAATCCAAGTTTATTTGAGCTGAGAAGAGAGATACGTCCCTTCTGATAAAAACGCTATACATAGCGTAACTATAAATAGTAAAGTTTTTAAGACCCCTTTCTGAGTGAATTATATGAAAACATACTACTCAAAAACATTAGGGGGTCATACAAAACCAATGCATCAACTATCACTTCTGTTCGGTATACGTTGTGAAGATTACGAAGGCGCTGAGTTATATGCCTTTTTATCTAGAAATGCCCACCAAATAGGCTCTCAAAATGTAAATGCATACTCCGCTAGTCACAAACAATACTTCATAAGCTTACACGGAATAGAAGCAGCACTTGAAATAACAACTTGTGATGATAACTTCCCAAAAATAAACGTAATTACTAGCGACCCACAAAACCTATGCAAAATTACAAATAATCTATTAAAACAGTTCTCCTGGCTTAGCCAAAAAAAGAGTAGGAAACTGCGAGTAAAAAAACATAACTAACTCAACCACTCTAAGCGCGAATCGCCCCGATTCGCTAGAGCGAACTGATGAGTGAGCGATTATTATTGACGCGACGCAGTCGCGGAGAAATATGCTTTTCTTTCTTTGGACGCCTAATTCTTTCTCCAGACCGGAACTAGTTCCGGTTGGCCAAGCGGAATTTCATTCCGCTCTGGTTTTGCAAAAGAAAGAAAATGGCAAAGAAATAGGGTTGGTCAGTCAACGAATTTAATCCCTAAATCGTCAGCTAGTTCTGTTTTTCTCTTTTGAGAGAACGTCCGCTTAGGTCCGAAGATTTGCGGTGATTTAACACCCACAATTACTAGCATGACTCGGATAGTATTCTGCAAGTCCGGCTGCACCTGAGCTCCCCAGATAATTTTAGCTGAATCGTCTAGCTTACCTGTCACAGTCTCTACTACTTGTCGAGCTTCCTCTAAAGTCATAGACGGACCGCCAGCAACATTAATCAACGCGCCATTTGCTCCAGAAATATCAATATCCAGCAACGGGTTAGAAATAGCTTTCTCAACGCACTCAATTGCACGATTCTCAGTATCGCTCTCTCCGACACCAATCATTGCAATTCCGCCAGAAGACATAACTGCTCTAATATCTGCAAAATCTAAATTAATAAGACCTGGCTTTGTGATCAGCTCTGCAATTCCTTTAACTGCATTGGTTAGAATCTCATCCGCAACTTTGAATGCAGTATGTAGGGGAAGATCTGGAGCTAATTCAATTAGCTTATCATTTGGTATAACTATTAACGTATCGACAAGTCCTTCGAGTTCCTCAAGGCCGACCATTGCGTTTTCGTGTCTCAGCTGACCTTCCATTGTGAATGGAAGTGTAACTACGGCAACAGTCAGAATCCCTAGTTTTTTAGCTACTGCTGCGATAACTGGAAGCGCACCTGTTCCGGTTCCGCCTCCAAGCCCACAAGTTAGGAAAACCATGTGTGCTTCTTTTAATACATTTTTAATATCATTTTCAGATTCTTTAGCAGCTTCCTTACCGACTTGAGGATTTGAACCTGCACCAAGACCTGCGGTAAGTTCTTTGCCGATTAGCATTTTCTTATCTGCAGCATTACTCAAAAGATCCTGAGCGTCAGTGTTAATTGCTACAGTTTCAGCGCCGACCACGCCCACTTCAGATATTCTCGAAATAGTGTGATTACCTGCGCCACCTGCTCCGATTACCTTAATTCTAGCTTTCTTTTTAGCAAGTATTTCTTCTAACTCAGAATTACCAGGTTCCCGAACAGATATTGGAGCTGCCTGCATAGGAGCTGCTTGATAAACTGGCTGCGGTTGTGGCTGTTGTTGTGGTGGGGGCGAAGAAAAAATATCATCTGCAGGGTCAGCTATAGTTTCGAATCCCGTACCGAAAGATTGATCATCCATTTTTCATATTAAGCTAGGGCTCGTCGAATTACAGAACCCTCACTGTGTTACCTCTCTAATATAGCTAATAGTACGTTCAATTTTTTATAAACTTTGCGCGGTTTGAGAGAACAGTAAAGGATCACTGGATAGTTTATACAAAGCGGACCCTTTCTTAAGAAGAAAGTTCCCGCCGCGCCCCAAAGAAGATTCTATCTGAAGCCCAGAAGCTAACGCTTCTGGTCCGAACAAGTTCGGCTCCGCTTCAGAAATAACACAACGGAGTAAATACAAATAAGTGATCATCAAAAAAACTTATACTCGGACCAAATAATTAGATTATTTTGATCTCAATTCCAGGAACTAGCTTCTTAGCAGTCTCTGAGAAATTCTTTCTTAGGTCTTTATCCTTATTTTTTAGAGTAACAGTTGCAGTCTTGTCTTTAATTTCGACTCTTGCGCTCCTTTCCGCGAGTAAGCTGTACGCGAGCGCTTGCAATTTCTTTTTATTATCTGTAACTGTGCGGTTGATCTTAACCCAGTAATGTATTACTTGCCCGGCGAGGGGGTTGTTAAAATCTATAATAACTCTTCCACCAGATACGCTGCGAACAGTTGCGATGTTTCCATCGATGTTCAGCTGCAGACCCGGAAAAGGATTCATTTTCTGCTTCTTGAACATTCTTTGAGAAACTAGTTGGATTAATTTAGCATTGCGCTTTCCGAAGGCTTTCTCTGGAGGAACATCTGTTTCAAATTCTTTTCCGATCTCCTTTCCTTCAATAACTTCGTCCAAGCCCTTAATTACGTGCTTCTCTCCAACACAGATAATTAGTGGCTCATAAGTCTGGCTTTGCTGAAATACGCCTTCTTTCTTAGCCGCATCTGCGAGAGTTAGATCGAAAATCTTTCCAGTAGATTTAATCTTCGCGATATAGTCTATTTCTATGAACTCGCCTTTTTTAGCTTGCATACGGATTGATTAAGAGAAGGCTTTATATTTCTTACGATACTGTCCTGAAGAGCAGATAAAGATTTTTATGCTCGATGTGGTCTACCTCTGGAGTTATATATGGATAATATAGCTATAATTGGCGGAACTGGCTTTTCTGATGATAAAACCAAGCCGGAACAAATAAAAACAGATTATGGATACGCAAGTGTTAGCACTGCAGAGATCGGAGGAAAAGAAGTTTACTTAATCGCGCGGCATCAGAACTTAGAACCTCCGCATTTAGTAAATTACCGCGCAAATATTCAAGCTGCAAAAATGCTAGGCGTGCGCGCAATTTATTCTATTTCTGCTGCTGGAAGACTAGCCAGAGAAGTATTGCCCGGTCACTTGATTGTAGTCGATGATGTTGATTGGGATGACTTGCGTCGTGAAACAACTTTCGCAGAACAAGGTTTACTCTTGCACGTGTCCATGAACAAGCCATTTCATCCAGAGCTTCGAAAAATACTTACTAGCGCATATGATACTGTCTGCGAAGAACTAAAGGAATTATATCACGACTCTAAGAACCTTCAATGTGGTTTTCATGAAGGCACTTATTTTAACATACAGGGTCCTGCATTCACAACTCCTGCCCGCGAAGCTAGACTCCGAGAGACAGTCATAAATCCTAAAGTTATTGGTCAAACTCTTGTTCCAGAGGTTCATCTAGCTAAAGAAATGAGCATACCTTACGCCGCGCTTGCTATGTGTGTGGATCATTCAAATTATCCCGGAGCGCCATCTGTAACCCATATTGGAGTAATGGAAGTAGTAACTAAAACCGCAAAAGCAGCACGATTAGTTATCGAAGAAGCAATTAAAAATACTGATTTAGACGAGCTTTCGCAGTATAATGTATTTGATGATTCGCTCCACTCCGATCAAGTCAATATAAATACTCTAAGAAAATCTGGAAGGAATAATCTTGCTGAGATTATACAAAAGGAATTAGAATCTAGACGCTAAGGTCAATCCTCCAGCGAATTTATGATCCCTCGATGAGTATAGCCGCCCAATCCGTCATCGAAGACATACATCAGCTCTACTTTCCATTCTGTAATTCGCTTAACCTCAAAAGTAACTGGATCAATCTCAACATCGCTATTCTCATCTGTCCAGTCAGTCATCGTGAGATTTAGATAATACATATTACAGAACTTTTCTATCAGCGGGCGATCTCGGATCCATTGCGCAATTAGCTCCCCTCGAATGTCCTGCTCTAATCCACAAGCAGGCATCCATTTAGATATGCTCGGATTTGGCGCTTCCATGCTTTAATATCTAACCAAAATCTTAAAAAGCTAATCAAGCAAACAAAGCTATTTATATCTCCGCTAAAAAAGAGCATGCATGCAAGCTATTGGAACCATAATAACAACTCCAAACGGACCATCTGTATCTGAATTCTCATTTGTTATTACTAACACGAATATTAAACGCGGGGAATTTATCTCCATCCAGACTAAAGAAGGATTATTGCTCGGAAATGTAACGAACATATATAAAACCAATAAATATTTCGAATCAGCTGGCGCAGTCACAGAATATAATCGCTGCTCGGATTTGTTCTCTGCTTTTCCAGTTAAGGAATGGGAATACACGATCGCTGATGCCAAAGCGCTCGGAGTTTACACTAAAGACGGTATGCTAATTCGTCCTAGTTTCCCGCCATCGCCGGGTTTTACAGTTACTGAAATAGATACTGCAGTACTGAATCGCTTTCTAGGATTGGATCAAGAACGAGGATTGCACCTTGGCGAAGTTCAACAGCATACACTACCAGCTAAGTTTAATCTAACTCGGATGATTCAGAAACACTTAGCTATCCTTGCTATCTCTGGAGCTGGCAAATCCTACGCGACTGCAGTACTACTAGAAGAATTGCTGAACCGGAAAGCTGAGCACGGTCGGGTAGCGGTCATAATAATTGACAATCACGGAGAGTATGTTAGCTTGGCAGAGGATTATCCAGATAAGGTTCAGGTGATTAAAGCAGGTGATGTTAAGCTAGCTGTGTCGAAGATGAATGAGAAAGGGTTTGCTGCCTTATTACCAAAGATGTCTCCAGTGCAGGTTCGCGAGCTGGGAAAAGTCATAGGGGACGTGCGCAAGGCGACGAATAATTCATTTAGTTTGGATCAGATATTTCAGGCAATTACAGACAGCAGTATGGGAACTACGACTAAGGAAGCCCTGACTGCTTGGCTTGGCGAGCTGCAAAGTATGAAGCTATTTGCCTCTGCTGACTGGCCGAACACATCTACTATGTTACAGCAAGGCAAGATGATTATTATTGACTTTAGGGAAATGCTAAGTCTTCGAAAGAAGCAGCTAATTGTGAATTATGTCTCCCGTCGGCTGTTTGATCTCCGTAAGCAAGGCTTGTGTCCGCCGTACTTAGAGATCATTGAAGAGGCGCATAACTTCTGTCCAGAAGGAACTCGAGCGGAGTATGCGCTATCTAGAAAGATTATTGAAACTTTGGCGCGCGAAGGACGTAAATTCTACGCGAATATTTGCTTGATATCCCAGCGGCCAGTTCAATTGAGTACGACTGCCTTGAGTCAGTGCAATACGCAGATTATTCTTAGGGTTACAAATCCTTATGATATTGACCATATTAAACGAAGCTCTGAAGCTCTGTCATCAGGTAATGTTGATATTATTAGCTCGCTGAAAGTTGGCGAGGCGCTGGTAGTTGGCGAGGCAGTTAATTATCCGGTCTTTGTTAAAATTCGGAAGCGGAAGACTGCTGAGAAACACGGTACTAGCTTAGAGGATTATTCTATTCAATATGAGCAAGAGAAAGGGAAGAAGCTAGCTAAAGCTGAAGAGTTTTTATAAAATAAAAAAGTAAGAAGGGGAGATCTCCCTATTCCTGATGGTGCATCCCAAAAGGTGATCTCATTACTCTCATGCTAATTCCAACACCAGGAAGATCCAAGGCACCCTCCAAACCCTCAAGCACTCCAAATGGAGTAATATTGCCTTCATTCTGCGGATACAAATCCCTACCTACATATCTTGCAATTTCCTCATGAGATAATCCTTCTACGGGCACGTCTACGAAAAGAACTTTCTTATCATCTTGTTTCAAACTATCTATCTCATTTAAATTAATAGCTGCTGCTTCAGCTCCAGATAGTTCTAGCTCACCTAAATTATTACTCGCGAGGTCTAGATTATACTTACTAATACTACCACTAGCGTCTTTTATGAAAACAGTATATTGCGGAGATTCTGGCGATCTTTGCCTCGTTCTTCGTCCAAGTAGGAAGTCAAATACTCTCGGAACGGCTTCTTGTTGCTCACCGTTAGGCGCTTCATAAAGAGGAGTAATCGCACTATTCTGAACTACGCCATGATATGCAGATGAAGTCAATTTCTCAATTACTTGCATAGAACTATTTCTTTCATTCGTTATGTTTCCGTGATTATATTTAGCAATCTCGCACAAAGGTTCATTCTTATTGTAAGGACAAGACAAAACAGGGTCTAATACAGTATCTAGAGTTCCCTTAATTGACTCCAGAACAGTATTCATCTCTTCTTCATCATATTGTCCTGAACTAAGCCGGTCATTCATAGCTTCGAGACCGGGAATAGCGCCTTCAAAAACATCAATCATACTCAGATCAACTTTCGGACAGATTATCTCAGCTTCAGCTACTTGTTGAGTATAGCTATCTTTAGCTACTTGTTTCAATGCATCTAATTTTCCAATAGCTGCTCCATATCCTCGAGCAATTTCTTGCGGGAGTTCTAACTTTTGTACCGCAGCCATCTCCTGACCGACTGCATATAATTGTTGACTAAATTCGTTTACCATTTTACTACGTACTCATAAGAAAATATTATAAACACTTCGATAGTTCACCTATATTGAAGAGAATTTTCTATAGTCTCTGCTTATCAAGAATCTTCACCGCTTCGATAGCCACCTTAATAGCTTCGTCGATCCCGGCTTTCTTTTCAATTGGTTTATTTTCGAGAGTTGAGCCAATTATTGCCATTACTTCTCCGGCTCTAACTCCGCGAATAGAAGATATAGAAAACAGCGCTGCAGATTCCATAGAAGTAGCTAGGACATTAGCATTAGTCCATACTTCCCAGAGCGTAGCGTTATGCTTCGCTAAGGGGATTTGAGCTCCGCCTTCAATATAGAAAGCATCCTTGCAGTGAGTTATACCACAATGATATCTATAATCAAACTTTTTAGCTGCCTGTCTGAGCGCTAACGCGATATCAAGATCCGCAACAGCCGGATAAGAAAGCGGAACATACTGTCGAGATGTACCTTCTTCTCTGACTGAGCCAGTTGAGATTACAATATCTCCATTCTTAATTTCTTTTTGTAAAGAACCAGCAGTTCCTACGCGGATAAACGTGTCTGCACCAATCTTTATCAGTTCTTCAACGCAAATAGCTGTAGATGGGCAGCCGATCCCGGTTGATACAGCGGAGATCTTGATTCCATCTACTTCACCAGTATAAGTAACAAACTCTCTATTCTCTCCAACCTTCTTAGCAGTATCAAAGTATTTCGCAATCTGCGGCACGCGTCCAGGATCTCCAGGTAATATGCAATACTTTCCAACGTCGCCTTTTGAGAGACCAATATGATATTGTTTCTCGCGCATATTCTCTTTAGATGGAGAAGAATTTTAAGACTATCGCAGATGATTTCTTAGAATAGCAAACTTTTTAAATCCCTAAAAAGCCTTATCTTTACCAAATACACGGTGATAGACGATGGTAGAATTTGAAACAAAAAAAGCAGAAATCATAAAATTCGGAAGAAATAGCTTTGTAGAAATAGCTAGAAAAGTTGCAAAAACAGACGAAGGCGAGAATGAGTTCATCTCAATCTCAAAGGGTTTTTACCTTCCTGATGGAACTAAGCGGTTCTCAAAGGGTAAGAACGTCTCAATTCCTGCGGAAGAGGAAGTTATCGTAGACGTTGCTAAGAAACTAAAATCCATATAAGATAGCCACAAACGTCTATGGGGATCTTAGGATCCTCAACGATTATTTTTTAATAAGTTTTATAAATTATTCTGCGCTAGTCAGAATATGGTTGTAGATACAGAAGCAAGAGCGCATTATGAAAGACTAGAAGCCCAGCTGAATAAAATTGAGGGGGGAGAAGTAACTTTGCGCAATCAAATCGCATTTGCATTCGATGCACTAAATCTCGGGCGTATAGAACTTACACATCTTCTGATACGTTTCCCCCGAGAAGGATACACCTCCATGGCTGCAGGGGCGCATGAATACCTTAGACTCGCAAAGGCACTCGCATCAAACAAAAACATGTATATAACAGCACAAGCAAATAGCCGTCTAAAAAAATTAGATTCCTTAATGGGATACGAATGAATTCTATTTCGTGATACTTAGTATTTTTAGTTATCTCTTAGCGTAAGCCTTTTAAGCATGACGTTCTTAATAGGTGAATATGGAAATTAAACAGGTTCCTTATGGTATTAACGATCCGCGAGAAGAAGATTCATTAGAGGACGGATTATATGCTCTCTCAATAGAACCACAGCTTCAATCCCTAAGCTTAGACGAAGAAGCTAGCGAGCCTTGTATTGCGAAGAAGACTAAATGCCAATACGAATATCATTCCTGTTCCGAAGAACAAGGACTAGCGAGAGTAATTAATGAAGTTAATCCGCGAGGAATTAAAATAAATTCTCAAACAAATTCGAAAACAGACTGGAAGCAAATACTACTATATCAAGATAGAACACATCAACTTCAAGTACCGCCAACACTAGCATTAAGTACTGAGAAGGGTATGTCCATCTATGATGGTATATTAACATCACCAACATATCTTTCTCCGGAAGAAACTAAGGAATTATTCCATTATTTACAGGGCGGAAAGCTAACAGAAATCCTAACTGGAGCAGATAGTCTTGGAAGCGCAAGAGATACACTACTTGAATTCTTAACTTATTCTAGACTAACTGAAATATATAAACAAGACATATCTTTCAATGAATTTACAGAGAATCCTTTATTAGCAATACCTAAAGAAGAACGGATGGATCAGAGCTTCTGCGATTTTATGAAGGACGTGAAAATTAGTGGTTATTTTATGTTACCTCTTCGGGACAGAGAAAAGATTTCTTTCGAGGACTTCAATGTTGAGCAATATGACTCTTTCTTGGATATAGATGAAAAAACGAAGCACGGTGCATCTTTTAATGACTTTGTAAATTATAGTCAATACGTAGATGAAGGAAATGAAGAGTTTTCGTCATTAGCAGCATTCATGGATAATGAAACCAAGCTTAATGCTCTGAAGAAAGTGGGTAAACTAGACTTCCAGCAGCTCTCGAAAAAATAGTATAAAGTAACTATCTAAAGAAGTTTCTCAATAATAAACAGATAATTCTTCGTTAATCATTATTATTGTTTCACTGCAATACTAAACGTTAATATCTCTCTTCGTGATACTTACTATCTCAAATTATCGCCCTACGTAAGTCTTTTAAGCGTGATGCTCTTTTATGGTCAAATGGCAGACCAAATAATAGATCAAACTAAAGATTACAGACTTATCCAAAACGGTCCTTACTTAAATCTAAAGAATCCTTCAGAGCGAACTAACTATGGTTGGATAAATCAGACGCTCATCAAAGATGGAGCTGACTTACAAGTAAAAACCAGCTACGGCGATACAGTCCTTTTCAAAAACGGAATAAGAGCAGGAATAGTGAATCAAAGCATCCCTGGAGGGATAGATGGATTAATAGAAAAGCTAGAAAAACTACCTCGGCGTTCTAGATCCGATACCAACGAAGGACTAGTTACTGCATTACGAGATTTCTCAGATAGAACTAAAAAATGAAAAGAGGCTTCGAACTAACAAGTATACCTTACAATTCGCCGCAGCGAGAAGAAATAACTGAAATATTGGATAAAACTCATCGAGCGTATAAAGATAACAAAAAGTATCAAGCACTATTTGGAGCGATAACACAAGGAAGCCTTAAACGAGCAGCAGTACTTGCAAATTCGTTTGCTCGTAACGAAATACTTGGGCTAGAGCCAGTTTTTCTCGATGGAAAAACAAAGTACATTTTAGCAGACAGATATAGAACTCAATTCTCATCCGGTGAGTCCAAGAATCTAGAAGATTTACCGCTAGATAAACTAGAGCAAGCCAAGCAATTTTTTAAACTATCTACAATATATGCACAGCAAAGCGGAGAACAACAATTAGTTGAAGACTCTGATAATTTCGAGAGGATATATCTAAATAAGCATATGCAAAACGGAAATTTCTCTCCAGTAGCTGTAAAAGAATATAATATTGCCCTGGCGATACTGGGCGGAGAAAGATCTTTCAAAAAATTACAGATGTCAGTACCACACTTAATTGCTGCTCGAGATCACGCTGCAAAGAGTGATGAGGAGTATATTTATGAGCATGCAGATAAATTAATAAGAATTCATGAGCTAGCTAGTGCAGCACTTGAAAGAATTAATAGCACTACTCTCGAAGATCTAGCAAAAAGCGCTCCAGTTTTGATCGAAAGAAAATAATGAAGAGATAATAACTAGCTAAGTCTTATCACATTATCGCCGGCCTCAGCCAATTTTTCGTCATGAGTAACGATTATAATTTGTTCTATGTGATCCGATAGCTTAGTTTGGATGATCTCGATAAGAGATTCTATGGCTTTCTCATCTAGATTATGAGTTGGCTCATCTAATATCAATAAGCTGAAATTAGGAGACAAAATTCTAGCAAAAGCTATCCGAACAGCAAGCGAGGCTAACATCCGCTCACCCCCAGAAGCAAAGCCAACTACAGAAATCCACTCGCCATCGGCTTCTTTTAGCTGTAAGGTGTAGTCGTTCTCGCCAGTAGACAGTCGAATCCCAGACCACTTATCATAAGGGTATAAATCCAGCCACAGCGAGTTCATCACTTCATTAACTGCTAAGATTAATTCATCTCGAAGAGCAACTTGCGTAGCTTGGAGGGCGCCTGCAAATTTATTCAGAAACTCAACGTTTTTCTCACTCAACTTCATCTTATGCTCCATCGCCTTAAGCTCATTAAGCTTGGATTTGGAATCATTCAGCCGGATCTTTTTCTCCGCCAGTAACTCCTTACTTGACTCGATTTCAGATTTAACTTGCTGCTCCTGCGTAATGAGCTCCTGGAAAGCTAGCTCTGCCACAGAAAGCGCCTTCGGGTCTAAAGCCATGCTTTCTATAATCGCAGTTAGCTTATTAACTTCTACAGAATATTGCTCTCGCTGTTCTTTTAGATCATACAAATTCTTATTCTCAAATAATTCTGAATAATCCTTCCCAAATAACTCAATCTTCCTTTCAAATTCCTTTAATTTAACAATTTTCGCAGAAATCGCTAATTCAAATTCCGCCTTGCCTCGCTGCGAGCTATTCAACTTCTCTGAGCAAACTCTTCGCTCTTCTAGCAATTTACTTTCCTCAGCAACTCTCTCAGAATATAGACGCTGGAGATTAGCTAATTTTTCTAGTTCTGAAAACTTTATACGTAGCTGATTTAGTTGCTCAGTATATTCATTTTGGTTCAGCAGCTTCTCAGCTATACTTCGTTTCCGCAGAGAAATAAGCTGGACTTTCTTTTCAGCAGTAAGCTGATTACTGCACACTGGGCACGTACTTTCAGCTAATTCCAATTCCTCCAGACTCTTTCTCAAGGTTTTAATCTCCGCGATTAATGCTTGCCGCTTCTCGTTATATTCTTGGATTTGCCGCTCTGCAGGCTTTAACTCAGAAATGTCTATCTCAGATAGCTTTTCCTTGATTTTGATTAGCTCACCGAGTTTATCTTGAATCGACCGAGACTTTTCCTCAAATATTCCTGCCTCGCGTTCTAGCAACCGAAGTGCTTTCTGATTTGAGTCTATATCTTCAGACAAATCTGTCTTTTGCTTCTGATGATCAGCGATACTCTGCTTTATCGAGAGCAGTTTGTCCTCAATCTCTTTTTTAGTCAAAGTCAGATCTTTTCCAGATAATTTAGCATCAATCTGCTCTAGCTGTTTCCTGAGAAAATCTCTACGAGTCTCAAATTGATAATACTCCTTGGATTTCTCCCTTAATGCCGCCAATGCGCCGTGAGCCTTGATTTTATCCTCGCTAATATTCTTCAGAGCCACAGACTTAGCTTCAGATTTATCCTTAAGCAAGCTGCACTCTTGCGCTAATTTATTAACTTGTTCATTCAAGCCCTGCAGATCTGTCCCTTCCCAAATTCGGCGTACTGCTGCGGATTCGGAAACTAGCTTATTCTTCAAAGTTATTGAATTCCCCCTAGCTATCTCGAATTTATCCAACCCCATTAATTCATCAACGCGTCTCTTGCGTTCCTTGGGAGTCATTTTCAGCAGCAGATCAATCTCATTCTGCATAGCATAAATATTTCTAAGAAAAATGTCCTCGCTAGTACCTAAAATCCTACAGACATACTCATTCACCGCTGTCGAATTAGTGCCCGCGAGGAGCTTGCCCTCAGAATCCCTCAAAGTTGCTTCAGAACCCTTAGTCGCATCGATCTTGCGGCTAGCAGCTAGCAAACCTTGCTTTGTATTAAAAGACAACGATAGCTCTGCGAATTTCGCGCCCTGACCGCGAGTTATTAGATCTTGTAGCCGAACATCATGGCTCTTTAGCTCAGCAAAAGTGCCAAAAAGAGCAAAACAGGCTGCTTGGAGAATCGAAGATTTGCCCGAACCCATTGCTCCAAGCAATACATTGACGCCTGGCTTAAATTCCAAAGAAATAGAAGAATGAGTCTTCCAATTTTGTAGCTGCAAGCCAGTTATCATAAAAGACTTGCTAGCCTGAGGTTTAATAGGTTTTATTTAGAAGAGAGACTAATTCAGCTATCAACTCCAAAGCGAATCGCCCCGATTCGCTAGAGCGAACTTATGAGTGAGCGATTATTATTGACGCGACAAAGTCGCGGAGAAATATGCTTTTCTTTTGGGCTACCTTACACCTTTTCTTTTTGCAAAAGAAAAGGGGCAGAATTAATCCAGAGCTGCTATTGCTACTACTAATAATCCCACTAATACTATGAATGGACCTACTGCGCCCTTCATTAGTCGCCATAAGTGCGGCCAGAAATATACGCATCCATAAATACCAACAGTTACAAGTAGCAGTCCCATTACGATCTTAAAGTATTTTCCTACATTCATTTTTCAGTCACCAATTAATTAATCACTGTAAAAGAGAGAATCTTTTTAAGGCTTGTGGCGGGCGAGCATATAGTTCTCGCTTTTAAAAACCAGAGAGAATCAAAGATTCTCTTGGCCAAGCGGAATAAATTCCGCTCTGGAAGCGAGGACAAAAACTAAATCTCTAGCAAGAAACTATTTCTTAGGAACTTTTAATTTAGCAGACCAACTCTCGCTTTCCTTGCGAGTGCGGAGCACGAAGTAAGGCACGAGGAAGCTCTGCTTCCGACGTGTCAGAGTTCACAAAAGCAAGGCCAAAACTCAGAATAAATTATTTCTTAGGAACTTTTAATTTAGCGCTCCATTTCTTTTTTGCTGGCTTGATCTTGTGCTTAAGAGCGTTCTTTCCGCACTTAGATGAGCAGAAATAGGCAAACTTGCCGCTTTTCTTGATATACAGCGTACCAGTTCCTTTTGGAATATCAACTTTGCAATAATTACAGTTGGGCATTATCTACGACCTCCGCGTAAGGCTTGCGCCTCGATTTCGGTCTGTTTAATCACTCGCTTTTCCCTCGTTAGCTTATCGCAGCTCGGCAAAACCGAGGCCAAAAGACTTCTATCTAAGAAGATCATCTCCTTCCGCCCCTAAGCGCTTGTGCTTCGATTTCGGTCTGTTTTAGCATGAGAATATCGCCAAGTTTAATCGGACCTTGAACATTTCTTCGCATAATCTTTCCTTCATCTGAACCTTGCAGAACCTTACAACGAACTTGCATTCCGCCTTGTTTAGAACTAATCTTTCCAGCAATCTCTACAACTTCGCCAGCCCAAGCATTATCGCTAGTTTCTATTTTCATACCAGCTTTTCCCTGCTTCTTTTTCTGGTTTTGATGCTTTGCCATTATTTCCGAACCTCTTGTGAGGAAATTATCGTAAGTTTCATTTTCGATTTACTCTTTCTTTTCTTCCGACTTATCTGGAGCTTGCTCGGGTTTTGCTTCCTCTTTTGGAGTTTCTTGCTTCTTTTTAGCTGGTTTCTCTACAGGAGCTTCCTTGGGTTCTTCAGCGGGCTTCGCTTCAGCCTTCGGAGCTTCTTTCGGAGCCTCAGGTTTTTTCTCCTCAACTGCCGGTTTTTCTTCTTTCGCTGATTTTTTCTCTTCAGAAACCGCTTTCGGTTGTCCTTCAGCTTTGCTGGAGGCACGAGGAACCTGTTCCGACGTGTCTTTTAGCTTCGCTTCAGCCTTCGGCGCTACTTTTGGCTCCGCTTTAGGTTTAGGGGTGGTCAATGCTCTTAGGTCTTCTAAAATTGCATCTAATTTACGCTTAGCATCTCCTGCTAAAGCAATAGCTACTGCAGACGTTCCGACTGGCAATCCTGCCGCGGCACCTAATTCGGCTTTAGAAGATACATGAACAAAAGGAATATTCTTCTCAGTACAAAGCATAGGCAAGTGCATAATCACTTCGGGTGGATTTACATCACTAGCAATTATTACTAGCTTAGCTTCGCCACGTTCTATGCTTTTCGTAGCCTCATTAGCGCCCTTTCGGAGCCTGCCGTCTTCTTTTATGACCTCTACTGCGCCATAAATCTTTCTGGCTAACTCTTCTGTCGCTTCAACTTTTTCCATATTTTCGATTTACCTCGTCGATATCCATTGGTGAATTGAAAACCTAGCGAATCGAACTAATCGGTTGTTATTCGCGTAGTATTTCACCATTTATTGAATAATAAGAACAGCTGTAATGCATTTAAAAAGGTTGCTGTAACTTAACTAATCAATTATTACCGAGCGAAGCGAGCTATTATTCTTTTCTTTCGCCAGCGTTTCTTTTCTCCAGAGCGAAATGAGTTCCGCTTGGCCACGCGAACGAAGTTCGCTTGGTCCAAAGAAAAGAAAGGCTGCTTCCATCAGAAACTTTTATAAAGCCCTATAACTCTGTTAGAATATACTTCTAATCACAGGGGTGAGTAAATTGACAGAGGCTAATTATAAAAAAGGAACAACGACTGTCGGAATGATATTCAAGGGTGGTCTTGTTCTAGCATCAGATCAGCGGGCTAGCTTAGGCCATCTTAGCATGCATAAGGTGCCTAAAGTTTTCAAGGTAGCTGAGTTTATTGGCATAACAACTGCTGGGGCAGTTAGCGATGCTCAAAATCTTCTCAAATATCTCAAAGCAGAGATGGAGCTGTATAAGCTCGATAGAAATAAGGAGCCATCTATTGATGTTGCTGCGAGTCTGCTTGGGACAATCGCATACGGCGGACGCCAAAGTTTCTTTCCATATATGGTACAAATTCTCCTCGGCGGACGAGATGATGAATCTGATTTCAAACTATTCAGTATATTCGGCGACGGGAGCGTCATAATTGACAAGTATACTTGTTCTGGCTCAGGGATGGAGCTAGCTCTAGCTACTCTAGACGATGCTTGGAAAGAAGGCATGAGCGAAAAAGAGGCTGTAGCTCTTGCGGTAAAAGCAATAAACAAAGCAATTAAACGAGATATATACAGTGGCGATGGAATAAGCGTTGCTGTAATTAACGAGAACGGATATAAAGACATTAGTGATACTAAAGCAGTAGTCCTCGAAAAGTAACATCGCAGTAATGAACTCCCCAAAGGAGATTTTTGAATATATAATATAATGATAATAGATAAGATTCTAGAAAAATTGCCAGACGATGCAAATATCGCTAGCCATAGCTATGAAGGCGCAAATATAGTTCTTTATACGAAGAACAAGAAATTCTTCAGACAAGGTGGAGATATAATTCATTGCGTAGTTGATGAATTCAAGAAGCGAATCGACTTGCGCGCAGATTCTTCTATTCGAATGGACGTGGAAGCGACTGAAAAAGAAGTTCGGAAGATCCTACCAAAGAAAGCAGAAGTAACAGATATTATATTAGAACCTGCTAGATCATTAATAACAATCGAAGCAAAGAATCCGGGAGAAGCTATTGGAAAAAGCGGTGCTAATCTACGGAAAATAAAAGAAAAGACTTTATGGACTCCAATCGTTAAGCGGGAGTCAGTTTTACCTTCTAAAATCACTAAAGGAATTCGATCTGTGCTCTACAAAGACAGCGCTGAGCGGCGAAAGTTCTTAAACCGAGTTGGGGAACGGATTTATGAAGAAAAAAAGAGCTCAGGAGATGACATGTGGGCCAGAATTAGTTGTTTAGGTGGCGCTAGACAAGTCGGACGTAGTTGCTTTTTGTTGCAAACGCCAGAGTCCAAGGTCTTAATTGATTGCGGAGTAAATGTTGCTTCAGATAAGCATGGCTATCCTTATCTAGCTGCTCCAGAAGTAGACCTCTCGAATATAGATGCAGTTATCATCTCCCACGCGCATTTAGATCACTGCGGATTTCTACCATATTTATTTAAATACGGCTATGACGGCCCAGTTTATTGCACTGCGCCAACACGAGATACAATGGCTCTTTTGCAATTAGACTATATTGACGTTGGATTTGCGCAAGCTAAGAAAGCAATATATAGCAGCAATGAAGTCAAGGCAGCTATCAAAAATACAATTGTGCTGGATTACGGAGAAGTCACAGATATAACACCAGACATTCGAATCACGCTATACAATGCGGGTCACATAGTTGGCAGTTCGCTAGTTCACCTACATATTGGTGAGGGCTGGCACAACGTTTTATACACTGGCGATTATAAGACAAAGCGAACTCAATTACTTAACCCCGCGCATCATGAATTTCAACGAGTTGAGACATTGATCACTGAAAGCACATACGGGGGAAGCGAAAATGTACTTCCACCGCGAAAAGATTCTGAAAAAGAAATCTGCGACCTCATTAGAAAGACTCTTAAGAAAAAGGGGAAAGTTCTGGTTCCAGTTCTCGGAGTTGGAAGAGCGCAGGAAGTCATGATCATACTTGAAAAGTTCTTTAAGAAAGAGAAGATCAAGGCGCCAATCTACATTGATGGAATGATTGGGGAAATAAATGCTATCTGCAATTCTTATCCAGAGTTCTTGAACAAGGACATTCGCGAGCAAATCTTCTACGCCAAGGACGATCCGTTCCTATCTAAAACTTTCAAACGAGTAGGTGGCAAAAAAGAGCGGGATGAAGTCATTGACGGAAAGCCTTGTGTGATTCTAGCCACGTCGGGTATGCTTGTCGGCGGACCATCTGTAACGTACTTGAAAGAGCTAGCTGGAAATAAAAAGAATCAGCTAATCTTCGTATGCTATCAAGGTCCAGGATCACTAGGTCACACAATTCAGAGTGGAGAGACTAGATTAAAAATCGAAGGAGAGAAAAAAGAGATTGAACTGAAGATGGACGTACACACAATCGCCGGTTTAACCGGCCACTCCGGATTTAATGAAATCATTGGCTACGTTGAAAAAATGCGACCTACACCTCGTCGAATTATAGTAGTTCACGGAGAAAACTCCAAATGCCTAAATATCGCCTCAACCTGCCATAAAAAATTCAGAGTTGAAACAACTGCTCCGAGAAACTTAGACGCTATTCGACTTAGATAGTTCTTCAGTTAGCTTAAGACTTTTAGTGCACCTAGCGAACTTGTTCGCGTGGTTTCGCGGAACTTGTTTCGTGATAGCTTTTGCGAGCCGGTCACGTGCGAAGTAAAAGGTGCGTTCGATACAACTGCTCCGAGAAATCTTGATGCAATAAGATTAAGATAATCAATTAAAAGAATTTATTCTACTAAGCTAATCTTCCAAATAAGCATTTTAGCAATCGGGTAAACCTTATTTATATGTTTCTTATCTGCGAAAACAGAATCTATAAATTTCGGTGAAAATATTTCTTGCGAGGTCGCCTTGCTAACTTCCCTTGAGACCGTATCCACCATATATTTACTAATTGTCGTCTTAATATCTCTTTTAACTTTATTAGTAATTAGTGTGTACAACTTCAACTTAGCAGTCTTCCCATCTTTAGTTTTAGCAGTATGAATTTTTAATACGCGAGATTTTGAGCGCTTTGAAACCCGCTGTATATAATTATCTGCAATAAAGAACCTACAAGCTTCGGTGTGTGCTGTGTCTCCTTCAACTTTGACAATCTTACAAACTACTCGCTTAAGTGCATCTCGTGGGCTAGCTGTAAAAATCTTAAGGCTTATTTCGATCTTTCTGCCAATTAATTCCTTTGGCTCGAATGCGACTATATCTGGGAGATTCCGCTCGCCAAATATTTTCGGTGCTAGGACTGCGAACCACTTCTTCTTTCTCTTATCCTTTGCTGATACTTTTCTCGTCTTAGCCATTATCTTACTAATAACTCCGCTCTAGCTGGATCGTATTTCCAATCCTTTGGCAATTTAGCATTGCGCTTATAATATTTAATTAATCGTCTTATCTTAGCTTCAGTAAGCTGTAATCCTCGCTTAGAGAATTTATCTTTCTTATTAATAGTTAAATGTTTTTGGAGTTTAACGACTTTTCGTATAAGATTTTGCAAATCTTCTGGGAGCTTAGATGACAAATTCTTTTCCTTTAGAATCTGCGTTATTTTTTGCTTAGTGCTCATTCGCACGTCAGGAATACCATAAACATCTCGCAACGTGAGTCCAATCTCGCTAGTTGATAATTCTTGTTTAGCTAACTTAACTACAAGCGTCTTGATTTCTTCAGGTTTATAATTTATCCAAGACGGTGGAGTCGTAGCTAGAGGCTTCTTTGAGCCAGATTTTCCTTTCTTTCTTGCATGCATTCGTGCGATATTGGTTTCCTCCCTGGACTGCATCCAGGAAACTAAGACACGAGGAAAGTAACCAATTTCGTGGCTTTCCGACGTGTAATATATAAAGGTTACCGGATAAAATCTAAAATTACATCCGGCATAGACACGCCCTAAGACCTATCTATCCTTCTAAAAAGAGCTAGAATAGAGGGTTTTTAAATCTTATGCTTAATGAATTGAGACTCTCTCCGAACCTTACTAGCCATAATTTGCATTGAATTCTTAACAATCTGATAAGCTTTCGCTGGGTTGCCTGAAAGAATAACTTTATGGTGCTTAATTGCTCTCAGCACATCTTCAACAGTATATACTTCTTTAGCTGTTATACACAGCCCGTTTCCAATTTCATCAAGGCTATGTGCATCGCTCCCGCCAGTAACGGGTAAGTTTAGCCGTTTAGCCAACCGCTGGGAAGAAGAATTGCTAACAGCACATCTCGCGTTAAAACCTTCTAGTGCATCTAATTTTAACTTTCTAGCTTTCAGACCGATTGATGCTATAACAAACATCGGATGCGCTGCTACTACGAATGCGCCTTGCTCTCTCAATTTGTCTATCGCGGCTTCTGCAGTCAGCCATTTCGGAACCGGCTCAGTCGCATTAAATCCCAGCAAATGACCGTCGATTGTAGATAGTTCAACAGCGGGGAGGACGATAATATCTCTATCTCTAGCTAGTTTAACTGCTTCCTTTGCTCCTTCAATTGAATTATGATCTGCAATAGCTATTACTTTGATATTTCGCTCTTCCGCAGCATCGAGTATTTCTTTCGGAGTCGCTAGCGAAGATTGACCTGCCCACCAATGGCGAGAATACGAAGAATGAATATGCAGATCCATTAAAGTTACCATCTTAAGCTCCTTTTTTATATCTCCCTCGCGCTTCGACTCGCTCTAATTGTTGGAAGACGTCTTCAGTTTTATACCCTTGTTTGAAAGCTTTCCAAAGAGTTAGCCAATGAGTATAATGCTTACTTTTGAGGCATTCTTTAAATAAATGAAGGTCGACTGCTTTGTCTTCAAGTCTCGTTGAGAAAGTTCCTAAGCCGAAATCGATGAAATAAAGATCTGCTAACTTGATAAGATTAGAAGTTGTTAGATCACCGTGGATCACATTTGCTTCATGTAGCTTATTTGTCAGCTGTCCAACTGTTTTCAGAACTTTCTTGAGAGCGTCTAAATCTTCCTGAGCATCGATCCAGTCTCGTAGTTTTGGTCCATCTAGAAATTCTATTTCTAGCTTTGTTTTTTCTTGAGTTATGACTTTTGGCACTGGAACGCCAGCTCTAGAAGCTCTCGCCAGCAGTCTGGCTTCTGCTTTTGTTCGTAGGGTTCTAAGTCTCTGATCGATTTGCGGTAAGCGGTAGGACTTTTTGATTCTGTCTTTTAGGATGCAGTTTTTAGAACGATAGATTTTAGCTTCTGCGCCTTGCGCAATTAGCTGTTTCATAACATTATGTAACTATGAAGATTTATAAGTAAATCGAACTTACCGAAAAACGATAACTTTAAATATCAGTTGATTACTTAAGTAATCATATGATTACTATAATTAACAATAATGAAAAAGTGCTTAGAATCTTTTTCGAGAAACCAGAAGGAAAATTCCACCTCAGAGAGCTAGCTAGATTAACGGGTTTATCTAGCGCAGGGATAATAAAAATAGTTAAGCGGCTGAAAGAGCAGGGCTTACTGAAATCAAAAAAAGAGCGGAATGTAGAGCTAGTAGAAGCCGATATTGAAAAACATTTCTTATACGCAAAGCGGGCGCATAATCTTATTTCCACATATGATTCTGGACTAGTAACTAAGCTTCTAGACTTTTATGAACAGCCGCGATGTATAATTCTTTTCGGTAGCTATGCTGAAAGTACAGACATATCAACTAGCGATATTGATATTGCAGTTATAACAAAACACAATAAATTGCCGGATCTGCGCAAATTTGAAAAGAAGTTAAAACGCAAGATAAACCTTCTAACTGTAGAATTATCTAAAGCAAAAGCGAACTTTAAGAATTCGCTAGCTAATGGAATAGTACTATCTGGCTTCTTGGAGATAATCCAATGATCCGAGACTTTAATTACTATATTAAAACCAATGCTGTAAAGCGAAAATCTCCGAATATTGCGCTAGCTAAGTCCCTTTTAGAAAAAGCGAACATGCGACTTAATCGCATAGTATCTAGCCAACTGACTGCTGAGTTTGCTTCATTAATTCTAGAAGATGCATACGAAGCAGTAAGAGAAGCAGCGCAGTCGCTCATGGAGCTGCAGGGATTCAAGCCTTACTCGCATGAAGCTCTAATCGCTTTCTTAAAAGAAAAACATCTGCTAGATACTAAAGATATTAATGAGCTAAACCGTTACAGAATCCTAAGGAACAAATCAGTATACGAAGCTAAGGAAATCTCGCTCGAAACGGGAAAAGAAGCTATTGACTTCGCAAAGAAGAGCCTTCCAGAAATAAAAGTAAGATTATTAAAAGAACTCGAAGAAAAAGAAACTTAATACAGCGAAATCTTTTTAAATCTCTAAGTTACTTCTATATTATGCAAGAACTAGGTGATTATCGGAATCTCCAGTAGATTAAGCCTAGACAGTTCTATATTCGAATATCCAATGTCCTTTTGCAATAGCTAGAGCTCTATCCTAAAATTCTGCTTGAGTAGCTTAATTGGTAGAGCATCTGGCTGTTAGGTCATTTCTTTCTTTTTCCAAAAAGAAAGAACTATATCGGAAAATCTTCCGATATCTCTTAGTTGCTATCACAACCAAGATAGACATCCAAGAAAGAAAAAGGGATGTTGGTTCAAAGAAACCAGAAGATTGTAGGTTCAAGTCCTACCTCGAGCGTTGCCGTAAGGCTAAGAGGTAGAAACAATGAAACAACAAATGATTCAAACAGAAGAAGACGTAAAGCTAGCTGGATTGCTGTCGAAAGTAGAATATGCTCGAAGCGAGAAGCTAGCGCAAATATTGGCAATACAAACGGAAGCATTAGCAGCGATACATGAATTCATGCATAAGAAAAGGATAACACAAATTATGCCGGTGATTATCGCGCCAATGACAGATCCGCTCTTTCACAGCGTGGAAGAAGCTGACATTTCGTACGGCGGGCAGAAGCTAATGCTAACTAAAAGCATGATCCTGCATAAGTTCATGACCTTGATGTCTGACCATATAGACAGCATCTATGCCATGTCTCCGTGCGTTAGATTAGAGCACGCAGAAAACAAGACTAGCGGTCGGCATCTAATCGAATTTACGCAAGTAGATATAGAACTAAAGGACGCTGACAAAAGAGCGTTCATGGACCTAATCGAAGAGCTAGTAACCTACGTGCTCGGAAGAGTGAAGGAAAGATGTGCAGACGAGCTTAAAGCACTCGGACGAGAATTGCATGTACCGGAAGGACAGTTTAAAGTGTTCATTGCTAAGGATCTCGAAGAACAATACGGTCCGGATTACGAGAAAATAATCTCTAAACAACTAAAAGAACCGTTCTGGATTACTGAACTAGTAAGAGAGTTCTACGATCGAGAAGATGCAAACTATGATTTAGTTTGGCCAGAAGGCTTTGGAGAAGCTCTTTCCGGAGGTCAGAGATACTACGAACATGAAGAGATAATTAGAATCATGGACTCTCGAGGTCAAGACAAAAAGCATTTCGAAGCGTATCTTGAGTTAGCGAAGCGAGGATTACTGAAACCGACGTCTGGAGGCGGATTAGGTATTGAACGATTGGTGCGATTTATCGCAGGACTGGAGCACATACGAGAAGTCGGTCCGTTTACAAAAGTCCCGGGGGAGGAAGTATTGCTTTAGTAAGGCTTAATAGAATAAAGCGGATTATAAATATAAAGAACATCCGCTTTCTCTCTACGTGCACTATACTAAAAAATAATGTAGAGATGTGGTGAAATGAAATGACAATGAAACAAATTGAAGAGATACTAAAACCATCGCAAGTTGGCAAAGTAGTCAAGACTCGCGGCTGGGTATATCGAATTAGAAAACACAAAGATAAGGTCTTTGTCGTGCTTAGAGATTCGACTGACATAATTCAAGCTGTAGTTAAGAAAGGAACCAAAGCTTTCAAGGATGCAGAGAAGCTAACTATTGAAAGCTCTCTGGAGCTCTCTGGAAAAGTTAGAAAGGATAAGCGAGCTCCGACGGGCTATGAATTAGATGCAATCCAGATTAAGCCAGTTCATATTGCTGAAACTTTTCCAATAGCTAAGGATCTAAGCGAGGAATTCTTGCTAGATGTTAGACACCTCTGGCTACGTAGCCGGAAAATGACTGCTATCATGAAAGTGCGCTCTAAAGTATTTGAAGCGATTCACGAGTTCTTTAGAAAAGAGAAGTATTATGAATTCCAAGCACCGATAATTATCCCTGGAGGAGCAGAAGACGGTCCAACATTATTCCAAATTGAATACTACAAACGAAAAGCGTTCCTTGCTCAAACATGGCAGCTATACGCAGAAGCAGAAATAACTTCTTTGGAGAAGATTTATACGATCACTGCGGCATTCAGAGCCGAGAAATCAAAGACAACTCGGCATCTTTGCGAGTACTGGACAGCAGAAGTTGAAACAGCTTGGCAAAAGCTAGATGAATGCATTGACCTAGCAGAAGGGCTAGTTGCACATATATGCCAAAAAGTTGCTAAAGAAGAATCCAAATCCTTGGATATCCTTGGGCGAGATCCTAAAGATTTGCTCAAAATAAAAGCCCCGTTCCCAAGAATTACTTACTCACAGGCACTAAAGAAGCTGGAAAAGAGTGGAATGAAAGTCAAGTGGGGAAAAGATTTACGGACGCTCGAGGAGAAAAAGATTGCATCATTCTATGATAAACCAATTTTTGTTACACACTATCCAAAAGAAGCTATGGCATTCTACAAACCGAGAGCGCCCAAAGACCCACGAACAGCGCTATGCTTTGACTTAATTGCTCCAGAGATCGGAATCGAGATGATCGGCGGCTCAGAAAGAGATATGGATATTAAATCGTTGAAGAAATCACTAAAAGAAAAGGGGGAGAAAGTTTCAGACTACGAATTCTATTTAGATACTCGCAGATACGGTGCTGTCCCGCATTCTGGTTTTGGATTAGGAATAGCTAGACTATTACAATGGATATGCAAGCTAGACACTATTCGAGATGCAATACCCTTCCCTCGGACGCCTCGGCGGTGCACTCCGTAGTAAGGGCTCCGCCCTTCACGAACCTGAACTCCAGAGGATAAACTATTTAAGGGGTTATTTTTCTTTATCTTTGGGCCTGTAGCATAAATGAGCTTTAGCTCAGTGTAACCCGGAAGCTATTTAGTTGGGTAAATAGTGCGGCCGGCTTCGGACCGGTTGATGAGGGTTCGAATCCCTTCGGGCCCATTCAATATCTTTTTAAATGCAGATTAAGGCCCCCTACTATGAACTTCAGAGCACATATATACTGCACTCAGAAAATAACGGGAAGCAAGGATCCTTATTTGCTATTTGGATCGCTCTTCCCAGATTTTCATTGTACGGGAGTCTTTCCGCAGGGATTTGATAGTAAGTGGAAAGAGCTTATTCAGTATCTAAACAAAAATAATCCTGCGTTTGAGAACATCGGAATTGGGATGACTCTTCATGAGATTCCAATTGGAGTAGATCGATTTGCGCATGGCACGAGCCAGAGAATTGGTTATGCGTTTCAATTTATCGGAGAACTACGCGAAGATGCGGTGAACCTATTCGGAGATGATCATTGGACACTATTAATGACGCATTTCGCGGTAGAGTATGCGATGGACTATGCTGTGATTAAGAAGCACCCTGAAGTTGAAAAAACAATTAAGACAGTCTTTGACGAGATTGATGAATATAAAGTTATTTCTGCGCTGTCTGGATTTTACTCTATCGACGAGCCTAAAGTGCGTGAGGCTTTTGAAGATTTCAAAGCGCTGACGCTTGAGTATGATTACAGCACGTTTGAAGGATTAGGCAAGCAATGGGCGGCGATTATGGAAACTACGACTGGAAAGAAAGGCGATGCAAGGGCTATTGCTAGGTACATTGAGAAAGCTTATAATCTAATTGAGCCAACTGTTGATGAATTTTTAGAATACTGTATTGCTCAATGCAAGAAAGACTTTGAGAAACTCTTTCCGAACTTCGGTGCATAAGCTTCTTTAAGATTTCTAACTAATTAGCCGCATGTATGACCTAATCCTCGTTGGTGCTAGAGTCGCCGGCTTAAGAACAGCCGAGTGCGCTGCTCAAAAAAGACTAAAAGTTCTTGTTCTCGAGCAAGGCAAAGAGATCGGAATTCCTGTTCAATGCGCAGGTTTGGTTAGTTCTCGCTTCTTGGAATTGCTTCCGGAATTTCCAAAGAAATATATATTAAACAAAGTTCCAAAAGCAAGGTTCTTTTCGCCATCTGGAAGCTCTTTTGAGCTATCCGCTAAGCCATTTGCAGTAATTGATCGCGCTGGATTAGATCAATGGCTAGCAAGACGAGCAGAGAAAGCTGGCGCTGAGATCAAGCTAAGAGCTAAGTTTCTCAGCTACTTAAAACAAGGAGATACGCTAAAAATTAAGACAAACAAGGGAGAGTTAGAAACTAAGTTGCTAGTCGGAGCTGACGGACCGAGCTCCGATGTTGCAAACGCAGCGGGAATCAAATTAACTAAGAACCTAATCGGAGTACAAGCAACAGTCAGCGGCGAGTTTGATAAAGGTTATGCAGAGCTGCATTTCGGCTCGAAGATAGCTCCGAAATATTTTGCTTGGGTTGTTCCGCTTAGTTCGAAGAAAGCGCGGGTTGGATTGGCTACCTATAACTCGCCGAAGAAATACTTTGATAACTTCACTAGAAAACGATTAGGATTTGTTCCGCGCCCGGACGTCGGAGGCTTGATCAAATTTGGCTTGCAGAAGCAGACAGTTGCTGACAATATTATGCTAATCGGAGATGCAGCTTCTCAAGTCAAACCATTTTCTGGCGGAGGAATTATTTATTCATTATTAGCAGCGGAGAAATGTGCTAGCGCGGCTGAGAAAGCTGTTCAAGAATCAAGCTACGGAGAAGCATTTCTTAGAAAGCATTATGAAAAAGAATGGTGCAAGATTCTAGAGAAGCCGATCAAGCGAGGTTTGCGGATTAGCAAGCTGTGGTTTAATTCTCCGGATGTTATTAAAGAAATTGCTTTCAATATTGAAAAGAAATGGTGTATCGCTCAGAGATTTGATCCGGACTTCTACTAACCAAATGTTTTAAAAAGCGGGAAATCAGTGTTAATTCATGCCCCTGTGGTGTAGCCCGGCCAAGCATCTCAGGTTCTCACCCTGAAGACCCGAGCGGCCTTTATTTTCCAGACCGGAACGAGTTCCGGTTGGCCACGCGGAATTTCATTCCGCTTGGTCTTCAAAGAAAAAGAAACCCCGGGGAAAGAAAAAGAACTCCGGAGGTCCGGGAGTTCAAATTCGGATTAGTTCGAATTTACGCGAGAACTGTTCGACCGAGAATCTCGGCAGGGGCACTTATTCTCTAGTCATATTTATACAATTTGTATCGCAGCCATAACAAATACCAAAACAAGTGCTCGGTGCACCTAACATATCTAAATTCGAGTGCAGAAGTTTACCAACGCATTTGCATGAAATCGAGCAATACTCCCCACCTCGCAAATAACCCTTACCACACTCTTTAGGCCAAAAGAAAGCAAGCGTTCCTGCTAGAATAATTACAATAATCAAAATAGTAATTATTTTTCGCATTAGTATAGCTAATCTAAACAAACTAATAAAGCTTCGGATTGGGAGGTATTCTTACTCTCGAGAGCTAAATTAGATTTATTAACTAGCTAACTCAAAGGAGAGTTATGAATGGTGAACTTCCTTTCTTTACTATTATAATCAAAAACGATGAGCACCGAACCATTCATCCAGGGGAAATTCTGCATATTGATTCTGATTCAAAGCCGATAAAAGGAAAATATAAAGTAATTCACGCCGAAGAGCATACTAGCGGGATTGGTGTTATGAAACAGACAGGAACGAAAGTTTGGCTTGAGAAGATCAATTAGAAAAGATGACCTGAAAGTTTAGTTCCTACGGCTATCATTATAAACAAGATATAAAGTATAATTAGAAATACACCTGCTCTCCAGCCGATTTCATCCTTAACTCGAGTCAAATATGCGACAAACAGCAAGCTAAATATCATAAAAATAGCTGATATCAATAATAGCGTGAATTCTGTTGTAATAGGGTGTATCAGCGCTGCTATGCCGAGCACAAGAGTAGAGTTAACCACAACACTGCCAAATATATCCCCGATGGCCATGTCTTGAAGGTGACTTACTGTGGCCATTACCGCCGAGCTCAACTCGGGCAAGGATGTCCCGATTGCTAGCATGAGAACACCAATAAGAAATGGGGGGATTCCAGCTTCTGTAGCAAGCAGCGATGCAAACTGAACTATTGTGCGCACAGCAACCAAAAGAACTGCAATAGCTAGCACCAATAATACCGCATCCGCAATCGCTTCTTTCTTTGAAGTATGATCTATTACTTTTCTAAAGGATTTTCCTTGGTTCAATATCCTAAACAAATATAATCCAAAAACAGTGATTAGAACCACGCCGTCGATCCGAGAAAGAACCTTATCTAACATCAAAACGAGTGGGAGGATTACTAATATAATCATATAAAGAATATCTTTCTTAGCTATCTCGCTCTTCACTTTAATGCTCTTTGATATTATCAAGATTACTCCGACTATAAGCGTTAGATTCACAATATTCGCACCGAGGACGTCTCCGAGCGCAAGCGCGGGAATTTTAGCAGTAGCAGAAGCAATGGCAACAAACAACTCAGGTATAGATGTAGCTATTGCCAGCACTATAAATCCAATAACAAACTCGCTCAGCTTGAAATAGATAGCCAGCCGCGTAAGAGTCTTTACAACAACGTCGGCGCTTTTGATCAGCGCTATTACTGCTACTACGAGAACAATTAGATTTACCCAGAGCATATAAAAGAAAAGCTTTGGAATTATATAAGTATTTTGCAGAGACTACGAAACATAAGTCTTAAAAGAGTTATTAATAGTAGTATTAACATGAATGACATGAATGAGCTATACAAACGAGTGCATCTTAAAGAAATCTATGAGCATCCAAAAGATTTTCTGAATCAAGGAATTGAGATTATTGGAATCCCTGTACTCGACGAGAGTTCTCAGGGAATAGTTACTAGAGGTTTAAGTGGCGCGTCAGTCATACTAAAGTACCAGATTGCAGATATAAAGGGTAATAAGCTTACTAAAGCGAAAGAGACAATACCTGCACAAACAACAGAACTTGGCATAACTATCTCTACAGCGATATACAAGATCATAAGCTTAACTCGTGCTCAAGTGCATAAAAGACCAGTCAGATTTCAAGGTACTTTTGATGGTAAACAATTCCGAATAAATAATTCCGCCCTCGAAGATACTATTTAAAAATAAATACTATTTTTCTTCTCCGAAACAATTAAAAAGCCAGTATAGAGTTCTATTATCATGCAGGGGTGCCCGAGATACCTTTTCTTTCTTTCCCCAAAGAAAGAAAAGCTATGCCAAAAGAAAGAAAGGGAACGTTGGTGAGAGAAAAGGTACGGGAACGGTCAAAGGGGCAGGACTTAAGACAACGCGGAAGGATTCCGCGAGTAGCTTACTTCGTAAGATATCCTGTGGCTTAGTGCCTTCGAGGGTTCGAATCCCTTCCCCTGCATGTGAATTACTCCGAACAGAGTTCCGAGTTATATCGAAACCTTTTTGAACAAACAAAATAACTGAAAACCATGACATTACTAAGACCAAAATCAATGTCAGAACTTGCGTACTATACTCGCAGAGCTGTCATAGTAGACGGGAAGGAAGGTAAGACAGAAGTATGGGTTTTCAAGGAAAAGTGCGAGTGTGGCAGTACACCTAAAAAGCCGAAGATGCGGGCAAAGGAATATATCTGCGCATGTGGAAAATCAATTCCGAGCGAAGAATATGAAGATACATTAACCGCTAGCATTGCATATACTTGCCCTTCTTGCGGAAAGTCAGGAGAGACGCAAGTACCTTTCAAGCGGAAGAAAGTCACAATCATCAAAGAAAATGGTAAAAAAGCTCGCGTAGATGCGATCTCGTTTGAGTGCGAGTCTTGTGGTTTTAAGATTAACGTTACGAAAAAGATGAAATAATCCATCTTTTCCTAGACCTCAGACGCTGTGCGTCCAAGGTTACGAAGAAAATGAAATAACTGCGACGCAGATAACTTTTTAAAGCGAATTTTAAATATATTATTATGAAACCTGAACAAGTAAGTACATATTCGGAGCTAGGATTTAACCTACAACTCACAAAATATCCGATTGATGTTATGCCTCGAGAAAAGACTGATATACTCAGCTTACCCAATAAAATAAATCATCTTCAGCTCACTCAAAATGGATGGATTGGGCAAGTTTCTAGCGTAGCTTATGTTCATACTGATTTTGTAGCTAGACCAATCAGCCTTCGGAGTGAATTACATTGTGAACTTCCGCCAATATCACAAGGGCCAGCATTTATAACTGAAAGAGACGAAAAAAATACTAAACGAAGAGTCTGGCTAGAAATACGCGAGCGCGGTGGATTACCCGAACTCCTTGAGCGACTAACACAAGTAAATAGCATAGTAGCTAAATATGTATAATCTCATTTAGCAAAAATCTTAAAAACTAGCTCTATTTCTCTATTCTTAAGCCTTCGTAGCTCAGTGGTAGAGCGTTGCCTTGGTAAGGCAGAGGTCACGAGTTCAAATCTCGCCGGGGGCTCTTTCTATTCGAAATCTAAATCGCCAGAGTATAGTTTAGCTAGCCATTCGGGGTCGTGCATTAAGCTATCTGGATCTTCGCCGAGAGGTTCGGGAGCAGAACTAACTCTAAACAATCCAGGAGTATTATGGAACTCAGGAGGGTGAGAAAAATACGGGAACTTCATCCGAGAATTATACTTTCCGCTAGGACTGAGAACTGCTTGCTGGGACTTCTTAGTCCGTAGAACATAATCCAAACCATGGCGCTCAAGCAGTCCTTTATTCGCCTTGGAATTTAAAATAATTCCTAATCTGAATTCTACAAAATCTTCAAAGCTCTTGAATCTTAAACCTTCTCCTTGCTGGGTCTCCGGCCGCCAGGGACATATAGAAATTCTGAGTCTTTTCCACGGCGCTGCTACTTCGTTAAAAGCATCAAACCCAGATTCTATATTTAGTATACGTTCTCTTTTGAGACGAGCATATTGAATATGCAGGTGATCTACAATATTCCCATAATATGAGAAGCCATCAAATACTGCGTCTAGCATTCCATCTACTGTCGGCTCTCCAGTCAGCTCCATTAGCCGCTCCAAGTAAGAAGGTTCCATATTGAGGATTAGATTCGCTAGCTTTAAAAAGTCAACTCTGTACTACTATCTCATGACCAAAAATCTATGATTTTTGGGATTGTAAATCAATAGATTAAGCAAAAATAGGATTCACAATGACTGATTCAGAGTTAAAAAAACTTAAGACAAAATACGAAAAGATAGGAGCTAAATATAAGCTTCCTAAATTCGAAGATTTAGATTCTGAATTCGAGATAAGATTAATTGAAGATCAGCACTTCCTTATTAAAGAGGTAAGGAGAGCTATACTTAACAGGATTAGGAGCATCTCAGCGTTCTTCCTACCGGTTCTGGATCCACATCCTTCGGAACTCCATTCCTTAGTCGAAATGGGCGCGTTTAACAGCAAAGAAAAAGATGCACTGTTTAAATTCTATAAGAAGCTATCCTATTGGATGCACCGCGGTATAACTGTTTCTATGATTTCAGAAGAAGCTGAGGCGAAATTCATAAATGATCTATGGAAAGACTGGCCTGAGCTAAAAACAAAAGCCAGAGGCTACATGGAAAAAATAACCGACGAGTGGCTCAACGGCAAGAAGAAAGAAAAAGAAGATATTCATTATGTTGGATAATTTCTAATCAAAACTCGCGAATTTCAATAACTATTTATTCTAGCAGATAATTAACTGCGTATGATCCAGCAAATCATAGCTATCACCGGTTCTATTTGCTCTGGAAAGGATTCTCTGAAAGATTACTTAATTAAGAAACATAAGTATAAAGCAGTAAAGCTAGGGAATATTCTTCGAGGAGAAGCAAAAGAACGAGGGATCAAAGTTAATCGAGATAATTTATACGAGCTAAGCAAGAAACTAAATAAGTATGATCCTTGCTTCTTAGTCAAGAAAGCAGTAGCGGAAGCTGAGAAACGCGAGTGGGAGAAAATTCTAATCGTTGATATTCGAAAAGAAGCAGAAATCAAATGCCTAAGGCGCAGATTCAAGCGGCAACTGAAATTTATCCAAATTGACGCTTCGCAGCAAGTCAGATTTAAGAGAATAAAAGCTCGGCGGCGGCGCGGAGATCCTAAAACACTGGCTGACTTTAAGAAGCTAGATGCTAAGGAATTCAAGAGATTTGGATTAAAAAAACTATTTCAGTATGCCGATTTTGTAATAATTAATAATGACGGTTATGAATCGCTGTATACAGAAACTGACCTAATTATGAAGCGGATTAATAAATAATTGAATTCGCTTCTAATACTTTTATAATTATCTAGAAGCAGCAGCTTGTCGTTCTAGATCGATCTTCTTAGAAATGCAGAATGCTGAATTATTGCCGTCAGCAGTTAATAGGATCTGTTCAGCTAGTGCCATCGGCATCTTTTTCTTGCATTCTTTGCCAGCAGCAGCACTCTGATGTGCGCCTTGAGTTAGCCATCTAAGAACTAAATCAATTCTCCGCTGCGGAGATACATCTACGGCCTTAGGATATCTTACTCCACCGTATTCAATCGAAACAATACCTTCTCGCGGAGAGCCAGTTTCAATAGCTCTCACAAATACTTCGACAGGATTCTTCTTAGTTTTCGCTTCAATAATCTTGAATGCTTCCATAACTATCTTCATAGCTAGCAATTTCTTGCCACCGTTGTGACCAGAACTTCTCCAGTGCTTCTTACCCTTATGTCCAGAAACCATCACTTTGTTAGCTAGCCGCTCCACTATCGGCTTCTTAGACTTCCAGAATTGTTTAGCGATTTCTCTACCTTGCGTATATGGTACTTGAAATGGATATAAATTAATATATCTCTTTAGCCCGGGATCGAGCACTTGAATTTCAGTAGTATCCCACACTCCAAACAGCTTAAATTTATGAATTTCAGGCTTAGAAAGTTTCTTTGGCTGCTCTTCCGGCCTTGCCTGTATCTTTATTTTTACTTTAGGTTTAGGCTGCTCTTTTGGTTTTGCGTCGATTTTGATTGCTATTACTTTTTTAACAGCTTCCTTTGGTTCCTGCATTTTGACTGCGGGTTTAGGCTCTACTTTCTTAGGAATAGGTACTGACTGCTCAGCTTTCTTAGCTAATTTAAGTTGAACTTTAGGTTTTTCTTCTACTTTCTTTGTCTCTTTTTTATCAACCACTTCGGCTGCTTTCTTAGCAGCTGAAGTCCGCGAATCTTTGATTTGTGTCATATTAACGTCCGATAATCTTCTCAACCTTACCCCTTACTAATTGAATTAGCGGCTGGTTATTTACTTTCACAACCTGCCATCGAATCTGAGGAATATCTCCCTTAGTTTTACCCATGTGACCGCCGAGCCCTTCGACAATTACTTCATCGTGCTCATCTATGAATTTGATAGCTCCTGATCGTGGTACGAAAGCTGTGATCTGCTTACCGTTCTTTATTAGCTGAACTCTGACAGCCTTACGCATAGCGGAATTAGGTTGTTTAGCCTCTAACTGCCGCTTTTCAAGAACAATACCTCTAGCTTGTGGAGAACCTTCTAGCGGATCTACTTTCTGCTTTATCTTCAAAACTCGCCGAACAAACCATCTGTCGCTATAACGATGTTTTTTTCTTCTTTGTTTTAGCTTGTTTGCTGCGTTTAGCCCTCTTGTTTTGCTGCCCATCTTACGATTTTCCTAATGAATATGGGTTTATAAAACTTACGTAAGTACAAGCACTCAGTAAGTTTTATTCTCGAACTTGTTCGAGTTATAAAACCTTCGGGGAAAGTTTTGTTATCAAAATCTTGATTTTTATCTATAAAACTTGTGAAGCGAGTTTTATTATTGAATATATATTCAAAAATAGCCCGGAAGCCGAGCTTTTGGATCTTCCGCGCTCTCTTAGCCGTTCCGGCCAAGATAGAAATCTTTATAAATGAATATATATTCATAATATTAGTGGAGGTGTTATAAACATGCCAAGAGGAGACGGAACAGGACCATACGGAGAAGCTAGCTGGCCGTGCAGGCGAGCTGTACGTGGCTTCAGTAGAGGCTTTGGACGCGGATTTAGACGGTTTACTTACGCAGAGCCCACTAAAGAAGAAGAGCGCGGTTACTTAAACAACGAAATTAAAGCTCTAGAAACGGAGATTGAAGCTGTTAAGAAGAAATTAGGAGAGCTTAAGTAGTTCAGAATCGGATTTATTATCCTTTCCGAGCTCTCTTAACCGAAACGGTTAAGATAAGAGCTCTTCATTTATTTTATTATGAACATCGAAAAGCTAAAACAATCAATAATCAAAGCAGCTAAGGCACTCTACAACAATCTGCCAGTAATCTTCGGAGTTGTTCTTCTAGTTAGCTTAGCTAATTCTCTTATTCCAAAAGAAGCTTACGCATTAATATTTAGCAAGAATGTTCTACTAGATTCAATAGCGGGAAGTGCTATCGGAAGCATACTTTTAGGTCATCCAATCACAAGCTACATCTTAGGCGGAGAATTCCTTTCTCAAGGTGTTAGCTTAACCGCAGTAACTGCATTTATAGTCGCGTGGGTAACAGTCGGAGTTGTTCAATTGCCAGCAGAATCAATGCTTTTAGGAAAGAGATTTGCAATTGCCAGAAACATAACCGCTTTCATATTTGCCATTGTTGTGGCAGTAATAACTGTGGGGGTGCTTAATCTATTATGAAAAGTGAGAAGAGCTATTCTAGGTTGTACTTCTTAATTGCAGTCCTAATAATCTACGGGATTGCAGTTTTACTAAAACCCGAAATACTCAAGCCGAGCTTTGAATTTTTCAGCAACATAATTATCAGCATCATTCCAATATTCATATTAATATTTGTATTAATGGCTCTAACAAATTACTTTGTTGATCCTCAGACGCTAGTCAAATACATCGGACAGCAAGCTGGAGCAAAGAGCTGGCTTATTGCAGTAGTAACTGGAATTATTTCGACAGGTCCGATTTATATGTGGTATCCTTTGCTAGCCGACTTAAAGAAAAACGGTGCAAGAACTGGCTTTCTAGCTACATTTTTATACAACAGAGCGATAAAGCTCCCTCTGCTGCCAATGATAATATTCTATTTCGGTTGGATCTACACTGCTGTGCTAACAATAGTAATGGTTTTATTCTCTGTAATCCAAGGTATGATTATTGAGAGGTTAGTAAGATGAGAACAGCAATAGCTTCAATGGGAAAAGACGAGGATGCACAAATGTGTGAAATAGCTGGAAGAGCACCGTTTTATTTGATTTTTGACGGCAAGAAACTAATAAAAGCAATTAAAAATCCATTTCAGTTTGGCGGCGGCGCGGGGCTAAGCGTAGCAAAAATGCTCGAAAATGAAAAAGTAAACTTAATCATTGCTGGTCATATTGGACCGCACATGAAGAACTCGCTCAAGTCTGCGGGAATCGAGATAAAAATAGTCGAGCTAGGGAAGAAAATTAAAGAACTACTTTAAGATGCCAAGACCATTACTGCGCAGAAGAATCAGATTCCGACCAGATGTTAATTACTTTAAGCCAGCGCAAGCTAGAGTTGGCGTTGAGGATATCGGTCTGACTTTACCTGAGCTGGAAGCAATCCGACTAAGAGACTTGGAAGGAAAAACTCAAGCTAAATGCGCCAAAGAAATGAATGTCTCTCAGCCAACCTTCTCAAGAATTATAGAATCATCGCATAAGAAAGTAGCGTCTGCGTTAGTTGAAGGCAGAGGGATTAAAATCGAAGGAGGTGAATATAGAATGGTAAGACCAAGAAGGGGAGTTGGAAGCGGCAGAGGTGCTGGATTAGCTAGCGGACGTGGACGAATGGGTGGAACTGCAGCAGGACCCACAGGATACTGCATCTGTCCGAAATGCGGTTACAAAAAACCACACCAGCTAGGAACTCCTTGCTATTTAGAAGTCTGTCCGAAATGCGAGTGCAAGCTGGTCCGAGAGTGAAAGGCGCGTATTTACTACACATTTCTATTTCTAAAAATATTACAATTAAAATCGGAGCCTTAGGTGAGCTAGATTTTAAAGCAGGAGAATACGTTTATGTAGGATCCGCTATGAACAATATAGACAAGAGAACTGAGAGACATCTGAGAACTAGCCGGGGTGAAACTGAAAAGAAGCACTGGCATATTGATTATTTGCTTTCTCATCCTTACATTAAAGTTGTAGACATAACTAAACTTCCATCTAATAAGAAAGAAGAATGTGAAATTGCTGCCAGGATCAAAGGTGAAGCTGTATTAAATTTTGGATGTTCGGATTGCAAGTGCAAGAGCCACTTCTTTAGAACTAAAGAATAATATTATAAACAGAAAACTCTCTTTATCTTTATGAAAATAATAAAGCTAAATCCTAAAGCAGGCTATGCTAAGCTACTAATCAACTCGCTAGATGATCTCTGGCACCTTAGCAAGATTATAGAAAAGGGAGATCTAGCCTCAGCTAGGACAACTCGCAAGATCAAGCTGGGCGGAGATGCTGAACGAGCTAAGGTTATCAAAAAGAGCTTCTACATTAAGATTGAAGTTGATAAAGTCGAGCTAGGACACGAGCTTAAGCTGCACGGCCGGACTGTTGAAGAGAAAGAAAATATTGCAAAAGGCTCTGTGCATTCTCTATCTATTGCTCCCGGCATGGATTTGAAAATAGAGAAAGCTAAGTGGATGAAATATCAAGTCGATCGATTGAGGGAAGCTGAGAAATCCTCGCTAGTTCCAAAAGTTTTACTTTGTGTGTTAGATGATGAGCAAGCTAGCTTTGCTCATTTAACAGCTTCGGGAGTTAAATCCGCTGGCTCGATGAAGCTAAGACTAAGTAGAAAAAAAGAGAAAGAAGCAAGAGAAAAGAAAGCTAGCGTTGATAGTTTGATTAAGATTCTGAAAGAGAAAGGAGAAGGAGTTGAGCACATTGTATTAGCTAGCCCAATCATCTGGAAAGATATTGTTCTGAAAGAGCTGAAATCTAAAGCTCCGGAGCTAGCTAAAAAAATCTTGCTAGAAAACGTTAGCACTGGCAGCAAGAGAGGAATTCACGAGCTAATTTCTGAAGGCAAGCTAAACAAAATTATTTCAGAATCACGAGTAGCTCGCGAGACACAGCTAGTTGAAAAGCTCTTGGGCGAGATTGCTAAAGGTGGGAAAGTTATCTACGGAATCGATGAAGTCCAGTCAAACATCGCCGCGATCAGAGTTCTTTTAGTTAGTGATACTTTTCTAGAGATCCACAAAGAAGAAGTTAGCCAGATAATCGATGCTATCGAAGCTTCGAAAGGCGAGGTTCATATTATTGATTCTAAGAATGAAGCAGGTAAGAAACTTGATTCTCTTGGTGGAATTGGTGGACTCTTACGTTACTAATTACTCATATCTTAGCGCATCAACAGGGTCTAGCTTCGAAGCTCGATAAGCAGGAATAGCTCCTGCGATCATTCCGATTAAAACAGCTAGGAGTAAAGTACCGATTATCAGCTGCGGAGTAATTAGAGTAGAGCTAAACATTCTCATCATTCCATTGGACGGAGATAAGCCCCCAGCAGAACCGATAATTGACGAAATAATCGATCCAAGAATAACTCCGCCGATACCGCCAACTAATCCAATCATCCCTGCGTTAAACAAGAAGATTAACATTATATCTCGATTCTTAGCACCAATAGATTTCATTATCCCAATTTCCTTTGTCTTTTCTAAAACTGAAGTAAACATTGAGTTAGCAATACCAACTGCGCCGACAAGTAAGGAAATAGCTGCAATCGCACTTAGAAAGAGAGACATAGTATCCATTGTCGCGCTCATAGTCTCTTGCATTGCTTTTACTGACGAAACAGAAAAATCTCGCTCTCGCTCCTGCAAAATCCCTCTAGACATCATTAGCTTTTTCTCAATGCTAGCAACAGTATCATCTGAAAGATCAACATCTTCTATTTTAACAGAGATTGAATCAAACTCTTTATCCCCTACGTCTTCTAAGATAATTCTTGCAATCTCAATCGGCATGTAAATTGTACTGCCGCTTTCTAATATTCCTACGACCTTAAAGGACTTGCCTTCGATAGTCACTCTCCGATTTAGAGGTATTCCTTCTTCGAAAGTAGACTCAACTATTCGTCCACCTAAAACTACCGAATAAGCATCACCTTTAGTCAAGTATCTCCCCGAAGCAATAGTTTCAGTAGTAATATCTTTCCAAACAAGAGTATCAACTCCACTAACTGAGACTGAAGCAGTTTTACCCGAATAAGCAATGTCTGCTCGCTCAGAAACACTTCCCATAATGTACTTAATATTCTGCACACCTTTCAGAGCGATAGCATCTTTAGAAGTGAGATTCTTTTGCTCTGCTGCAGACGGACTTGTCTCACCAAAAGAACGTCTAAAGTGTCCGCCTGAACCGCTTGCCTGCGAAAATCCTGGAGAAATAGTTATAACATCTGCTCCCAAACCACCTAAGCGTTCTTCTAAGCTCTGTTTTGCACCATTACTTATTGAGACAATTGAGACAATTGCAGCTATCCCAATAATAATTCCAATTATTGTAAGCCAGCTTCGTAGCTTGCTATTCTGAAGGATATTAAATGACAGCTGCAAGGATTTTCGAAGTTTCATCTACTTACTTTTGCGCTTCACTCGCTTCTTAATATACTTCTTGTATATTATTATTGCACTTATGCAACTAACAATTATAATTATCGCCCAAAACCAACTGCTCTGAAAAATACTAGGGCTAGTTTGTATTTGAGTTCGACGGCTTCCGCTCATCTGACCTGCATTCTCCATACCTGCTGGTGCTGATGAAAGCCCTGAACTAAACGAAACTTCTTTTACAAGAGTTCTACGCTCACCAATATTATCTGTGTAATCCACTTGAAGCGTTAGAGGTTGTCCTGAATCTGATCCAATTGATCCTCTTGCTCCAGCGATATTAAAGCTAGCAATTGTATAATCCCCGTTCTCCAGATTACCAAGCATCTGACCTGCGGTTCCAACCGTTCTAAAATTATCTTGCTCGGGTATCTTTATTATAACTGAATTAGCGGTGTTCTTACCGATATTTGCAATTGCAAACGATACTTCTGAATCGCTAACATCCTGAACAACAATATCAAAATCAGTCTGAGCATCAGCTACTTCGATGTCAAAAGAATTTCTTCCCCAATTCGAAGAGGATATTCCGTCGGCGCTGTACTTTAGTTCTATTGTATTTGTTCCTTCTACAGCATCTTCATCCACTCTTATGCGATACTTGATCACAATCGGGCGATCATCTGGAAAATTAGTTATCTTTCCGTAGCTCCGAATCGCGCGTTCATTTGAGTCCAAAGAAAACGGATACTCTGGCAGCAACTCAAACACAGCATCACTAGTTAAATCACTACCTGTCTTTTCTACTTTAATCCACAAATCAAAATACTCACCCGGATTAACTGGATAAGGTTCATACTTTAGCTGATCTATTCTAATCTGAGATACAGCTTCAGAACTTGTAAAGTTAACTTCAATTGCTGAAACTAAACTAAAACAGCATAAAGCCACTAATATAAATATTCCACTCAATAATTTCTTTTTCATCTCGCTATTCCTCTAATTCTCTTATCTTTCTCGATGATTCCATCTCGAACATAAATAATTCGGTCAGCATGTTTTACCAACTCAAGATCATGCGTAACCAAGATAATTGTCTTGCCTTCCTTATTTAACTTGCTTAAGAACTCCATCACATATCTACCTGACTTGCTATCCAGATTACCTGTTGGCTCATCCGCAAGTATAATTTCGGGATCATTTGCTAGCGATCGAGCAATCGCAACTCTTTGACGCTCACCACCGCTTAATTCAGTAGGTTTATGATCAATCCGATCTTTTAAATTTAGCATTTTCAGCAGACTCCTCGACCGTTCCTGCGCAATTTCCGGTGGCTTTTCTAGGAAATCCATCGGCAACATAACATTTTGTAATGCGCTCAGAGTAGGAATTAAATTAAATTGCTGGAAAATAAAACCGATTGTATCTCCACGAAGCATTGCCAATTCTGATTCGTTAAGTTCAGCGATATTTCGTTTATTAATTCTCACACTGCCTTTTGATGGATTATCTAGCGCTCCGAGAATATGCATAATTGTACTCTTACCGCTACCGCTTGGA